>JBDKRC010000322.1:0-6204 GCA_039683575.1 Armatimonadia bacterium | reverse complement strand
GTCAGAGAAATCGGCTCGCCCGGCGGCTTGATTCGGATGAGTTCAGATATGCGCATAAGAGTCTCTTCTTGTGATGCGTAGTGCGGGCCTGTGGACCGCTCCCAAGGTCGCTGGAGGGGCTGAGCTTCAGCCGGCCCTGTCGCTATCCCCGACCACCCCTCGTCCCGCGACGCTATTCCCCCGTTCCCTGTTCCCAGTTCCCCCTCAAAATACCTTCTTGTTCACAGAGGGAACAGCCCTCCCCGAAGCGAACCTCCACCCTCATCTGCACAGGAGGCCACTCATGGCATCGAAACTGGCCGCACAGCTATACACCGTCCGCGAATTCACCAAGACCCCCGACGACATCAAGCGCACCCTCGAGCGCGTCGCCAAAATCGGCTACCCGTCCGTCCAACTGTCCGCTCTCGGGCCCATGGATCCGCAGGAGCTTCGCCAGGCCTGCGACGACAACGGCCTGAGCATTTGCTCCACCCACATCAGCTTTGACAAGATGCGCGACGAGACGGACGCCGTCATCGAAGAGCACCAGATCTATGGCTGCAAGTACCCCGGAGTAGGCGGCATGTCCCAGAAGTACCAGGGCTCGGCCGAAGGCTATCACGAGTTCGCCAAAGACGCTTCAGCGGTAGGCGCCAAACTGGCCGCCGCGGGTATGACCTTCGTCTACCACAACCACAGCCAGGAGTTCCAGCACTTCGGCGACGAGCGCGGCATGGACATCCTCTTCAACGAAGGCGACAAGCACTTCCAGTTCGAGCTCGACACCTATTGGGTCCAGCACGGTGGCGCCAGCCCTGTCGCCTGGATCAACAAGTGCGCCGGCCGCCTCCCGGTCATTCACTTCAAGGACATGCGCATCACCAATGACCGCACGCAGTACTACTGCGAGATCGGTCGCGGCAACCTCGACTGGCCCGGCATTCTCGCCGCCTGCGACGTTGCCAAGATCGAGTGGTACATCGTTGAGCAGGACGTCTGCGAGGGCGACCCCTTCGACAGCCTCGCCATCAGCTACAACAACCTCCGCGCCATGGGCCTGGACTAGCCCGGCCGCGTAGATCGGTTCGTCCCGAACCGACGCCGTTGCCGTCGCCGTTGCCGTGTGGTGCGCGGGCTTCCCTGCCCGCCTCTGGCCGTTACGCCGTAGGTACGCGGGCATCCTGCCCGCCTCCCGCCGTTGCCGCGCCGTCTCGCCGTTTGACCCCAACGGGGTCACCGAATATAGCCCAGGGTGAAACCCTGGGTAACGTGCCACCCAAGTCCCCGGACCCCAACGGGGTCACCCGCCGTTCGTCTCGCCAAACCCGCCGCACCAAATAACTCGTCACCGGAGGACCCAAATGTCAGAGATTCGCGTAGGCCTTAATGGCTGCGGAGGCATGGGCAAAGGCCTCATCAGCCAGCTCGTCACCATCGAAGGCGCCAAACTCGTAGCCGGCGCAGATTGCTTTGAAGAGAGCCGCATCAAATTCGCCGACGAGTACAAGGTCCCCGTCTACGAATCCTTGACCGACATGCTCGCCGGCGCCGACCTCGACGCCGTCGTCATCGCGACCCCCAACGACTTCCACGCGCCCAACACCATCGAGGCTGCGCAGGCGGGTAAGCACGTCTTCTGCGAAAAGCCGATGTCGCTGACCCTCGAGAACTGCCAGGCCATGATCGACGCCTGCAACAAGGCTGGCGTCAAGCTTCAGATCGGGCAGGTTCTCCGCTACCTGCCGGACTTCAACAAGGCCCTCGAGCTGATCCGCGCCGGCGAGCTTGGCAATATGCGCCACGGCCTGATCTGCCGCTACTCCGGACCCCGTCCCGACTGGGGCGGCACCTGGCGCGACGATCCGGCCAAGGTTGGCCACAACCTCTTCGAGGTCTCCGTCCACGAACTCGACTTCATGCGCTGCGTCTTCGGCAAGCCGGTCGCGGTAAGCGGCTGGGACATCCCGTTCGGCGAGGGCGACAAGCTCTGGTCACGCGCGACCACCGGCACCGTCGAGTTCGAGAGCGGCGCGATCTGCGTCATCATCGAGGGCATGTTCAACCCGATCGGCCGCACCGAGGTCGAGCTCTCCGGTGATGCCGGCGCGGCCCGCTTCTGCTGGGGCAAAGAGTTCACCTACAAGCCCATCGCGGGCGAGGGTGGCTGGACCAAGCCCGGCTCCGAAATCGCTGAGGGCGCCGAAGACGGCCGCCGCCGCGAACTGCGCGAGTGGATCGAGTGCATCGCCAACGACACGCCCCCGACCATCCCGGGCGAAGAGGGCAAGGCCAACATCGAACTGGCCCTCGCGATCCTGAAGTCCAGCGCCGAACACCGCCGCTTGACCCTGCCCCTCGACTAACCCATTCCCGTTTGCGCCATCTCAAAGAGCCAACCCCGCAAAGGGTTGGCTCTCTCTTCTTCGGAGGGCCGAGCTTCAGCCGGCCCGCGCCGTCATCACCGACTAAGCACCGCTCGGGCTGTAGGGCGGGGGCTCGTACCCCGCCGCGCCGTTATCACCGACCCCAGTCCGCTGCCTATGGAGGGGCCGAATGCGCAGCCTCACCGCGCCTCCGGCCCCCGCCGTCATCTCCCGACCAACCTTCGCCCAAAATCGGGGACGGAGCCTTTGCGCGCCAACCTGTTCCGCCGTACCCACAAACTGGCCGCCGCGCAAAGGCTCCGTCCCCATTTTGACCACATCGCGTCGTCACCCAACGGTTCCCCTTCTTCCCCAGGCAGGATTCCCTCCCACCACCATCCAATTACTACTGTATGACCACGTCCAGGGCCGCCCTAATCCTCCTCTTCCTCCTCGCCGCCTCAACCTTCGCCGCCGCCCAGGACGCCAAGCCCTGGCTCCGCCCCGGCACCCGCCCCGGCGAGGAGATCTACGGCCCCAACGACGGCCAGATGATCTGGGTCCCCGCTGGGGAGTTCATGATGGGCTCCAACGATGGCAAGGCCGACGAGCGCCCTGTCCATGGCGTGCGCCTCAGCCGTGGCTTTTGGATGAGCAAGTTCGAGGTGACTATCGCCCAGTGGCTTGACTACTGCCGCGAGGCGGGCGTACTGCTCAAGGTGAAGATTCTCGCGCCTGCTAACACCCACCCGATGTGGGGGCTGGCTTGGGATGACGTAAAGGCCTACTGCCGCTTCTACGGACTGGCAATGCCGACGGAGGCACAGTGGGAATGGGCCGCCAGGGGCCCGGAAGGCCGCAAGTACCCGTGGGGTAACCAGTGGGATGAGACGCTCTGCTGTAACAACGACAACAATGGTGACGATGGCATAACCCTGCCAGTTGGCACGTTCCCGGGCGACGTGAGCTGGTGCGGCGTGCGCGACATGGGCGGCAATCTTTCGGAGTGGTGCGAAGACTGGTACGCCGAGGACTACTACGCGAAGTCCCCAGCCGTGGACCCCACAGGCCCTGATACCGGCAAGGAGCGAGTCCAACGGGGCGGCTACTTCTGGGGCGACGCAGATTGGTGCCGATCAGCCCGGCGTTTCAGCGACGACCCCACAAATAACGGCGGCGCAGGCTGCGCCCGCCCCTGCTACACGCCCTAGCCAGGAGGGGCCGAACGCCCAGCCTCCGGCCCCCTCAGGAACGGGGACTGACCCCAATTTCGCAACCTTTCCTTCCGCCCCCCACAGAACCGCCATGCGAAATTGGGGTCTGTCCCCGTTCCGGCTGCCCCTCGCCGCCCCCCTCGCGATTCCCCCTCCCGGCCCCCCAAGCAGGATTCCGCCGCCCCCTCGCCCAACTTCCCCTCCATGATCCTCCCCAACCTTGCCGCCTTCTGGCACAACGCTGTCGCCCAATACCCCCGCTCCGTCGCCGTCATCGATGGTGACCGCGCGCTCACCTACGCCGAGGCCGACGAGCTAGTCGCCCGCCTCGCCGCATACTTCGCCGATACCTCCGGCGTCCGCGCCGGTGATCGTGTGCTGCTGGCCCTGCCGAACTGCCTTGAGTTCGTGCTCGCCTACTGGGCCACGATCCGCCTCGGCGCCGTCGTCGCCCCCGTCAACACCCGCCTCCGCGCCGACGAACTCCAATACGTCCTGCGCAACTGCGACCCGAAGGTGGCCATCGTCCACGCTCAGACGCAGGAAGCCATTCTCACCGGGCTTCTGGCTGAAGGCCTTCTGCCGCACATCCTCGGCGTTCAGACCACGGGGGACATCACGCCGTTCGCCACTGGCACGGATTATGCTGCCGACACCGCTGTAGAGCACGAAATCGCCCCGGACGATCTCGCAGTCATTCTCCACACCTCCGGCACCACCGGCGTCCCCAAGGGCGCGATGATGCGCCACTCCGACTTGGTCTTCAACAACCACCAGGCCATCCTCGCCCACAGTCTCCGCCACGAGGACCTCCACCTCCTCGTCATCCCCTGCTTCGCGCCCACCGCCTCCTACAGCCTGCTCGGGTCGTGTGCCTACCTCGGCTGCGGCATCGTCATCGCTCCGCGTCCCAACCCCTCCGACCTCCTGGCCCTGCTATCCCGCCACGCCTGCACCACCTTCATCGGGGTGCCGACGATGTTCCATCTCATGACCCAGGAGCCGGGCTTCAACGCCGCCGAGCTGCCCTCCCTGCGCCTCATCGCCTACAGCGGCAGCCCCATGCCCGCCCGCACCATTCGCCTGCTCCGCGAGCGTTTCCCGCGCGTCTCGCTGCACAACTTCTTCGGCCTCACCGAGACTACTTCGATAACCCACGTCCTGCCCTCCAAGGACGCCGGCACCCGTGCCGACTCAATCGGTAAGCTCCTCCCCGAGGTCCACGCGAAGATCGTGAATGACACCGACCAGCCCGTCCCGGTCGGTGAGGTGGGGGAGCTATGCCTGCATCGCTCGAACGTCATTCCGGGCTACTACAACCGCCCCGGGCTGCTCGAGGAGTCCATCCGCGGCGAGTGGTTCCACACCGGCGACTTCGCCCGCGTGGATGAAGACGGGTACTTCTACGTCCAGGGCCGCAAGAAGGAAATGATCATCGTCGCCGGGCAGAATGTCTACGCCCACGAGGTCGAGAAGGTCATCCTGCAGCACGATGGCGTCCGCGACGTGGCGGTAGTCGGCATCCCGGCCACGGGCGTCCGCGCCGCCCTCGGCGAGCTGGTCAAGGCCGTCGTAGTCTGCCAGCCGGACGTCACCTTGCGCGATCTCGACATCAAGCGCCACTGCTCCCTGCGCCTCCCCAGCTACAAGGTCCCGCAGGTAGTAGAGTTCCGCGACGACCTCCCGCGCAACCCCACCGGCAAGGTCCTCAAGCGCGAGTTGACGAACAACGCGTAGGTCGCCGCGTCCCGTGTGAATAGAGAACGCGTAGGTCGGTGCGTCCCGCACCGACACCGCTACGGCGAACCTCGCCGTACGAGCGGCATCCTGCCGCGAGCGTAACACCACCAAAGCCCGGCTTCCAGCCGGGCGAGCCTTGCCTACCACAGATATGACTTGATTCGCTAGATCCCCAAGGAGCCTCACATCATGAGAGTCGGTTTCGCCTCCGCAGATATCACCCCCGCCATCGGCATGGAACGTCCCGGTGGCTTCTCCAAGGCCTTCAACCAGAGCATCCACGACCCGTGCTGCGCCAAAGCAATCGTCATTGACGACGGCGAGCGCCGCGTCGCCCTCGTTGGCCTCGACACTCTGTCGGTGAAGAAGTCCATCGTCGCCCAGGCCCGCCAGATGATCGAAGACAAGTGCGGGCTGCCCGGCGGCAACGTCATGGTCGGCGCCTCGCATACCCACTGCGCCGGCCCCATCGTTGGCGCCCAGGGCGGCGAGTACGCCCACGCCTTCGATCCCGAGTTCTGCGAGGACCTGGCCCAGAACCAGGCCACCTCGGCCAATCCCGACTACTGCCGCCACGTCGCCCGCCAGATTGCCACCGCGGTCATAGAGGCCGACAGGAAGAAGGAAGACGCCCTGCTCTCCATCGGCCGCGGCGAGGAAGCCACCGTCGCCTTCAACCGCCGTTTCTGGATGAAGGACGGCAAGCAGATGACGCATCCCGGCAAGGGCAACCCCGACATCGTCAAGCCCGCTGGTCCGGTCGATCCCGAGGTGGGCGTCCTCGGCGCCTGGCGCCCCAATGGCGACTTCCTCGGCTGCGTGGTCAACTTCACCTGCCACGGCACCACCGGCAACCCTGGCGTCTCGGCCGACTGGATCTACTGGATGCGTGAGTGCGTCACCGG
>JBDKRC010000321.1:0-12647 GCA_039683575.1 Armatimonadia bacterium | reverse complement strand
GGGCCCCCCCGCCCTACAGCACGACGCCACACCCAGGAGCGCTCCCATGAGCGACGGCAAAATCCAAATTGTTGATGTCCGCCGCCAGTCTTCGGCTCTGCTTGAGGGTCTCCGGCACCGCTCGCTGGCCGATCTCCCCCCGGAGGTCGAGGAGCGGACGCGGCAGATCGTCGCCCGCGTCCGCGAGGACGGCGACCGGGCTGTGGTCGAGTACGAGCGGCAGTTCGACTGCCCCACGCTCACAGTAGAGAAGCTCCGCGTCAGTGACGCAGAGATGGAAGCCGCCTACGCGCGCGTGACCCCAGAGTGGATCGGGGCCTTCCGCCGCGCGAAGGAGAACATCTACGCCTTCCACGAGCGTCTGCGGCCCTCATCGTGGTTCGACAGCTTCGATGGCATGTGGTTGGGGCAAAAGGTCACTGCACTAAACGCCGTCGGGCTCTACGTGCCGGCAGGCAAGGCCCCGCTGCCCTCCACGCTGGCCATGAGCGCCGTCCCGGCTCGCGTGGCCGGAGTGAATCGCCTCGTGTTGGCCACCGCGCCTTCGCAGGATGGTTCGCTGCACCCAACGATGCTCGTGGCAGCCGCCGAGTGTGGCGTGGACGAGGTCTATCGCATGGGCGGGGCCCAGGCAATCGCGGCGATGGCTTACGGTACCGACACGATCGAGCCGGTGGACAAGATCGTTGGCCCCGGCAACCCCTATGTCATCATGGCCAAAAAGCACGTTTTCGGCACGGTCGGGATCGAGTCCCTTCCGGGCCCCAGCGAGTCTTTGATCATCGCCGATGCGGCTTCCGATCCCCGTCTGGTGGCGGCGGACCTGCTGAGCCAGGCGGAACACACCGGGGACAACCTGGTCATACTCTTGACGCCGGAGCCTGCGCTTGCCGAGGCCGTCCGCGAAGAAGCGCATAGGCAACTAAGCGCCCTGCCGCGCATGGAACTAACCTCCAGTTCGCTCGGCGACTATGGCCTGATTGCCATCGTCCGGGACCTACAGCAGGCTGTCGAGATCAGCAACGACATCGCGCCCGAACACCTCGAACTGGCTGTCACCCAGCCGCTCGACCTGCTCGGAGAGGTCGAGAACGCCGGCTGCGTCTGCCTGGGGCACCTGACGACGGTGCCGCTGGCTGACTACGCGGCCGGGCCAAGTCATGTGCTGCCCACCAACGGCACGGCACGCTTCTCGTCGCCGCTCTCGGTAGAGGATTTCATCAAGAAGTCATCCCTGGTATACGCCGACCCGCGCGGCCTGCAGCGCCTTGGCAAGGACGTCATGACGCTGGCCGAGGGCGAGGGCCTCTACGCCCACGCCGAGGCAGTGCGCAAGCGCCTGCATGACGCGTAGGGTGCTACCACGGCTTGTCATTCTGAGCTAAACGAAGAATCCCCTTGCCACGGACCGAGATTCTTCGCTTCGCTCAGAATGACACACTTGAAGCGGTCAATGACGCGAACGATAATACCTGTCCCAACGAAAGGCGCCTCCCATGAGCCGCCAGGCCACCATCAAACGCGAAACCAAAGAGACCCAGATTGAACTCTGGCTCGATCTCGACGGCTCCGGCAAGTTCGAGATCAACACGGGCGTGGGTTTCTTCGACCACATGCTCAGCCACATCGCACGCCACGGCCTGATTGACCTGCGTATCCAGGCCACGGGCGACCTGCACGTTGACGACCACCACCTCGTCGAGGATGTCGGCATCGTCTTCGGTCAGGCACTCGCCCAGGCCATCGGCGATAAGAAGGGCATCACGCGCTTCGGCGACGCCATGTGCCCGCTGGACGAGGCGCTGGCCTGTGTTGCGCTTGACCTCTCCGGGCGGGTGCACCTGGAGTACGGGCTGAAGTTCCCGACCCAGAAGGTCGGCAGCTTCGATACCGAACTGGTGCTGGAGTTCTTCCGCGCTGTCTCAGCCAACGCGGCGATGACGTTGCACGTATGGCAGCAGGCCGGGCTCAATAGCCACCACATCGCCGAATCGGCTTTCAAATCCTTCGGCCGCGCCCTGCGCATGGCCGTCGAGCGCGACCCGCGCCAGGAGGGCGCTGTACCCTCCACGAAGGGGACGCTTTAGCCTCTGCTGTAGGGCGGGGCGACGTCTGCGTCGCAGGGGGCTCCGTACCCCGCCGCTTGTGGCGACGGGATAGTCGTAGACAACGACCGGCGGGGTACGGAGCCCCCGCCCTACAGTCGAACAAGAGACGATTCGCACAAGGACCTACGATGATTGCACTGATTGACTACGGAATGGGCAACCTCGGCAGCGTTGAAAAGGCGCTACTCAAGGTTGGCTGCGAAGTGAACATGACGTCCGACCCGGCGGCTATCGAGGCCGCTGACGGGGTCGTGCTGCCCGGCGTCGGGGCCTTTGACGACTGCATGATCAACCTCGAGCAGAGCGGCTGCATCCCGGCCATCAAGGCTGTCACCGCCGCCGACAAGCCCTTCATCGGCATCTGCCTGGGGCTGCAGGTACTCTTCGAATCCTCCGAAGAGGGCAAGCTCCCGGGGCTCGGCATCCTGCCCGGCAAGGTCGTCCGCTTCAAGCACGACCTGAAGATCCCCCAGATTGGCTGGAATCAGATCTTCAAGCGGCAGGACTGCCCGCTGCTCGAAGGCATCGAGGACGGTTCGTGGACCTACTTCGTCCACTCCTACTACGTCGAGCCCGCCGACGACAGCCTGACAGCCACCGTCACCGACTACGGCTATGAGTTTACCTCCGCAGTGCGGCGGGGCAACCTCTTCGCCAGCCAATGGCACCCGGAGAAGAGCCAGAACGTCGGCCTCAAGGTCCTTGAGAACTTCCGCAAGCAGGTAGAGGCGCAGTAGAAATCGCGCTCGGGGGAGCGCTCCTACCTCTTATCCTCATCGTTTTGGACTGACAACTGAAAACTGGTAACTGAATGCTGATCATCCCCGCCATCGACCTGGCCGCAGGCAAGTGTGTCCGCCTTCGCCAGGGCGACATGAACGAACAGACAATCTACTCGGACACTCCCGCTGATATGGCCCGCCACTGGGCCAGCCAGGGCGCTGAAATCCTACACGTAGTTGACCTTGATGGCGCCATGGGCGGCGTCTCAGCCAACCTCCTGAGCATCGAGGCCATCGTCAGAACCATTGACATCCCCGTTGAGCTTGGCGGCGGTCTGCGCACGGTGGCTGATGTCCGCCGGGTGCTGGACCTGGGCGTCCACTGGGCAATCATGGGCACCAGCGCACTAAGACACCGCGAGGCCGTCGAGGCCGCGGTGGCCGAGTTCGGCGACCGCATCATCATCGGCATTGATGCCCGCGACGGCAAGGTCGCCGTTTCCGGGTGGACGGAGACCTCCGACATCCTCGCCACCGACCTCGCCCGAGCCATGCAGGATCTGGGCGTCAAGCGCCTGATCTGCACCGACATCGCGACTGATGGCATGATGACCGGCCCCAACATCGAGAGCCTCCGCACCATGGCTGAGGCCGTGGACTGCGAAATCATCGCCTCCGGCGGCATCAGCAAGCTCGAGGACGTGGTGGCGCTGAAGGCGCTGGAGCCGCTCGGCGTCATCGCCGCGATCACCGGCAAGGCGCTGTATGAGGGGACGCTGGACCTGAGAGAAGCTATTGCCGCAGCCTCCGCGTAGGTAGGTGCGTCCCGCACCCACACGTTACGCGACTGCATCTGCGGGTTCAGGGATGAACCCGCCTACGCGCATTTTTGGAGCTTATTATGTTAGCTAAACGCATCATTCCCTGTCTCGACGTCAACAAAGGCCGCGTGGTCAAGGGCGTCAAGTACATTGACCACGTGGACGCCGGCGATCCCGTCGAGCAGGCTGCCAACTATGACCGCCAGGGCGCCGATGAACTGGTCTTCCTGGACATCACGGCCTCACTCGACGCCCGGAATATCATGCTGGACATCGTCCGGCGCGTGGCCGAACAGGTCTTCATCCCCTTCACGGTCGGCGGCGGCGTCCGCACTGTTGAGGACATCCGCGAGATCCTCAAGGCCGGCGCGGACAAGACCTCGATCATGACCGCTGCCATCAAGGACCCGGACCTCATCAACCGCGGCGCCGAGCGCTTCGGCAGCCAGTGCATCGTGGTGGCCATAGACGCCCGCCGCGTACCCAAAGAGGGCCGCGACGATAGCTGCCTGCCCTGCGCCCCCGACGAGGACATCGACTGGGTCATCTACACCCACGGCGGCCACGAGCCGACCACGATTGATGCCCTCAAGTGGGCCGAGGAAGCCCAACAACGCGGCGCAGGCGAGCTTCTGGTCACCAGCATGGATGCAGATGGCACCAAGGGTGGCTACGACCTCGAGCTTCTCCGCCGCATCTCCGAAAAGGCCAGCATCCCGGTAATAGCCAGCGGCGGCGCAGGCAGCATTGACCACATGTACGACGCGCTGACGCTCGGCAAAGCCGACGCAGTACTGGCGGCGAGCATCTTCCACTTCGGGGAAGTAACGGTAGCCGACGTAAAGAAGGAGCTGGCGGCGCGGGGTATTGTCGTACGGACGTGATCAGCTTGACAGGATGTACAGGATAGAGGCAGGATTTGCAGGATCAGACACGAGAATTGACTGGGGGAGATCCCAATACCCAAGCTCCTGGGAGTGAGTCGCCAGCCTTTGTCCTCTGACGATCTGACGGGGCGGATACTGGGCTGTTGTTTTGACGTAGCCAACGAGCTCGGCCACGGCTTTGCTGAGAGTGTGTACCAGAATTCCCTGCTCATAGCCCTGAACTCCCGGCATCTCAGAGCGCAGGCTCAGGTGCCGTTGAAGGTCATGTTCCGTGGTACCATCGTAGGCGAATTCGTCGCCGACATGCTGGTTGAGGATGAGGTTGTTGTAGAACTGAAGTCTGTATCAAGCCTGCTCGCAGAGCATCAGGCGCAACTCATTAATTACCTGCAGGCTACAGGGCTGAAGACCGGTCTGCTTGTCAATTTCGGCACTCCGCGTCTCCAGTACAAGCGCTGCTTCAATTCGTAACTCCGCGCTTCCGTTATCCTGTACATCCTGCCTTTATCCTGTACATCCTGTAAAGCTCCGAGGATTGCCCAATGACCTTCATAGACGACCTCAAATTCGACGACAACGGCCTCATCCCCGCTATTGCTCAGGACGCGGAGACTGGTGAGGTGCTCATGGTTGCCTGGATGAATGCTGAATCCTTCCAGGCGACTGTCGAGACCGGTAATGCCACCTACTGGAGCCGCTCGCGCCAGAAGTTCTGGGTCAAAGGTGAGTCCTCGGGGCACCTGCAGAAGGTCAAGTGGATCCGCACCGACTGCGACAAGGACGTCCTGCTGCTGGGGATCGAGCAGGTTGGTGTGGCGTGCCACACCGGCCGCCGGAGCTGCTTCTTCTATGAACTGCGCGACGGGGCCTGGGAGACCATCTCCGAGCCCGAGGTGGATCCTGACGAGATCTACAAGTCGAAATAACCGGCCGGTCATCCGGTGCGCAGTCGGGCTCATCGCGGCTGTTCTCGCCGCGGCCTCGCTGGCTGCGCCCTCTGCAACCAGCCGCGCGCAAAACCTCATGCAGCAGGGCCGGTACGCTGAGGCCGTGCGCTTGCTCACGCCATTGGCCGCTGCCAGCCCCAAAGATGCCAATCTCCTGTACCACCTGGGCCTCGCTCACCAGCGCAGCGGCAATCTCCAGCCTGCTGCTTCCGCCTTCCACCGCGCTCATCTGGTGCGGCCGAAAGAGGCCGTGTACGTCGCGGCCCTCGCTCGCCTCTATGCCTCCACCACCGACTATGAGCGCGCCTCATTTTGGTATCGCAAACTCCTGATCCTACGCCCCAACAAGATCGAGTTGGTCAACGAAGCCGCCGACTATGCCCTGCAGCAGGACCGGCCGCTCGACGCCGAGTTGATCCTGAAGAAGGCCCTGAAGACCACGCCTCAAAACCCCGATGGTTGGATCCTGCTCGGGCGGTGCTATGAGGGGATGAAGCTGCACGCGGAGGCCGCCCGTGCCTACGAGCGCGCCGCCACCTTCCAGGTGCCCAGCGGGGCTGACCTGCAGCAGATCATCGCCCTGCAGATGCAGGCCGGACAGCCTGATCGCGCGCTGCCGTACCTGCAGACAGCGGAGCAGGCCGACCCGCGCAACCCGGCACTGCGCGCACAGGTCGCCGAATGCTACCTCGCCGTCGGCAACAAACCCGCCGCCATCGCGGCGTACCGGCAGGCCATTACGCTCGCCCCGCGCAATACCGCGTATCGTCTCGCGCTCGCCCCTCTGCTGACAGATGAGGACCCGGCGGGCGCCCTGCAGGAGTATCAGTCAGTCCTCGCTGTTCAGCAGCCGACTGAGACCCTGTTAGTCTCCGCTGCGGGACTCGCCAGCAAGCTTGGACAGACCGCCACAGCACTGGATTACCTGACGCGCCTTGTCGCGCTTAAGCCACAGGAGCCGTCCCCGCGCGAAAGCCTTATCCAGGCAGCCCTCGCCGCCGGAGACGCCGCCACCGCCGTCATTCAATGGCGCGAACTGCAGCGCGCGGGCCAGGGGCAGTACACGGTTGATGAGAGCGAACTGGCCCTGCGCCTCGGAGCGCGCCAGTGGGCTCTGGGGCGGGTGCAGGAGATCGCCCCTGACGCAGGCAAAGAGCCCGCGCTTGCTGCCCGCCTCGCGATGCTTGCCGCGGAATTGGATGATGCCCCTCTCGCCACCAGCCTTGCCCTATCCGCTCTGCAGGGCGCGGCCAGTCAGCCTGACCTCAGCCTTATCGCCGCACAGGCCCTGCTGCAGGCCCGTCAGCCTGACCGCGCCGAACCAGCATTCCGCAAGCTCGTGGGGCAGACTCCTCCACCTGCGGCGGCCTTCACCGGTCTGGCACGCTGTCACCTGGCGCAGAATCGCGTCCACGACGCATACGATCTCCTGGTCAATGCCCTGCGGCAGGGCCACTATGACGCTGCCGCGCTCGACACCCTCACAGACGTCGCCGCGCAGTTGGATCGCCTGCCACAGACTGGAAGCCTCCTGCTCGAACTCCTTCGCGCCACTCCTGAGCGTCAGGACCTTCTGGACGGCCTTTGCAGTGTCTACCGCAGGGAAGGCGGCCAGCCACTCGTAGCCCGCAGGCTGGGCGCTCTTACTGACACTAACCCTCAGCAGAGCCTGTGGGCGATGACTGCCGCCCGCGAGTTCATCGCCGCAGGCAACTGGCGCGACGCGGTCACCATCTACGAGCGCCTCGCCAAAGGCTCCGAATACACGGTGGCCGCGCGTACTGGCCTGTGTGAGGTGCTCCTCGCGGAACAGCGTTACAGCGACCTGATCAACGCTCTCGCGCGCCTGACGGGCCCACAGGCGCTCGGCGCGGAGCCCTATCGCCTGCTTCTGGCGGCACGTGCTGACCTCATCGTGAAGGGCGAAAGCGCTGTCAACCTTCCCGCCGTCGCCGCAGCCGTTACTGCCCTCGCCCTGTCCACAGCCGAGTCTGAGCAATACTACTCCGCGCTGGCGGATCTATATATCGCGGCCAAACAGCCCGAGCAGGGGTTGGCCTTCCTGCAGGGGCAACTCAACACCTCAACCGCTACCCCGGGGGCAGCCAACGGCCGTGCCGCTTGCACCCTCGGACTTTCCCGCCTGTTGCGCAAGCTCGACCGCCCCCGCGAGGCCCTCGTCTGGCTCGACCGTCTCCCGCTCCCAGAGGCAACCCCTGCGGGGCTTCTCGAACGCGCCCAATGCCTCATCGGCTGCAATCTTGCCAATGACGCTACTCTTTTCTGCGAGCAGGTCCTGCGCCTGAACGCCCCGGCCACCCTCGCCGAGGCCCACCGTGTCGCCGCCGAAGCGGCGGTAATCGGCTCGCGCCCGGAAGAGGCCCTTTGGCACTTCTCCGGCGCCCTGGTCGGTGGCGCGCCGCCATCGCTGGTCCTCCCGCGCATGGTGAGCCTGTGCACCACGCAACCACTGTCCGAGAGCGCAGTCATTAGCGCCATCAAGGACCTCTATGCCAAGGGCCAGACGGTCCCGGCGCTCGAACTCGCCGACACCCTCAGCAACCGCCCCGGCTACGCCGACCTCCGCCGCTGGGCTGCCTCCCGCATCGCCGCCACCCTCTCCTCCACCCCCTGAGACACCTGTCTCGTGCTTCATGAGCTCTGCCCATGCAGGGAGGCCTGGCCCCCATCGAAGCCGAAGTTGCCCCCCGTGGCATTGGCGTCATTACTCAAAGCCACTGAGAATCAGCTTGCCCGGAGATGGATGATGAGACTCGTTCTAGTATTGGTGTTGGTGATCATGACCTTTGGCAGCGCTTTCGGCCAGCAGACCCCGCTCGTGACCGTGGATCAGGAGATCACGCTCAATGAGGTACTGGCGCTGGTGAGAGCCGACTACCCCGGCCTTGAGGGCGTCTCTGCGGCGCGGCAGGCCGGCGATCTGGCGCGCGCGCAGCAGCTTCTCATCCAGCACTTCGCCACCCGGACCAAACCCGTCATCCCACCCGCCACGGCCCCCGGCATCGGCGAGGGCAACTCGACTTGCATGCAAAGCAAAACCTCCCCGGAACAGGCCGAGAAGTGGCTGAAGCACGAGTTCACGCTGAGCAACAACGATGCGGGGAAGCAGGAGACGTACGAGATGGGGCCGGAGATTCAGTGGACGAAGAACCCTAGCGCGGCCCTGAGCTGGATCTTGTATCTCAACCAACTCAACCACCTGAACGCGCTCTCGGGGCTGTATAGGGAGACCAAGGACGAGAAGCTGGCACAGGAGATCGGGCACTCGGTCTTGACCTGGTCGCAGCAGTGTCCGCGCGGGTATGGCTACATGAACAACGGGGAACTGGTGAAGTCGGGGATGGAGGTCCGCAACCGGCTGTGTAACCTGATTGTGACCTATGAGGTGGTGCGGCAGTCTCCGTCCCTCACGCCGGAGATGCATCTAGCTTTCTGGAAAGTGTTCATCGCATCGGCGCGGGAGTTGCAGACCTATGAGGGCGTTTCGTACCCCGGTCTGATCCCGCTGGCAGTCATGTACCCCGAGTTCACCGAGAGCGTGAAGTGGATGAAGTCGGGGGAGGAGAACCTGCGTTTCGCGCTCATCAACCGCACCTCGCCCGATGGGGCGTGGGATACGCAATCGATCTCGTACCAGACGGTCTCGGTGCCGTGGGCGCTGCGATGCCTCGAGTTCCTACAGGCCAACCCCGGCAGCGGGAGCTTCAGCGAAATGGCCGCGATGACCAAGACGCAGGTCGGCAAGCTGCTGAGCATGATGCTGTGGATAACCATGCCTAACGGCGGCATGCCGAACGTCGGGGACACCTATGGCCGGGCGGACTGGAGCGGCGGCTTCATGGGCAGTGTTCTGACCTCGTACATCCACAGCCAGATGACCCCGGAGCAGCAGGCGAAGCTCAACGCGATCAAGGACCCGTATGAGCGGATGAAGGCCGCCCTCGCCGAGGGCGGTTCTCTACCCGGCTCAACCGGCTTCCCCGCCTCGGGCTATTACGTAATTCGCAGCGGCTGGGAGCCGCAGAGCGCGCGCTATCTGTACTTTGACGTCACGCCGCAGGCGATGGGCCACGCCCACAATGACGGGTTGCACTTCGACCTCTATGGCTACGGCAAGCCCCTGCTGGCCGATGCTGGTGACTACTTCCTGGGCTGGGGGTACCGCGCGGCCCTGCACAACACCATCGAGGTTGATGGGCAGGACCAGTTGCGGGGGGCTGAGAAGGCGCCGATGATGCCGCGCGAGTGGCTGACGACAAGCGCTTTCGATCTCGCGGACATGGCTCAGGGAGCCTATGAGCACCTCAAGGTTACCCACCGGCGCAAGCTGGTCTTCGTGAAGCCCGATTACTACATCCTGTGTGACCTGGTGACGGGAGAGGGTAGCCACAAGCTCGAACAGTTCTTCCATTTCGCCGGGGCCACGCAGCAGCATGCGGCGAAAGCCCGGATAGATGAGACCAGCCTGGCTGCTGTCTCGGAGAACCCCGACACTGCGAACGTGCAGGTCGTGCCGGCGCATGCGGAGGGGCTGAAGGCGGCCTTTGCGCAGGCCCAGGAGACCACGATGAAGGTCGAGGACAAGTACACGCGGGAGGCGATGCTGGGCTGGATGGTGACCGGCGGATGCTTCCAGCGCGTGAAGGCCCCTGTGGCGGTCTACACGCGCGAGGGTACGCTGCCGCAGGCTTTCTACGATGTGCTATACCCGACGCCGGCAGGGGCGAAGGCAGATATCAAGGTGACGTCGCTGCCGGTCACGCAGGACGGCAAGCCCGTTCCGCCGACGCTGGCTGCTTGCCTGCAGATTGAGGGCAAGATCACGAAACCCAAACATGATCCCGATACGCTGCAGCCTGTCCTTGGGCCGAACCTGGCGCGACAACGCATGGGCCTCGCCGAGATCAACCAGGGCGATATCGCGGCGACCAGCGGGCTGCTGACCGATGGCGATCCGTCGGCCCAAACCGTCTCTGGCGCGGTCAGTTCCAGCCCCTACACCCCGAACGTGCTGCTCAAGGGACGCTTCACTGTGGACTTCGGTGACGAAGTAGAGCTCAACTACGTCGTCCTGCACCACGGGACCTGGAACGGCAGCCAGATACTGTACCCACCGGAGAAGATGACGATAGAGTACTGGGACGGCACCAAGTGGGTGGAGGCTCCCGGCCAGCAGACAACCTGGCGCCAGGGGCAGGTCAGCCAGACCAGCTTCTCACCCGTGCGCACCATGCGGATCAGCGCTGCCGTGGAGCGACCGGCTGGCGGGCGACTGGCGCTGCGGGAGTTCGAGGCCTACCGCGTGCCGGAGGCGGAACTGCAGCGCGTGGCGGCCCTGCGGGCGGAGGTAGCGACCGAGACCTTCACCGACCTGTGCCTGATCTCACATGATGGCGCTGTCAAACGCCAGTACGGCGACTATGCCTTCGATGGGGAATTGGCGCTGATCCGGCGCGACGGGGCAGGAAAGGTGACGCAGGTGTCTGTGAAGGATGCCACAATGCTGAGCAACCCGCGCGACCTCGCCTTTGGCGCGACGCGCGTCCCGATATCGTACTGCAACATCCGCCTCAATGGGGAGAAGGGCGTCGTGGAGTACCCGCTGCCGAGCCAGATTGATCTCAGCCTCGGAGGCAAGCCGGTCGCACTCACGGGCTTACCGGTGCCACCAGCGGGCCAGACTGCCCCGGCTGGCCACCCGGAGATCTCAGAGCAGCGTGTCGCCGTAGAGCCGGCGCAGCAGGGCTTCGCTGGCGCCCAGCCGAGTGCACTCGTGACGTGGAAAACAGATCGCCCGACGACCTCACAGGTCTTCTACGGCGACGACGGCAAGTTCGGGCAGCGAACGGCGCTGGACACGCACCTCGTCACCGACCACAAGGTGCAAGTCTACTTCCTGCGGGCTGACCGCAAGTACCAGTTCCGCCTGCAGTCATGGGACGCCTGGGGCGGGGTGACCGGGGAAGCTGCCCCTCAATAGGTCCTAGACCAACTCCCGCGCCGCCCGCTCCATGACCGCGCGCATTTGCGCCAGTTGCCCGTCTCGGGGCTCCGGCTTGCGGTAGGTGGCCCAGAGGTTTTCTAACTTGTGTTGCGCCCGTTGCAGGACCACCTCGTCCTGCTGCGGGCCACTCCAGCCGGCGCGCTCGGCCAACTCCGGTAGCCAGAGGCTCTGGCGGAAGTGCTGCAGCGTGTGCATGGTCTGCAAGTGATTCTGGTGCAGGCCGAGGTCTACCTCCAGAATGCTCTCCAGGCCCATCTGCGGCAAGGTCGGGCTGATCTCGCGTCCATATTGCCCCAGCGCCGCCGTCAGATCGCGCTCCAGCAATAGCTGCACTGGGGCCAGGGTCTTGCCGCACTCCAGCATCCCCTGCCCCGTTGGCGGGTGATGACCGGTGAAGGCCGCCACGGTCATGGCCTTGTAGTGCTTCTCAAGCGCCGCGAACATCCCCGGCTCTTTGGCGTCGCAGTACTCCCCCGAGCCCGGCGGGATGCTGATCCCCGTCCACCGTCGCAGGAACTCAATCACGCTGAAGGCGTAGTACATGGCGTCAAACGCCGAGTAGCTGACGCCGCCGGTCTTCATGTCCACGGTGCCGGCCCACATGGAGCCCGCGAGCGGCGCCTCGGGGTTCAGGCAGCGGCCGGCAATCCACACCGAGACCACTTCGGCGGCGGCGACCGCGATGAAGCCTTCGACCGTTACCGGCGTGGACACCCCGGCCACAGGCATGGCCGTGATGCCGATTGCAGCGCCGTCACGGCACATGCGCACCAGGCGGTTGACCACGTCCCGGTCAAGGCGCAGCGGGTGAGCGAAGCAGAGCGCCCCCCACGTCCAGAGGCTCGGACGCCCCAGAATCTCACCCATCTCGATGAGGTAGTCAATCTGGCGGTAATCCCACGGATACACGCCGCAGGGGTTCGAAGCATACTCCGTCAGCAGCAGAGCGGCATTGAGGGGCTCCAGCAGCGGCGGGACATCGGTGGACAGCAGGGCATGGGCCACGCCCTGGTCGCCGTGGAGCACCTCGCCAAGCTTGATGCACTCGATGAAGTCGCGGGTGTTGCCAGTGCGCCGCTTGCCAGTATTTTGGTCAGAGTAGTATTGAGCCACCTGCGTCTCAACCCGCGGCAGACC
>JBDKRC010000320.1:0-2481 GCA_039683575.1 Armatimonadia bacterium | reverse complement strand
CGGTGGCGGAGGCGGCGACTGCTTTCTACGGCGTAACGGAGAATGTCTCGCGCGGCAATGACCCGGTGACGACGGGCCTGGGGACAACGAATGCGGGCACCTCCAACACCGATGAGAAGTTCACCTCGAAGTGGGGTGTCATTCAAGCGACCGGCGTCTTGCAGGTCTGGGGTCAGGAGCATGGCGGCGGCACGGCTGCGGCGTCGTGGGCAAACACGAATGGCGGGCGTGGTCAGGTGTACCAGCAGGAGAACGCCGTGATCCTGGGCGGGAACTGGGCCAATGCCGCGAACTCCGGTTCGCGGTCTGGGGACTGGTACAACGCTCCGTCGAACTCGAACGTCAGCGTCGGCGGGCGCGGCGCCTGTGACCACCTGCTACTTGTCTGAGCGAGCGTAAGCGAGCGGAAAGGAACATCATGGAGAAGATCACCGAGTTGCTCAGTTCCGGCGATGCCGTGAACGCACTAGAGTCCGCAATCCGCGCCCTGCCCGGTGGGCATGAGGCTGTCGATGCGGCGATTGCCGCCGTGCAGACACAGCCCGTGGAGTGAGTTCCAAGGACCAACTCGCCATCGTGCAGAAGTACGAGGTATTCCTCAACTACTTCTACCCGATAGCACAGAACATCCCCCGCAAGCATGGCGTCGCCAAGATGCTCCTCATCGAGGCCCTGCTCGCGCAACCGGCCCTATTCATCAAGGCTGGAAAGAGTGGACAGGTGTCTCGCCTGTATGAAGCAGATGCGGGACTGGCGCACCTGAGATTCTGGCTGCGCTTCTGCTCACACCCCGACCGCCGCATCATCACACTCAGGCAGCATCAGGCAGCCGAAGTGATGATCTCTGAGGTCGGCAGGATTCTAGGCTCTTGGATCGCATCCAAGAAGGGTGCGACTCAAGAAAGGTGAGTGCGGGTTACGCCGTGATCCTGGGCGGGAACTGGAACAATGCCGCGAACTCCGGTTCGCGGTCTGCGAACTGGAACAACGCTCCGTCGAACTCGAACAACAACATCGGCGGGCGCGGCGCCTGTGACGACTGACGAATACCGCTCCATAGCCGATGGTCTATGGGCCGATTACTTAGGTGGTCAGCCGCATTCACCTCCTTCGGGAAATACATTTCGGGGTCTGGCATAGGGGCGAGTAGCCACAAGCGAAAGCCTCGGCCAGCACCGGAAGGACCATGGGGAAGAAACACAAGCACCTCTACGACACCATCACTAGTGAGCAATCACTACAAGCGGCCTACCATCGGGCCGCCACCGGCAAGCGCCAATCCCACGGCTACCTCGTCTTCAACGAGTACGCTCAAGTCCGGCTAATCGCCATCCGGCAGCAACTCCTAGACGAATCCTGGCAGCCTTCCCCGCTGCGAGAGTTCACCATCTACGAACCAAAGCCCCGCCTCATCGGCGCCCCGACGTTCGCCGACCGGGTCGTGCATCATGCGCTATGTGCCGTCATAGAGCCAATCTTCGACAAGGCATTCCTGCCTTACTCCTTCGCCTGCCGACGCGGACTGGGAACCCATGCAGGAGTAGTGTTCCTCCAATCGCACTTACGGACAGGCCGCTACACGCACTACCTCAAGACCGACTTCCGCAAATTCTTCCCCAGCATTGACCGCGCGATCCTGAGTCAAGAGTTCCGTCGCAAGATCACTTGCCCCCGCACGGTGGCTCTATTCGAGAAGATCGTCCCCCCGACAGGCGTCGGGGTGCCCATCGGCGCCCTGACCAGTCAACTCTCAGCGAACATCTACGGAAACATCCTCGACCAGCACCTTCACCACTACCACCGGGTCCGGTTTGCCCGCTACATGGACGACGTGGTGATCCTCGGCACCGACCCTCGGCAACTCAGGGCGCTCAAGGATGAGGTCGCTACCTTCGCACAGGACCGCATGAGGATGGGCATCTCGCGGTGGCGGGTGGCCTCCGTCGCTCAGGGGATCGACTTCCTCGGCTACCGCATCTGGCCCGGTCACAAGTTGCTGCGGCGCTCGTCAGTGACTCGGGCCAAGCGCAAGATCAGGCAAGCCACACAGCACGATGATCTTGACTACCTGGCCTCTTTCATCGCCGCATGGAAAGGCCACGCGGACCTGGCCGATAGCGTAAACCTTCGATGGTGGCTGGAGCGCGAGCATGACGTGGCCCACCACCTACGGCTGGCCCGCAAGGCTAGACGCAAGAACCGGGACGACCTACTCGATGACTTGTTGTCCTGAACCTAGGGGTTAGAGACACTTTTAGGGAGTCGGCAACATTACAGACTGTCTGTAATGTGCGCGACGCCGGAGACACCGCGCGTGTCGGCCTGGGCTCGATGTCGGGCACCGCTGGGAGGATGGCCCCTGTGATCTTGACCAAACGAGACCTGACCCGCAGGCGCTCCCAGATTTACCGAGACCTGGGCACAACACCCGCCGCCCTCGACGCCAAGGCCAGCTCCACGGAGCCGCAGACCGATGCCGTG
>JBDKRC010000319.1:0-2369 GCA_039683575.1 Armatimonadia bacterium | reverse complement strand
TCGGTGCAGCCGGCGCAGGTTTCGCCGGGGCTGCCGATGGGGCTGAACTCGCCGGGGTTCGCCCGGCCGCCGGTGCGGCATGATTTCTACTACAAGTACGATGAGGCAGGCAATCGAAGCGAAATGGGCTACCTGGGCGGCGGGGTGGCGTACTTCACGTACTACAACCATGACGAGCGCAACCAGCTTCAGGAGTTGACTGACCCGCACGGGCAGACGGTGTACTACAAGCACGATGAGCTGGGGCGGGAGGTCGAGAAGGCGCTGCCGAATGGCGTGACGACGTACCACAAGTACGACGACGCCAGCCAGATCACCGACATCATCCACCTCGGGCCAAGCGGCGTGCTGCAGAGCCTGTATTACGTGTACGACGCCGCCGGCCGCAGGACACGGATAGATCGCGAAGACGGGACGAGGATCTACTACCAGTATGACGATGCGCACCGGCTGACGCGCGAGGACTGGCTCGATCCCAGCGATAGCCACATCTACGGCTTTGCCTATGAGTACGATGACGCCGGGAACCGGAAGAAGAAGACGTTCGACGGGGAAGTGACGTACTACGACTACAACAATCTGAACCAGTTGACGGCCGAGCGTGTGCTGGGTGGGGAGGCGACTTACTACACCTGGACGGCCGACGGAGAGATGGCGACCAAGCAGGAAGCGGCGGGGTGGACTTACTACACGTGGGATGTGGATGAGAGCCTGAAGAAGATCGAGGCGCCGGAGACGACGCTCGAGAGCAAGTACAACAGCCGGATGCAGCGGGTTTGGCGGCGGGAGGATGGGGAGGCGGAGTGGCTGGTATACGACGCGCAGAAGCTGGTGGCGGAAGCGACTACGGGCGGGCTGGAGAGGTACTACGTGAGCGAAGGCGGGAGCGTGTACAGCCCGCTCGTGAGCCAGTTGGGCTCGCAGCACTGGTTCCAGTCCGATGCGCTGGGGACGACGCTGGGGCTGACGGATGGGAGCGGCGGGCTGAGCGACACGTTCAAGTATGAGGCGTTCGGGACGAGCCTGGGGAGGACCGGGACCACGGAGACGCCGTATCAGTATGTTGGCGGGTATGGGGTCTACTGGGAAGACAGGCTAGATACTTACAATGCGGTTGATTGGTATGTGCCCTCCGTCGGCCGATTTCCGTCACTGCCCCTAGTTCCCCTATCGCTTGCAGCCCCAGATGCGGGTTCTTTGAGAGCACTTCGAGAGTGGGAGCGCACACTAAAGAAGCGGGAGCGGCAGCAGAAAATCAATGAAGCCGTTGAATGTATGCGGCTATGTGGATTTCACGCCGAGTATGAACTGGCAAAGAGATTTCCGGTTGTTGTTGTGAGACGACTGCCTGGTGCGGCTGGTTGGACGAACCCCATTACTGGTACCGTCTACATTGAGGAGGATACTGCCGACATGGGTGGCCACTATCTCTTCTCTACCCTGACGCACGAGATGCAGCATATCTATGATACTATAGTCTGTGGTAAACCTTTTAGGACGCACAAAGAGCCTTGGCGCTCAGATGACGAGATTGATCGATGCTACTTAGAGAAATGCGCGCGGTAGCCCATGTCGCTGCCAAGCCGCGAGTAGGAGTGGAGTATATTGGATCCCTCCATCAGACGCGTAATCGCACTGCTGCTGATCACACTGTCGGCTCTCACTCTGGTCTTCCTTATTCTGTTCTACGTCCCCGAGATCCTCTGGTCGCGCACGCACGCTCTCCGCAGCTTGTTGGTTTCGGCTAGAGAACTATCGCTGGCTGCAGAGACGTACCGCAACCAGAATGGCCACTATCCCGCGGAGCCAAGCGAGTTTGATCAGCTTCGCCGTGCAGACGGCAGTGCATTCATCGGCTCTGTACTGCAAACAGCAGCCAAGGCTGGGCACCCTCTGTCACACCTGTCTGTGCCCAGGCAGCTCTCGCCGACGCGGCCTTCGCCTCTGCTAATCCTATCGGAAGAGCAGGATCGCTTGGAGATCCACCCTCGTGGCAGAGTTCGCATATCCAAGTCGCTAGTACCACGTCACACCCGGCTGCCCACGTGGGCGGAAGTCATCTACGTGGCGCCCTCCGCTGCGCGACGCGGAGGCATGCAGGCGACGCTTTCGGTACTGAGCCATTTCGAACACGATCAAGTACCTGTACAACGCGCTTGGGCAGACGCTGTCGGTGAAGAAGACGGGGGTACCGAAGGAGGAGTGGAAGTACGACGCGGCGGGCCAGGTGACTTACTACAGTTCGGTGCAGCCGGCGCAGGTTTCGCCGGGGCTGCCGATGGGGCTGAACTCGCCGGGGTTCGCCCGGCCGCCGGTGCGGCATGATTTCTACTACAAGTACGATGAGGCAGGCAATCGAAGCGAAATGG
>JBDKRC010000318.1:0-3607 GCA_039683575.1 Armatimonadia bacterium | reverse complement strand
GGGCCCCTCGAGCCGGCTGGGAGACGGGCGCGACTGGATTAGCGTCAGGTTTACCTGGTGGGCGCTGAGCGGCACGAGGGCAGAGGCGAGGGCGCCGGAGCGGTGGCGAGTGGTGAATAGCACCGAGGTCTTGTCCCGTCCGGTAGGCCCGGGCTGACTGGTACCGATGACGAAGAAGCGGGTGCGGTTGTTGGGCTGATCTTCTATGTTCTCGGCCAATACGTTCAGCCCATAGAACTCCGCCGCTGCCGCGGTAGCGAGGGCAGCCTCGCTTTCATCACCTGCAGCCGCCTGTGCCGCAGCCGCCGACGTGGAGGCCTCAGGCACGAGTTGCGCTTCCGGCAGGTTCCCGCGCAGCCACTGCCGGCATTGCGCCAGCGGCTGGGGGTGCGAATGCACCCGCTTGACGTCACCTATCGAACCCTTGGATAATAGGCAGATGTGGACATCGACGTAGCTTTCTGCGCAGATCAGCAGCGGGCTGTCCACGAAGCAATCGAGCGTCCGGGTCTCCACCCCCTGGATGGAGTTCTCAAAGGGAACGATGCCGAATTCGGCGTTGCCACGCTCGACCTCGGCGAAGACGTCATCAATGGAGCTCTGGGGGCGGAAGCTGCAGCCTGCGCCGAAGTGCTTGAGCGCGGCGAGATGGCTGAAGGTGTGCTCAGGCCCAAGGTACGCGATGACCGGAGGGCGCTGCAGCGCACGGGAAGCGGAGATGATCTCCCGGTAGATGGCCTGCACGGCCTGTGGCGTAAGCGGGGGTGCCGCATGCTCTGCAAGGGAGCGCAGGAGTTGGGCCTCGCGTCGCGGATCGTAGACTTCACGCCCCTCGGCGGCCTTCAGTGCGCCCACTTCGCGGCTCACTTCGGCCCGCGCATGCAGGAGTTCCAGGAGCTGTTGGTCAATACTATCAATTCGTTTGCGCAGTTCATCAAGCGACATGGGACCCCTCCCCGTGGTGACTGCGACGAGTGTAGCACAAACCGGCGATGGTGGGTAGAACTGGTTCAGGGCCGGCGTAGCAACAATGAAAGCCATCTGAGGTGACGACAATGGCCGCCTCGCTATTTCGACGCGTGCACAAGAACAAACAAGATGACATCCCGCCAGACCTGTGGGAAGAGTGCCCCGGCTGCCACCAACTGCTGTACGGCAAAGAGCTTGAGAGCGAGTTGTGGGTGTGCAACAAGTGCGGGTTCCACTTCCGGCTGAGTGTTTGGCAACGGTTGCTGATCACGCAGGACCCGGGGACCTTCATCGAATGGGACCACGAGATGCCCATTCACGACCCGCTGCAGTTCCCGGACTACAAGCCGAAGCTGCAAGAGGCGCGCAAGAAGACGGGCATGACCGAAGCGGTGCTCACCGGCACGTGCGCCATCGAACGGCAGCCGATCGGCATTGGGCTGATGGACCTGTCATTCGTCGGTGGCAGCATGGGCTGGGTTGTGGGAGAGCGCGTGACGCGGCTGTTCGAACGCTCGGTGGCGGAAGGTATGCCGGTAGTGATCTTCTGCGCGAGCGGCGGCGCCCGCATGCAGGAGAGCCTGGTGGCCCTGATGCAGATGGCCAAGACCAGCGGCGCAGCCGGCAAACTGGCGGAGGCCGGCCTGCCCTATATCAGCATCCTGACCCATCCCACCTACGGCGGCGTCACGGCGAGCTTCGCCTTCCTCGGCGACATCATCCTCGCTGAGCCCGGGGCCGCCGTGGGCTTCGCGGGCCCGCGCGTGATTGAGGTCACGAACCTGAAGATGCAGCCGGGCGTGCAGACTGTGGAGTTCCAGTACCAGCATGGCATGGTCGACCTGATCGTGACGCGCAGAGAGCTTCGTGAGACATTGGGCCGGGTGCTGCGGTGGGCGATGTCCGGCCGCGAGCGCGCCTAGTGGAATATCACGCTACGCGGCATCACCGCCGCTGAGGTCACATATGGAAAAGAAGACTGAACTCGAAGCCCGTCTGGCAGAGCTTGACGAGCAGATGGCTGAAATCCGCAAGACGCCAACGCTCGATGCGGCACAATCCGAGGAGCTTGAGAACCTCAAGCAGCAGGCGGACGCGGTCGCAACTGAGCTATACGCCAACCTTGAGCCCTGGGAGCACGTCGCCATCGCACGGCATGACAAGCGCCCGTATGCCCTCGACTACATCGAGGCCATCTTCGAGGAGTTCATGGAATTGCATGGGGACCGTCGTTTCGGCGACGACGGTGCGATTGTGGCCGGTTTGGCGCAGTTTGAGGGCAATCCAGTGGCGGTAATAGCCCAGCAGAAGGGCCGCACCGCCAGCGAGCGTAAACAGCGCAACTTCGGCATGGCACGGCCCGAGGGCTACCGCAAGGCCATGCGCATCATGCAACTGGCTGCCAAGCTCCACCGCCCGATCTTCACACTGATCGACACGCCCGGAGCTGACTGCCTCGAGGACTCCGAGAGCCGTGGCATCAGCGAAGCCATTGCCACCAACCAGCGAGACATGTTCACGCTGCCGGTTCCCATCGTCTCAGTCATCCTGGGCGAGGGCGGCAGTGGCGGGGCAATTGGACTGGGAGTGGGGGATCGCGTGTTGATGTTTGAGCACGCGTACTATTCAGTAATCGCCCCAGAGTCCTGCGCGGTCATTCTGTGGCGCAGCGCGGAGCAGCGCAAAGAAGCCGCCGAAGCCCTGAAGCTGACCTCGGCCGACGCTCTTAGCCTTGGCATAGTCGATGCGGTAGTTCCCGAGCCACCTGGGGGAGCGCACCGCGATCCGGGCGCGGCCGCAACGGCCCTGCGAGCCGGCCTGCTGGAAGCCCTGCAGAGTCTCAATGGCTTTACATCGGAGCAGCTGATGGAGTGTCGTTACGAGAAGTTCCGGTGGATGGGCGGCCCCGACGAAGTTCGGCGCGAACAGAAGGAACGCTGCGGCTAGGGCCGGTAGCGATAGCGAGCATTACGAGGGACCGGTCAGGCGACCGGTCTCTCGCTGTTTTCAGGGGATGATGGCTCTTGCAGCCACAGGCCCACCTCAAGGGCAAGGGGCGCGAGCAGCAGCGGCAGGTAGTAATCTCGCGAGAAGGGCGCAAACAGGATCGCCGCCGCCCCAACCCAGGCATACTGCACCGTGAGCGGCCTGCGACGCGTCAGCCACGCCACTGCTGCCGGCCCCAGCAGGTACATCCCTATCAGGAAGGCCTTGCCCCATTGCGGCAGGGCCTGCCACCCCAGAAACCGCAGCGGCAGCAGCGACAGCGAGATGTTGTCATGGAAGAAGGCAACCCGATACATGCGACTGGGCGCGTAGCCCAGCCACTCAGCATACGACGCCCAGCCTGCCACGAGCCCCCCGAGTACCAATCCTGCCACTAATACTGCCGCCGCCTGCCACAACACGCGCCGCCGTTCACGCCACGCGGCCAGTGCGAGCGGCCATACGGCGAAGGGCTTGACCACGCACGACACAGCCAGAAGCGCCCCCCGGGCCGGTGTAAGCAGGGCCAGGGCGAACACCAGCCACAGCAGCGGCTCGACCTGCCCGGAGACGAGGCTGAAGTACGAGCCCGGGAAGACCGTCAGGATTAGTCCGGCCCCGAGAGTCGGCCAGAGGCCCCAGCGCCCAGTCG
>JBDKRC010000317.1:0-18102 GCA_039683575.1 Armatimonadia bacterium | reverse complement strand
CGACGACACGGCTACCGACAACAGCAGGTTACACCCTGTCTGTTGACGGTGGGGAGGGGCGGCGGGTATCATGCGAAGAGGCGCGGTCGAGGCTGCCGGCGCGGACGTTTGGCGCCTGGCAGCTCAGAGGCTGCGATACAGGAGGCATCTGATGCGCACCATTATCGGGACCGTGGTTGTGATGGTACTATTGCTCGGTATCGTGCTGCCGGCGGTGGCCCAGACGGCTGATATCAGCCTGGGCGGAGCGCTGGTGGCGCGGCTGCGCGATCCGGGGAGCTTCAAGACAGTTGACGAGCGGGCGGCGAGTGTGGATAAGGTGCTCATCGAAGTGATCTCCAAAGAAGACACGCAGCACCCCCAGGTGGCGCTCAAGCAGAAGGGCAACCTGTGGACCGTGTACGCGTGGGACCGGCCAGTGATGGCGGTGTACCCGGCAGAGGCCGCGGCCAACAAGATGACCGAGAAGGCGCTGGGGCTGCAGTGGGCCAACAAGCTGCGAGCGCAACTGCCCAAGGCGACGCCCTGCAGCAAGTTGCCGCCGGAGCAGCTTGGGTATGGCAAGCCGGTGAAGGTGGCGGCGACGGCGACTACGCCCGTGGCTGTAAAGCCCGCGACAGCGGCTCCGCCCGCCAAGCCGGCGACGACAGTGAAGCCCGTGGTTGTAAAGCCTGTAGCAGCCGCCAAGCCGGTGGCCGCGACGGCCAAGCCCGTGGCGGCAGTGGTTAAGCCCGCGGCGACGGTGCGGCCTACGAGCACCATGACCGGCGGCGAGAGCGGCGCGATGCTGCTGATCGTGGATGCCATGCGAACGGCGCGGGAGATGAACGACCAGGACTGGACCGCGCAGAAGGAAGCGATGGCGCGGGGGCTATACGGCGATCTGAGCTATTACCTGACCGGCAAGGGCGAGGCCCCGAAGCTTCCGGCGACGACGGTTGTCAAGCCTGTGACCGTGAAGCCCGCAGCGGTCAAACCAGTCGTGGCCAAACCGGCAATTGCCAAGCCGGCCGCCAAGCCCGTAGCGACGGTAGTCAAGCCCGTGACGGCCAAGCCGGTCGTGGCCAAGCCCGCGACAGCGAAGCCTGTGGCGACGGCGACGAAGCCGGCAACGAAGCCGACGGCGGTGATCAAGCCGACTACTGGGGCAGCGGACCCGTCCATGGCGAAGGTGCCGCAGAAGAACCGGATCCGCGCGAAGTTCGCGGCGGTCAAGGGACCGTTTGACAAGCTGAAGGCGGCGGACCCGCAGTCGACGACGGCAGTGGCGAAGATGCTGACGGACTCGCGGCAGGCGTTTGCGTACGGCAACTTCGACGAGTCCGAGCGGCAGGTGGATGCGGCGCTGTCGGCGCTGGGGGTAGAGTTCAAGGAGTAGGGGGAACCGAGTAATACGACAGGCGCCCGGCAGCGATGTCGGGCGCTTTTTTTGGGGGGAGGAACTTGTCAGGATGGACAGGATGAGAGAGGGAGAGAGGCGGGAATTCAAAGGATGTAAGGATGAGAAGGATGGGGAGGATAAAGGCGAGAGAAGGCGGAGATGGGTTGAGAAGAGATATGAGGGTTATTACTACGATATTGTTTGATCTGGACCAGACGCTTTATGCGCCCGGGACTGGGCTTTTGCAGGCGGGGGACTGCCGGATTACGGACTTTCTGGCGCACCGGCTGCAGATGCCGCGGGAGGAGGCGGATGAGCTGCGGCAGAGGCTGTGGCGGGAGTATGGAACCACCGCGCGGGGCGGGGAGATCGAGTTTGGGATTCCGCAGCGCGAGATGTATGTGGACAGCTTCGACGGGTTCGACCCGGCGGAGTATCTGTGCGCGGATGAGCCGCTGGCGCGGATGCTCGAGGGGCTGCAAGCGGAGCTTTACGTAATCACCAACTCCGCGGCGGATTATGCCGACAAGGTGCTGCAGGCGCTGGCGATTGACCATTGTTTCGACGGCGTGTTTGATATCGAGGCGATGCAGTGGTGTCCCAAGCCGGAGGTCTCGGCGTATGCGTGCGTGATGGAGGAGTTGGGACAGGACCCGGCGGACGTGGCGATGGTGGAGGATTTCCCGTGGAACCTCGTGCCGGCGCAGGAGCTGGGGATGTTCACGATTTACCTGGGGCCGGAAGAGGTCGAGGCGGACTTGTCGCTGAAGACCTTGTTGGACCTCCCGGCGGGACTGGCGGCGGCAGGAATTGTGCTGACGCGGCCCGAAGAATAGAGGGATCGTCGCGCTCGCGCGGCGGACGTGCCGTCCGCACGGGGAGCGGAGATGTCGCGCGGCGGACGTGCCGTCCGCACGGGGAGCGCTCCTACCAGTTGGGAATGCAGCGGACATAGGAGCAAGTATGGATCTGACCGACACCTGGAGTTTTCAGACGGCGACGGAGGCGCTGCCGCCGCTGGTTGAGGTGAGTGAGACAGAGGCAAATAGCGGTGGCGCACGAGTTGTGGTGCGGCTCGCGGCGCCGGCGCGCGTGCAGATGACCGTGCTGGATATGGCGGGCAAGCGAGTGGCGGTGCTGCCGGAAATGAGGCTGGAGAAGGGCCGCAGCGTGCTGCAGTGGAATGGGCGGACGGGGATGGGGAAGAACGCGGCGGCGGGGCGGTATCTGGCCCGGGTGCTGGTGCGGGGGGAAGATGGGACGTCGGCGCAGGCGGTTGTGATGGTGAGGCAGGGGTCAGAGGTCAGGGGTTAGGGATCAGGGACGGCAGAGGCAACGGCGGTGAGGCGGCGCGGGGCGTGGTGGCCAAAATGGGGACGGAGCCTTCGCGCCGGACTGGGGTTTGTTTGGCTATGACGATGGGGATCGCGGCGCGAAGGCTCCGTCCCCGTTTTGGGCGAATGGTAGCTGCGGACGTGGAAGCGGCGTAAGCGGTCATTTGACGCCGGGCTGGAAGCCCGGCTTTGTTGGCGTTATCTCGCGTGGCGACTGTGTGCAGTCGCAAAGATGCCGCTCGTACGACTGATAATCGGTTAAGGGAGATTGCTATGTCTTGTAAGTTGATGATTGGTGTAATGCTGCACCTGCGGGAGGGCGATCCTGATGAGGCTATGGCCAAGGTGCAGAGCCTGGGCCTGCCGTCGTGCCAGCTTGGGTGGCCGCCTTCGGCTACCATTGAGACCGGACACGCGCTGAAGGCCGCGGCTGAAGCGCATAACGTGACTGTGACGACGCTGTGGGCGAGCCTGCCCGGGCCGGCAGTGTGGAACTTCACCGAGGGGCCGAGCACCATCGGGCTCGTTCCGGATGAGTGGCGCGCCGAGCGTGTGAAGGCGCTGCAGGCCGCAGCGGCTGTGGCCGGCGAGATCGGGATCGCGTCCATCACCACGCACTGCGGGTTCATCCCCGAGTGGCCCGGCGACCGGAAGTATATCGAGACCGTGGCGGCCCTGAAGGACGTGCTGGCGGCCTGCACCGACAATGGCGTGCAGTTCTGGTATGAGACCGGCCAGGAGACGCCGATCACGCTTTTGCGGACGATTGAGGACGTTGGTTACGACAACCAGGGCATCAACCTCGACCCGGCCAACATTCTGATGTATGGCAACGGCAACCCGGTGGATGCGCTCGACGTGTTCGGCACGTGGGTGCGCGGCGTGCATGCCAAGGACGGGGAGTACCCGACCAATGGCAAGGATCTGGGCCACGAGAAGCCGATGGGCGAAGGGCGCGTGAACTTCCCGGTGCTGGTACCGAAGCTCAAGAGCATGGGGTACTGCGGGGCACTGACGATTGAGCGCGAGATCAGCGGGGATAAGCAGGTTGATGATATCAAGGCGGCGATGGCGATTCTGGAGCCGCTTTGCTAGCAGGTGTTTGAGGTAGGAATGTGGCATCTAGCGGGCGAGGGATTTGGTTCCCTCGCCCGCTTTGGGTTCTGGCGGGGAGAGCGCGACGGGACTGGCGGGCGGGGGGGGGAGGGGGCTGGGGGCGGGGAGACGACAGGGGGTCATGGATAACGGCGTGGGCCGGATGACCACGGTGAGGCTGTGGTCATGCGGCCCGTCCAAAGACGCGTGACGAGGGTTGGTCGGGGATAACGGCCGGCGGGCAGGGATGCGTCGGGGCCAGTGGCCCCTCCCACAGAGGCAATGGCCTTTCCCACATCGTTGGTCGGAGATAACGGCGGGCCGGCTGAAGCTCGGCCCCTCCTTACGGTGGGACGCGGGACCTTGGTTGGTCGGGGTGATGTTCTGGAATTGCAGAATGGTTACGGGAGGGTATTATGCGCGGCTTGATCATTGGTGTCTGTTTGCTGGCGGTTGGGGCGGTTTGTTTTGGGGCGGAGGTTGTGAAGATTGACGAGTTCAACTATGCGGACTTGACGGCTCTGCGTGAGGCCTGGCAGCCGGTGGAGAAGTCGGGGCCGGCGGAACTCATGGCGCATGGCAACAAGCAGACACTGAAGATCCCATGCCCGTTTTCGCAGGAGGTAAATCGCGCGGCGTATGACCGGAAGGTCAATCTGGACCTGCTGAAGGCCGGGGCGATTACTTTTGATTTCTATGCCGATACCGATGGGGTGGGCGGGTCTTGCACCATCTACTTCCATAGCGGCAACGGCTGGTATGGCGGGGGCTTCTCAGCCAACAAAGGCTGGCAGCGCATCAGCCTCGGCAAGGGCATCTTTCGCGTGGAAGACCAACCTGCCGGTTGGGACAAGGTGGACACGATTCGAGTGAACGTGTGGCGCGGCAAGCCGGAGGACAGCTTCTGCGCGATAGACAACCTTGGGGCGCGGACGGAGGATCTGGCGGTGGTTTGCGGCGGCGGGACCGGGGCGGAGGCGAAGTCGGCGCAGGGTGTGGCTAAGCAGCTTTGCACGTTCCTGGACAAGACCGGGCTGCGGTATGGGGTCTTGACCGATAGCGATGTAGCGGGCGGGGCGCTGAAGAACCAGAAGCTGGCGATCTTTGCGTATAGTCCGGGGATGGCTGAGGAGACCGTCAACAAGGCGGCGGAGTATGTGGAGGGCGGCGGGAAGATCATCGTGTTCTACTCGCTGCCGGGAAGGCTGGCGGGGCTGCTCGGGGCTACGAAGATGGCCTACCGGCCGCGAGAGCGCGAGGGGCAATTTGCGAACGTGAAGTTCGAGGAGGGGGCGCTGCCGGGGCTGCCGGCGATAATGGCGCAGAATTCGTGGAATTCGACGGGATTCGAGGCGGGCGAGGGCGCGAAGGTGATCGGGGTGTGGCAGGACGCGGAGGGCAAGACGCAGGGTCCTGCGGTCGTGATCAACGACAACGGGGCGTTCATGGGGCATGTGCTGACCGACGCGGACTCGGCGGCTAAGCAGGCGTTCTTGATGGCGCTGATCGGGCATTTCGTGCCGGACGCCTGGCCGACGGCGGCGCAGTTGGCGTTGGCGAAGGCGGAGAAAGTCGGGCCGTATGCCACGCGGACGGAGCTGAAGGCGTGGCTGGATAAGGTGACACCGGGGAGTGCGTTTGCCGACAAGGTGAAAGCAGCTACGGCGGCGGCAGCGGTGGCGGAGAAGCAGGCGCAGCAGCTTTTGGGTGACAAGAAGTACCCGGAGGTGCTGGCGGCGGCACAGAAGTATCATGACGCGCTGGCCGACAGCTACTTTGTGGCGCACACGCCGCGGACGTCGGAGTTCCGCGCGGTGTGGAACCACTCGGGGACGGGGGACTGCGGTAGCTGGGAGGAGGCGATGAAGCGGCTGAAGGCGGGGAACTTCAATGCCGTGGTGCCGAACATGTGGTGGGGCGGGGTGGCGCACTATGACAGCAAGCTCTTGCCGCACTCGAAGACTTTCAATGAGCAGGGCGACCAGATCGCGCAGTGCGTGGCGGCGGGGAAGAAGTATGGCGTCGAGGTCCACCCGTGGAAGGTGAACTGGAACCTGTCGACCGCGCCGCAGGAGTTTGTAGAGAAGATGCGGCAGGAGGGGCGGCTGCAGGTCAGCAACAAGGGCGAGGAGCTGAGGTGGCTGTGTTCGTCGAACCCGGCGAACTTCAAACTCGAGCTGGACACGATGCTGGAAGTGGTGCGGAACTATGATGTGGATGGAGTGCACTTCGACTATATCCGGTATCCCGGCGGCGAGTCGTGCTACTGCAACGGGTGCCGGGAGAGGTTTGAGCAAGGGCGCGGGGCAAAGGTGGCCGACTGGCCGGCGGATTGCGTGAGCGGGGCTCTGAAGGCGGAGTACCAGGACTTCCGGTGCGCGCAGATCACGCGGCTGGTGAAGGCAGTATCTGAGCAGGCGCATGCGATCAAGCCGTGGATCAAGATCTCGGCGGCGGTGTTCAGCGACTATCCCGGGTCCCGAAGCTCTGTGGGGCAGGACTGGGTGCTGTGGTGCCGTGAGGGATGGCTGGACTTCGTGTGCCCGATGAACTACACGGAGAGCGACTCGCGGCTGAGCGCGCTGGTGTCGAACCAGGTCAACCAGATCAACAGCAACGTGCCGCTGTATAGCGGGATCGGGCAGTTCATCATCGAGGACGACCAGGTAGTCAGCCAGATGGAACTGGCGCGGGCGAACGGGGCGGATGGGTTCATCCTGTTCAACATGGGCAAGAACCTGGCCGAGTACGGGCTGCCGCGGTATGCGGAAGGGATGACTTCGGAGCCGGCGATACTGCCGCACAATGCGCCGCGGATCAAGTTCAGCACGGCGTATGACGAGCAGCGGACGGCGATTGTGGTGAAGGAGGCGGAGCTACCGGTGAAGGTGGAGGTCGTGGGGCTGGGCCAGCACCGGCAGAAGGTATCGGGCGCGGCAGGGAAGCTGGAGCTGCAGGACATGGAGGGGCGGAAGCTGGCGGACCTGGGGGCGCTGCCGAAGGCGGGCGCGACGGTGAGTGTGAAGGTGCCGCGGCAGGCGGGGATGGTGCGGGTCGCGGCGGTTGGAGAGATGGTGGTTGAGGGCGGGGCGAAGAAGGCGTTTGTGGTGCGGAGTCGGCCTTATTCGTTTGAGTGAGGTCGGTTGCGGGGGGAGAAAAGGCATACAGGATGGACAGGATAACGGCGAGGATGGGGAGGATACGGCGGGAGAGGAGAGGGTGAGAGGTTGTCGTTCTGGGCCCGGATGCCAGTCCAGAGAGCGAAGAAGCTCGGCGACGTGGCGGGAAAGGGCGGAGATCCTTCGTCGCAGACGACGCTCCTCAGGATGGCACGTTTGGTCGGAGATGGGTGGCGCGAGGGGAGAAGGCATACAGGATGGACAGGATAACGGCGAGGATGGGGAGGATACGGCGGGAGAGGAGAGGGTGAGGGGGGTGGGTGGCGCGGGCGAGCCGCCCGGGGTTGAAACCCCGGGCTAGGGCATGGGCGTCCCTCCGGGACGTGGGGACGGAACACTCCGGGATGACGGCGGGCGCGGGCGAGCCGCCCGCGCTACTGAGATGATGAGTACGAGGGGCGCCCTTGGGCGCCCCTTTTTCGTGAGTCGGAGGCCCGTGTTTGGCTAGTCGAAAGTGGCGGACCAGCGGCGGGTGGGGCTTTGGAAGGTTACGTCGAGTTTGGCTATGTTGGGGGCTAGCATCGTTGCGGACTTGGTCTGGCGGAGGTTGTAGCCCTTGGGGAGGTAGAGGTAGATGGTGCCAGACTCCTCGGGGGCTCGGGTGGCTTCGCCGGTTAGCTTGCGCTGGTCTTCGTTCCATTTGACGTTGCTGAGTTCGACGAGGCCCTGGGTTATGTGCATGTTGGTGGAGAGGACCGTGGGATGGTGCGGGATGGGCATGATGCGGAGGCAGGCGGCGTCGCCGGGGGGGACTTCTATGGTTAGGCCGCGGCCTAGCTTGCCGAGGAGCTTTTGGTTCCAGAAGTCCCAGACGAGGTACTGGCCGGGCGGGAGGTTGAGGGTGTCGCGGGTGATGGTCTCCGTTAGCGGCTGGTCGGACCAGTTGAAGAGGCCGAGGATTTCCCAAGTGCCCCACTTGGGGCGCGCGGGGAGGTGCCAGAGGCGGGGATAGGTGCGGTCGCGGCCACAGTCGAAGAGGTCGAGCGGGCGGGCGGGCTGGTTACTGGAAGGGATACAGAGGCTGCACAGGGCGAGGCGGGCGGGTTGCTGTTCGAGCTCGGGCATGCGGTCGCCGAGGAAGACTACGCCGCCGGTGAGGGCGAGGAGAGTGACGCGGCCACGGGCCTCGCCGGGGGTCTCTTCGGGGTCGCCGACGATCAGGACGTCGGGATTGTTGAGCCAGAACTTGTTGTGCATGAACCACTTGGAGGCAAGTTCGAGGGTCTCGACCTGCAGGTGCTCCCAGAGGCTGTTGGCGTTGCCAATGTCGCGGGCGATGCCGATTTCGTTGCAGACGCCAAGCTGGGTGTTGAGGGCGGTGCTGCAGGGGCGGAGGGTCATGTCGGGGCCGACGGCCTCGCGCAGGACGCGCATGCCCTGGCGGAGGCGGCGGGCACCGTGCCAGCCGCCGATGAAGTCGGTTTTGAGGTAGACCGCGCCGTAGGAGCGCATTTGCTTGCCGAAGTCGCGCAGGTACTGCTCGCCGGCGGCGGTGAGCGGGTTGAGGTTGAAGGTCTTGCCGTGCGGGGCCCAGTACCACTTCTCGCTGATGACGAGAGGCTTGCCGTCCGGACCGGCGACGAGGCCCTCGGGATGCTCCTTGTAGAAGGGCGCCCACTCGGAGATGGTGGAGGGGGCGACCCAGAGGCCGAGGGTCAGGTCCAGCTTGGCGAGCTTGCGGGCTAGCCATTTCATGCCGTGAGAGAACTTCTCGTTGTTGACCCAGTGGCCGCAGATGTCCTTGTACTGCCAGCCGTGGTCGGGGTGAATCATGTTGACGCCGTACTTCTGGAAGTGGTGGGCGACGATGGCGGCGTTTTGCAGGATGAGGTCTTCGGTCATGGTGAGGCGGTAGGCGTACCAGGACAGCCAGCCCATGGGGAGCTCGGCAGGAAGGGGCGGATTGACCACGGCTTTGACTACGGAGGCGTAGGCTTCCATGGCTTCCAGCGCGCTCGGGCGGACGTCGAGGAGGAGAGAGTCGTAGCGGTGCTCCTCGCCGGGAGCGAGGGTGACCGGAGTGGTGGTCGTGGCGCGGAGGGAGAGGCCGGAGGCGGAGGAGGCGACTTGGATGGTGTTGTCGTGGGCGAAGGAGAGGAAGGCACAGACGAAGCCGAGGTTGGCGGCGGGGTTTTGGATGGCGCATATGCCCGCGCAAGTTTGGCCCTCGCCGAGCGGGGCGACGTGGGTGCCGCCCTGGCTGCCGGAGTCCACGTAGACGGAGCAGGGGGTGTCGGCGGTGAGGCGGCCGAGGGTTAGGGCTTCGGTGTGGAGGAGGCTGAGGCTATCGATGGTCACCGGGGAGGCGGAGAGGTTGTGGGCGGTGACGGTGAAGATGATCTGGGAGGAGCCGGGGAGGGCGAGGGCGGCGGTGGTGAAGCGGACGTTGTTTTGGGTGAAGGAGGATTCGAGGGTGGCTTTGGCGTCGGGAAAATGGGGACAGACCCCATTTTCGCATGGGGGTTGTTGGGGGGCTGACGGGGAGAGGGCGAAAACGGGGTCAGTCCCCATTTTTGTGGCGGCGGCGCGAGGGTGGTTGGGCCAGCGGAGGTTCCAGCCGGAGGGGGTCTTGGTGAGGCGAAGGGTTCCGGTTTGGAGGGACATGGGTGTTGGCTCCGTGTTCGTCGGGTGTGTGGGTGCGACAGCCCGCCCGGCTGGAAGCCGGGCTCCAGTGGCGTCAGCTCGCGGCAAGGATGCCGCTCGTACGGCAGAATGGTCAGTGGGTGCGGCGGCTGCTCACGGCAGGCGCGTCAACTCATAATGGTGCGGGACAGGCTGGTCTAGCTGCCATAGCTGCTGCTGGAGAGTCTCGATCTGCTGCTTGAGGTTGGGCAGATCGGTGCGCGTGGATTTGTAGACGTTGAACTGGCTCTTGAAGTAGGGGTGCATGCTTTCGCCGACGTGGGAGAGCCATTCGTTGAAGGAGGCCTCCGTAGCGGCCGGATCGTCCTCGTTGACGCCCCTGGGCTTGATGATCGCCTGGATCTGGGCCATGGTGCGGATGCGGATTTCGAGAGCGGAGCGCTGCTCGTTGGTCTGCCAGACCTTGAGAGCCTGCTGGTATTGCGGCGTCTTGTCATTGAGGGCGAGGTTGACGCCCGCTTTGAGGGCTTCGGCGGTGTAGTCGCCGACGGGTTGGTTGTTGATGGTGAGACGGTAGGTGCCGGCGGGTAGGGTGGCGGCGAACTGCTGCTGGTTGAGGTTTTGTTCGAGCGGCACGAGGTCCAGGGCCGGTCTGGCGCTGGCCTCGATCGGCCACGGGAGGGACTTTTCGAGCAGGTCGAAGGAGAGGCCCTGGTCGGTGGTTCTGAGGTTGGTGAGGTCGGCGTTGGCGGTGTCGGCTTTGCCATTGGCTATGGCGACGCGGGAGACGAGGGTGGGGGCGTTTTGGCCGGTGAGGAAGTAGTAGGCGATGACCATCATGCCGAGGTCGCCGGGGTGGACGCGGTCGGGGCCGATGACGGTGAACTTGGGATCGGTCTTCTGGTGCTCGAGGTTGAGGGCGGTCATGGGGCCGTTGAGGTCGATGACGCTGCCGTGGTACTTGGCGGCGAGTTCGCGGCCGATCTGGCCGCAGCGGGCGAGGGCGGCGTTGACGCCGGGGAAGTTCTCGCCTATGTCGGCGGTGTCGTCGTAGGGGGAGGGCGTGATGAAGACGAGGCGCTGCACGCCATTGGCGAGGAGCTTTTGGGATAGCTCGTCCATGTTCTTGGCGTAGTTGTCCAGGGCGGCCTGGCGAGCCTTGAGGACGGCCTCAGTGGGCTCGCCGGGGGCGTAGTTGCCACGGCCCACGTCATTCATGCCCAGGAAGATGGCGGCGACGTTGGGGCGGTTGGGGAGGATGTCCCAGTCGAGGCGGCGGACAGCGCCACCGGCGGAGTCGCCGGCGATGCCGAGGTTAACAAATCGGACCTGGCGGTCGGGGAAGCGGGTCAAATAGTAGTTGTAGACGTAGCGGTGCCACTTGCGGCCGTGGGTGATGCTGTCGCCGATGATGGCGACGGTGTCGCCGGATTGGAAGGTGGCAGGCGGGGCGGGGGCGGCTTGGAGTGGAAGCATGGATATGGTTACCAAGATGCAGGAGGTGAGGTGCCAAGACATGTTGTATCACCAGTGGAGTAGGATTACCCGCGACTCATCATTGTCAGCACACCTGCGGAACTGTATGGTGTAGCCATGCCCAATTCAGGGAAACAACCGGACAGACCTTCACGCAAGCCCTACAGAGAGCTCCCCAATTTCGAGACAGAGGAACAGGAACTGCGGTTCTGGGACACCCATGACCCGTCCCAGTACTTCACTGAGCCCGCTGATATCGAGGTGAGACTGCGGCGGTCGCGGCCCTAACGGATGGGCTTCGTTCCGGCGCATGTTGCGTGGTCTTCAGGGCTGAAAGCCCCTCCCACTTACTCTATCATTAACAAGTCGTCAGGGCACGTCGAGACTGTATCACGCTCTGGCACGGAGGACATTCGCGTGGAAAAGTGCCTGCTGCTGGTCATCTTGCTGCTACTGTCGCTGTCTGGCGTCTCGGCCAAGCAAGCGCGGACTTATTATGACGAGGCCTTTATGTCTCGGCTGAAGGGCAAGATCGCGGGTTCGCAGGCGGCTAAGGATGAGGTGGCGGGGTTGGAGCGGGAGTGTGCGTGGATTCTGGCGATGAGCGATCAGGAGCTTTGGGACTTTGTGCCGCCGCCGGAGCAGATGCGGGCTATCAATGTCTGCATCGCGCATGATTGCCCCATCTGCGGGGATGAGGTCAACCGGAAGGCGGGGCATTATCCCTGGATTACGAGCCGGGAGCAGCCCTTCAAGGTCAAGTGCCCGGTGTGCCAGACGGTGTTTCCGAGCAATGACTTCAAGCCGTGGAATACCGAGGGGCTGGCGGGGAAGCCAGTGGAGGAGCCGGGGTATGCGGACAATGGAGTCGGGTGGGTGGATAAGAAGGACGGGCGGCGGTACTACTTTGTCTCGTACTATATCTTCTGGCAGCGGTGGTCGAAGGACGTGCTGGGCGGGCTGAATGCGCTGCGGGCGGCTTATCTGTGCACCGGGAAGGCGGAGTATGCGCACAAGGCGGGGGTGATGCTGGCGAAAATCGGGAGCGAGTACGAGCGGTTTGACTACCGCAAGCAGTGCTACCATGAGGGGATGTGGGGGATCAATGGGCGAATTTCTGACTATATCTGGAGCACCGGCAATGATAGCAATATTGCGCTGACGTTTGATGCGGTGTATCCGGGGGTGGCGGAGGACAAGGGGCTGGAGGCGTTTTTGGCGGGGAAGGGGCTGGGCAAGCCGGGGGACGTCATCGAGAAGATGCTGTGGGTGATGGTGAAGGACGTGATGACGGGGTATGTGGCGGGGAACATGGGGATGCACCAGTTGACGCTGGCGAACCTGGCGCTGGTGCTGAAGAATGATGATCCGCAGCGGGGGCCGACCTCGAAGGACATGACGGACTGGATCATGCGCGGGGGCGGGAGGATGGAGGACCTGCTTTGGAACGGGTTCTACCGCGAGGGGCTGGGGGCGGAGTCGTCGCCGGGGTACTCGTCGGGCTGGTGCACTAACTTCTACAACGTGGCGCAACTGCTGCCGCGATTGGGGCTGAATGTCTGGAGCAATCCGAAGCTGCGGAAGATGGCGGATATCGGGCGCGATCTGACCGTGGCGGGGAGGTTCTCGCCCTCCATCGGGGACAGCGGGCGCCTCACCGGGACGTCGCCGATTGCGCTGACGCCGGATTTGCAGGGCACGGCCTTCATGCAGTACCGCGACGCGAAGTATGCGCGGATGCTCAAGGACATGGGGGCATCCTCGGGCGGGCTGATGGAGGACTACTTCGACGGGGCGGCCGTGGACAAGGCGGCCGAGGGCGTGACGCTGCCGGAACTGAAGACGCGAAATCTGGGCGGGTATGGGTGCGCGATACTGGAGACGGGAGCGAAAGGGCGGGAGCGGGCGCTAAGCATGTACTATGGCGATGCGGGCGGCGGGCACGGGCACTTTGACCGGCTCAATGTGGAGATGTTCTCGCACGGGCGGGTGGTCATGCCGGAGGATGGGTACCCGACGCCGTTTACACGGCCGGATTTCTATGAATGGCGGCGGGCGGACACGTACAAGCACTACTGCGTGATGGTTGATGAACTGCCGCAGATGACCTATGAGGCGGGGGACCTGGAGATGCTCGTGGGGACGCCGGGGGTGCAGGTGGTGGAGGCGTCGGCGGAGCGGGCGTATCCGGAGCTGGCGACGCTGTACCGGCGGACGAGCGCGCTGGTGGACATCTCGCCGGAGCAGTCTTATCTGCTGGACGTGTGGCGAGTGCGCGGGGGCAAGCAGCATGACTGGTGCTACCATGCGGGCGCGCCGGAGATGACCGTGACGGGCGGCGCACTGGGAGCGGTGCAGACGAAGGGGACGCTGGCGGGGGAGGAGGTGGCGTATGGCAAGCAGCCACCGGCGAGGGCGACGGGCGGGGACCTGGCGGTGGATCTGGCGCATGGGGAGGGTGTGGTGAAAGCGGCGGATTACTGGAAGCAGGCGGGCGAGACCTGGACGCCGCATGGGAAGGGGATCTTGACGACTAAGCCGGGGGTGGAGATGTCGGTGAAGATACCGGCGCTGGCGGCGGGGAAGTACAAGCTGTTTGTGGAGTACTGGGACCACAAGCCGGGACTGAGCGAGGTGGAGCTGCGGCTGGGGGAGACAGTGGTGCCGGTGAAGATCGAGACGAAGGACGGGAAGGCGTACAAGTGGCAGAGCCAGGTGTTTGAGCTGCCGGCGAAGGCGGAGACGCTGAAGCTGAAGGCGGTCAACAGCGGGATCAACTACATCATGATCAACAGCATGGTGATTGGGCGGGACCTGACGCGGGAGGAGCCGCTGCTGGCGACGGCGAGCGGGGTCAGCAGCGGGCTGCAGGGGCTGTGGAACGTGCAGCGAATGCGGCCGGAGAAGGGGTGGAGCGCGACCTGGAACCACTGGGACCAGAAGGACCTCGCGATCACGATGACGATGCCGGCGGGGTGCGCGCAGGAAGTGATCGTGGCCGATGGGGAGCCTGAGGCGCAGACGAGTAACCCGCGGACGATCAAGTATGCGCTGGCGCGGAATGTGGGCGAGCCGGGGATGCTGTCGAAGTATGTGGCGGTAGTGGAGCCGCATGTGGGTGCGGCGGCGGTGAGTGAGGTGCGGCTGCTGGAGGCGGCTAAGGCGGCGCCGGAAGCGGTGGGGGTGGCGGTGCGGCGGACAGGCGGGACGGACTTTGTGCACAGCGCGGTGGATACGAGCGAGATGGTGGTGTGGGACGGGGCGGGGAAGGAGTTTGCGGTGCAGGGGCAGTACGCGCTGGTGACGGTGGATGAGCAGGGGGTACAGAGGGCGCTGCTGGTGAACGGGACGCGGCTGAAGTATGGGGACTTCTCGCTTGAGGTGGAAGCATCGCCAGCGGGGAAGGTGGTGGCGGTTGATCCGGCGGCCAATGCGATTACGGTGGAGGGGGCGGTTCGGGCGCCCGAGGCGATGGTGGACCGGGTGGTGATACTGGGCAATGAGCTACAGCGGGGCAGCTACACGATCAAATCGGCGGCAGTGAAGGACGGCAAGACGGTGCTGGGGTTTGGGGATGTGCTGTTCATTGTGGGGACGGCGATGGCGGAGGGGTTTGACGAAGCGGCGGGGACCGTGCAGACCGTGGCGCCGCTGGCGGGGTATGGGAAGATCGAGGGCGGGCGGCATGCGGGGCGGTGGCTTTACAATGAGGACAAGACGGAGAGTCTGAAGATACTGAGCGCGAGCGGGAATGTGCTGAAAGTGGCGAAGGGGGATAAGGCGCTGGCGGAGGTATACAAGGACGCGGATGGGGATGGGCGGCGGCAGATGTGGATCAGCGATGTGGGGCCGGGGGATGTGTTCCGGATCCCGGCGACGACGTGGGTGCAGCGGACGGGTAAGGGGGTTTACAGGGTGCAGACGATGACGCGGGCGGAGGTGGGGGTGGGGAAGTAGCAGACGCTGATTGCAGCTAGGGAATTACCGACGATGGCGTTGCGGCGGGAGATCTTGTGTAGTCGTCCGTGTCTTTGATGATCTGGAAGACCGCATCGTTGACAATGTGGTAGCGCGAACAGCCCGGAATCCTGGGGTATTTCTTATTGCCCTCATCCCAGACAACCACGTTCTCTACAGCAATCTTCCTGCCGATTTCGTCTGCGAGTCGCTTGAGTTCGTCAACAACCTGCTTCATGTCATTGTCTGCGGAGACAAGCACGGCCACATCAAACTCTCCGTGTCTAGCCATACGAAGCATGTCCAGCGCTATTCGCAGATCAATCCCTTTTTCGCGGGCGTCTCTGACCATTCTCGACTTCCTGAACCCACACTGACATGGTGGAACCCCCTCGACAACTGCTTCCCGATCTGAGTACTTCATCGTGTTCGTCCAAACGTATACACCCTTGGCCTCGAACGATTTGTGCTGTCGCGTCCGCGACGCATGTCTGGTGGGTCTCTCGCGCGGGTTGTCTATCCCGCAGTAGAATCGAATTTGCTTCAAGTGGCGCGTGCCAAGGAACTGTGCGGCCAGCAGATCCGGATGGACATTGCCATGGTGAAACTTGCGTTCGCATTCGTGCCATAGATTCATGCCGTCAATGAAGAAGACCACGTTCTGGCGCGATGGGGCTAGCGGCGAAGAGGAAAGCATGGAAGGGGACCCCCCGAAAGACAAACCCCGCCAGTCCAGTGGAGGGCGGGGAAGCGCGTGACCTCCAACCTGGGCAGGCCAGAAGGAAATGTCACTGGACTCATTATACACGAAACAATCCCCACGTAAACCCCCTGATGGAAAAACGTCAACTGCTCTGCCCTCCACATCCGGACTATCTGACGTAGATGGAGAACTCACCGGAGCCGCCCTGGGAGAGGCGACGAGCGAGAGGCTGGTCGGGGATGGTCGCGCGGGGAGCGCTCCTGCCCTGAGGTAGATGGCGAATTCGCCGGCGCCGCCTTGAGGGAGGCGGCGAGCGAGGGTCTGGTCGGTGACAGTCGCGCTCAGGGGAGCGCTCCTACCCTGAGGTAGACCGCGAATTCACCGGAGCCGCCTTGGGGGAGGCGGCGAGCGAGAGTCTGGTCGGTGACAGTCGCGCTCAGGGGAGCGCTCCTACCCTGAGGTAGACCGCGAACTCGCCGGCGCCGCCTTGAGGGAGGCGGCGGAGGAACTTGTAGTTGTGGGCTTCGAGGCCGGCGTAGAGGGCGTTGTCTACGTCGCGGAGGTTGTTTGCCACGTCGGGGGCGGGCTTGTCGAGGGGGACTTTATCCCAGCGTTTCATGACGGCCAGTAGTATTGCATCGGGGCGGCGGCTGAAGACTTCGGCGGCAATGGCTTGCTGCTCGGCTTCGCCGCGCGTGTGGCTGGTATGGCGGATCATGGCGATGCGGCGGTCGGTGAGGCCGAGGGTGTCTATGAGGCGCAGGCCGGAGTAGTAGCCTACGCCGCCGATGCGCTTGGTGGCGATGACGCTGTCCTTCGGGAGGTTGGCGCGGAGCCACTGCCCCGCGAGGCGCTGGGGCTCGCCGGCCATGACGTTCTGGGGATACTCACCGGCGCGGAAGGCGGTGACTTGCTCGGCTAACTGGATGGCGTTGAGGCCGGCAAGGAGGATGAGGAGAAGGGCGACCAGTGGGCGGGAGGAGAGGTTGCGGAGCAGGGCAGCGTAGCCGAGGCCGACGAGGAGGGGCGTGCAGGGGACAAGGAAGCGGCTGAGGGCCATCCAGTCGCCGCGAGCGTGGACGACCAGGGCGACCTCGACCACGACGAGGGAGAGGGCGCCGAGGGCGGGGACGCGCCAGCGGCGGATGAGGAGCGGGCAGGCCGCTAGCGCGAGCCAGAGGGCGTTGCCACCGGTGAGCAGGTAGTCGCGGAGGTAGGTCAGGGCCGCCAGATAAGACATGCCGCCGAACGCGCCGGGGGGCTTGGCGTAGAAGGTGTTGGGTAGCCACTGGCCAAAGGTGCGGTGGCGCAGGAGGAGGGCGAGGATGGTAATGAGCAGGGCGGAGGCCGTGGAGAGGTAGAAGGCGCGGCGGGTGCTGGCGGAGAGGTCGCGGAGGCTTACGGCGCGCCAGAAGATCACAACGAGAAGGATGCCGAGGCCCTCGGGGCGGGTGAAGGCTGCAGCGAGGGCGGCGAGGAGCAAAGAGACCATGGCGGCGGGGCTGGTGAGGAAGAGGCAATAGGCGGCGGCGGTTAGCAGGAAGGCGTAGAGCGGGGTTTCCATGCCGGAGAGGGCGTAGTAGCCGAGGCCGGCGCTGGTGGCGAGGAGGAGGAGGCCCCACGGGGCGGCGGAGTCGCGGCCGTCGGTGAGGCGGAGGGTTAGGCCGTAGGAGCAAAGGAGGGCGCCGAGGCCGCAGAGGAGGCCGAGGATTTTTGAGAAGGTGACGAGGTCGAAGCCGAGTTTGAGGCCGACGAGAAGCAGGCCGAGCCAGAGCGGGTTGCTGTAGCCTTCGACGACCTCGCCGGGGTTGTAGACGGGGCCGAGACCGTGGGAGATATTGAGGGCGTAGCGGTAGGTGATGAAGGAGTCGTCGGAGGTGTAGGGGCGGAAGAAGGAGGCAGTGAGACAGAAGACGGCGAGGCAGATGAGGAGCGGAAGGAGCGGGCGCGCTTGCGTGCCAGTCGCCGGGGGGGAGGAAGTTGCCATGATCGGGATGATGATAGCGCGGCTGGTGGGGGGCGTCAAATGGGCATCTTCATGAGGGTGCGACTCCCCACTGTAGGGCGGGGGCTCCGTACCCCGCCTGCCGCTATCCACGATCACATATCGCCACACGCGGCCTTCCGACCATTCTTGCCGATTCAATCTGGCTTGGCGGCTCAGCAGCCCCGCAGGTCTGGAAGACCTGCTCCAGGCGCGTAGCCCTCGCGGCTGGAAGCCGCTCGTACGGCTGGGTGGCATGCAACAGGAATAGCTGAGACGACAGTCTAGTGTCTTGTCCAATAAATATCTAATCAGTTAGAGGAAAGGATTTCGGCTGGCTTGTGGAATAGGCAGATCATCTTGCTTGCGGAGTGATCTATGTCTGGTCCACGAGCCGTTCCGATTATCCT
>JBDKRC010000316.1:0-16310 GCA_039683575.1 Armatimonadia bacterium | reverse complement strand
TTCAAGCCCCTCCCGGACTCCCCGTGGCCACTCTCGCGCTCGCGGCCCTGATCTCACCCGCCATCTTCCCAACCCTCCGCACCTCTGCCACCGGCCCCGCCCTCTTGCCGGTCCTCATGCCCGTCGTCGCCGCCGCATTCGCCTTCGGCTACACCCTCCTGCCCACTCTCATCGCCCGTTACCGCACCGGCCCCGCGCGTCCGTCCGCCGGCCTCCTGATCATCGCGGTCGGCTGTCTCGTCCTTTCTTACCACCTCAACACCACCGGCCAGGGCCTGCCCAACGGCTTCCGGTCCGTCATGTCAGGCTATGCGGCCCTCGGTCACACCGACACCGATGAGCGCCTCGCCGCCGCCAGCCTGCAATCCACCCTCAACCCCTCCACCCGCAATCTCATCGCCGGCTGGCCCGGCTTCGCCATCGCCCTCTACGGTCGCACCGGCGCCACCGTGGAAGTCCTACCCACCTCACTTCCGCCCGCCGCCGACCTGCAACTCGAGTCAGGCAGCACGGTGGTACTTCTCAACGAACCCGATGTCCTGGCCTCCTGGCAAGCCCGCCTGCCCCGCCACCTCCGCCTCTCCCCCACCTTCACCGCCGGCAAATGGACCGGCTACAAAATCGCCCTGACAAGGCCTGACCGCTAGAAGCCATTCCAATGCCCTCCTCGCACACAGCGGGAGCGGCCCTCCCGACCGCGAATGTCGGGCTCTGGAGAGCCCTCCCACGAGTTCTGAGATAGCTTCTAGACCCCGCAACGAGGTCGTCCGCTTCCATACGTCGAACAGACACCTGCGGGCCTTCACAGTTTTGGCCAGATCGCTGTTACTGCACCTCGGAGGTCAACCATGCGCCGTCCCATCCTCCTACTCACCCTCGCCGTCATCGCCCTTGCCCAGGCCCACGCCTCGGACATCTACTTCAAGGCCCGCGACGGCAAGTGGCGCCCTCTTCCTGCCAGGGTCTCCCCGGGCGGCATCGTTTCCTTCACCCTCGATCCTGCCCAACTGAGTGCCGGCGCAACCACCATCGTCCTCGACATGCCCCGGGGGATCAACCTCGATGACGCCGCGGCCCCTGAGCTTCTCGGCCTCAGACTCGACGGCCGTGCGCTCAAGGATGCTCCTCAGGTGGATCTGGACTGGCTTCCCGCCCACCCCAGGATGCTGACACTGGCGATCCGCGACGCCGCCAACCCCCTCGACCGCTCTTCGCTCAAGCTCGAGGTGAACGGCCAGCCGCTCGCGCCCAATCAGATGCACCTAACCTTGGCCGACGGCGGCAAGTCCCTTCGCCTCGTCGCCCCCATCGGCGACCTCCTCAGCAAACAGGGCAGCTTCGTCAACACAATCAGCTTCCGCCTCGCGGACCTCTCACCGCAGCAGAATTCCCTCACCCGCAGCCTCACCTACCGCTGTCTCCAAAGCGTCAAGGAGAGCCCCACGCTGCTCGTGGACAGCTCCTACGGCGGCTATGAGGACCTCAAGGTGATGACCGACGGCAAGATAATGACGCCGGGGCAGACAACCTACGGCTCGACGTGGGCCTCGCAGGAGGAGCCTGGGGACCACTGGGTGGTATTCGCCTGGCCCGAGCAGCGGGAATTGCGCGAGGCGAAGGTCTTCTGGGCCAACTTCGGCGGCGTCTTCCATGCCCCTCGCGAGCTGCTTGTGCAAACGTGGGACGGCCAGAAATGGGTGACCCAACAGACGCTCCGCGACGCCAGGGCAGACGTCTCCACCACCATCCCCTTCGGCCCGGTAACAACCTCGCGCCTCCGCCTCCTGCAACCCGACGGCAAAGGCCACGCCGTCCGCCCGACCATCATGTGGATCACCGAGATCGAGGTCCGCTGAGAGACACGATTAGCAACGCGTAGATCGAGGTCCACTGCCACACCTGACAGCATCCGCGTAGGTGGGTTCGTCTCGAACCCACACGCCCCACAAAGATGAACGGGCGCTCCACCTGGAGCGCCCGCCTGCCTTACTCACTGCCCGGTTGCCGCCTCTACCCCCACACCGACTTGGTCTCCTCGCTGACCTCCGCCTTCGTCACCAGTATCACTATCCCCTCAACCATCGCATACAACAGCGCGATGAAGGTGATCCACATGAACACAGGGCTCAATCCCACCGCGAACGTATAGAGCAAGAACGCGGCCAGCAGCCACGCCGTGAACTTGTTGGCATAGGTATGCAGCGGCGCCCTGCGGTACCACTGCAGGATCATGCTCGCCACAAACAGCACCAGCATGACCGCCACCAGGTACCAGTATCGCTGGTAAAGCTCCGGCCGCAGCAGCCACAGCCAGAAGGGCATCGAGAGCTGCACTGCATTGTCGGCGATGCTGTCCAGCCGCGCTCCAAGCTTGCTCTCGAGGTGATAGGTCCGCGCCAGGTAGCCGTCTACGGCGTCCGTGAACCAGGTAAAAGCAAGCGCGCCCACGAAAAAACCGCGGGCGCGCAAGTAAGCCAGATACCAAAGAAACGGGATCAGACACAGGCGGAGGATACAGATCGCATTCGGCACGTGCTTGAGGTACATATTGGCCTCCAGCGTGCGATTTCCCAGAGAATCCGTCTGTACGAGCGATCACCGATCGCGACCGCTGTCCGCCCTGCTTCTCCTTTACTACCCGAACCAGACACCATAGCGACGATACCACTCCCCGCCGTATGTTCCCACCAGGCCGTACAGAATCCCGGCCGTGAAGAAGTGCCCCAGCGCGAGCCCGATGAAGCCGGGGATTAGTTGCCTGTACCCCTTCATTCCCGCCAGCTTGAACACTACCGACTTGACCAACCACACGATGAAGAACGAACCCCAGATGAGTTCCCCGTAGGAGGTCGCCATGCAGAAGGCCAGCGGGTGCAGAGGGAACCTGAGGAAGATCATGCGCACCGCCACCAGCGCCGCCGCAACCAGGAACCCGGAACCCGTCGCGATGATCCGCGGCATGTCAGGCGGGCTGGCGGACTTTGCATACCCCGTGAGCGCCTGATACTCGACCTTCGAGATCCCCGCGCCCCAACCCTCGAGCGCCCCCACGCCGCCCGCGCCATACGCGTAGTATGACCGCAGGTGCAGCCAGATTGCCACCAGGAAGCCCACGACGAGAGCTGCGATGAGGTTCCACGTCATGCCTTTCGGCTTCATGTGCGTGTCGCGGGCCATGCGGAACCCTTCCGCCTGGTAGGCCATGAGTGAGGGGAAGTAGCCGCGCGAAAGGAAGACCAGCGTCGTGAAGACCGTGGCACTGCGCCACTGCCCGCTGTCCATCAACAGCCGTGACCCGAGGAAGTACTTGATCGCCTTGAAGTGCTGGTAATATGGGAACATCCAGATCAGCGGCACGCCGATCTCGGCCCTAATCCGAGTGTAGACCACGGCCACCATCAAGATCAGCGCCAGGTACAGCACGGCCAGCCACGGCGCCATTCCGGCCGCAATCATCCACCCGAGCGTCACCCCCAGAGCCGCTAAGCCCCCGAACACTGTCATTCGGTACGTCATTGGCTCATCGCTGTCATCCACATCCGGCGCGCCGGTGAAGGCCTTGCGCACCACATCCATCAGGTGCTCCCGCGCGATCCAGGTAAGCATCAGCGCCATGGTGATGAAGGCGCCCAGCGACTGCTCCTGGGCGAAGGGGAACCCGGCGATCTGCACGCCGGCCCCCGCCGCCACGAGGCTCTGCAGCTTCAGGAACAGGTAGAAGACCCAGACGCTGAGCGAGACTTCGGTGCTGACGAGGTACCCGAACCCGATCATCTCCGGCCGGTAGTGTAGCTGAATTGGCCGTAGCGCCGAGAGCGGCCGCTCGGTGAAGAGCTGGCCGATGTCATAGAACTTGCCCAGCGCCGTGATCTGCGGGTTATATGCATTCATGATATTGCTGACGTTATACAGGAATGCAATCGCGAACCCGATCCACATGATACGGTTGCGGAAGAACGCCACGACCATTGACTGCCCGTCAATGTCTTCCGTAACTTCCATGGGTAAGTAAAGCAGCGGATATATCAGCTTTTCCTTCTCCGACCACTGCTTCCGGAAGGCCACCGTGAGGGCCATCATCACCATCCACAGGGCGAAGAAGAACAGCAGCCACATCCCTATGGGCTTGGTCCAATAGGCCCACGGAATCGCGCCGGTCGGCGAGCCTTCATAAAGCTGCCGGATGATCTCGCGATCATGCGGCACCATCCACTCGGGCAGGTGGTTCTGGTACGATGCGAAGTCATTCTCCGGCGTCTCGAAGTAGAACAGCACGGGGATGGTGTTGATGAAAAACCGCGCGATGCCGGGGCCGGCCATGCTCGTGGCGACCGTCAAGAAGACATAGACCGCGAGAATCTCGACGCGCTTGAGGGCGAACCGTTTGCCGAGGCGCTTGACGAGGGGATTGACCACTGCGAGCGCGATCAGGAACGCTACCGCCGGGATGGCCGGGACAGCCTCGGTGATCTGGCAGAAGAAAGTCACGACCTCCGCCATATCGATCCAGAAGCTGGCGATGATGGTGAAGACGATTGCGACGATGATGGCGCGCCAGGTCACACCGACCACCAGCGCGCCCGACGTGCCCCCCTCAGTGGGAAGCTGTTGCTGTTCTGTAGCCATGGACTTTGAGGACCTCGAAGTAGACAGTGAACACGTCGGAGAAGATGAATGAGACAGTGGCCGCGAACAAGCGCGATACCACACGACTATAGCCCGTCCTACCCCCCGCCGGAAATCTGCATGTCCCTGATCCGCAGGCTCGGCACAATCGTCCCCGGCTCTTCGCGGTAGTCACTCGACACCGCATCGATAGCCGAGAGCATCGTGAGGCCATGCCCGCCGACCATCGCGGTCTTGACGGGATAGGCCAACTCGCCGTTGACGATCTTGAAGCCGAAGTCTACGGTAGCGGACACCTCGCCCGAAGCCGGATCGGGTGACAGCGACGCAAAGCTGATGTAAAGCCCGTCGCTGATCTCCGCGATCAGTTCTTTCTCAGTCCGCTGCCCGCGCTCTATCTGCAGGTTGGACACGCCAATGCCCACCCCGCCGGAGTAACCGCCACGCATCGCGTGCGCGTTGTTCTCCACGCCCGCCTTGTTGGCCGTGTAGGAGTTGTGTAGGAACGTGGTCAGCACGCCCTGGTCTATCAGCGTCAGGTCGCGCCGTGCCACTCCCTCGCCGTCGTGAGATGAAGAAGATATTCCCGCTGGATGGAACGGAACCTCTTTGATCGTCAAACAACTTGAGCCGATCCTGGTACCCTCGCGGTTGATCAGGAACGACCGGTTGCGCTGAACGTTCTCCGCGCTCGCCGCGCCGATGATGGAGCCGAGGAACTCCGCGGCCGCCAACGGCCCCAGCACAATCGGCATCCGCCCAGTCTCCATGTGCCGCGCGCCGAGGAACCGCTCGGCCTCCCGCGTTGCCGCCGCACCGATGCCGACAGGCTTGAAGTCTGCCATGCGCCGGGCGATGTCATAGTCGAAGTAGAACCCGACTTCCTCGTCCTGTTGAATGACCGCCTCAATACTGATCTCGACCTTGGTTCCCGGGCGGCTCAGCGCCACTCCAGTCGAGCTGGCCAGTGCCCCTTCACCCACGCTGAACCCCGCCCCCCCGCTGATCCGCGCCTTAGGATTGGTCTGGCGGCACTCCTCAATCGCCTCGCGGCACCACTGCACGACTGTCTCCGCAGGCAGTCCGGCGATCGCATCGTCAAACAGCCCCTGGATATCCGGTGCCTCCGAAGGCTCGGGCAGGGCCACGAAATCGGGGTCCGGATGCGCGATCTTCGCGATCCGAGCCGCTTCCTCGCCGCACTTCCGGATGGCCTCCGGGTCCAGGCTCTGCACGGTCGAAGCGCCCATCCCGCCGTGATAGAAGGCGCGGATGCCCAGCCCATAGTCCCGCACCACATGGCAGTCGAGAATGCTGCTGTTGTCCACGCCCACGTCGGCATGCCGTACGGCGCCGCAATAGGCGTCAGCCCACTCCGCTCCGGCCTTCATAGCGGCAGAGACCGCTAACTGCGCTAGTTCAAGAATATCTGGCATATACCCATCCACTTCATGGTGTTTCGGTCCACTTCAGTCTTCGCGAACGCCCCGTATTCGTCTTCGCGAACGCCCCACATTGTCATGCTGAGGAGCGCCGTTTGCGACGAAGCATCCCCCGCCTCTCCCCCAACGCTGCCTGCAGTCGCACGGGCGGAGCCTCTACGCCCCAAATTGTCATGCTGAGGAGCGCCGTTTGCGACGAAGCATCCCCCGCCTCTCCCCCAAGGCTGCCTGCAGTCGCACGGGCGGGGCCTCTACGCCCCGCATTGTCATGCTGAGGAGCGCCGTTTGCGACGAAGCATCTCCCGCCTCCCCCCAGGCTTGTCCGCGGTCGCACGGAGAGCGCAGGGGTGGGGCCTCTACAGCTCCCCCTGCCCGCCCACAACCACGTCCTTGATCGCCACATGCGGTCCGCCACTGTCCACCGGAGCTGCCTGGCCGTCTTTCCCGCACGTACCGCCCAACTCGAAGCCCTTATCATCGCCGAGCGCGATCACGTTGCCCAGCGTCTCGAGCGTCATGCCGGAGATGCACACATTCCGGTACGGCGTCGTCAGCTTCCCATTCTCAATCCGGAACGCCTGCTCGACGTTGCAGGTGAACTGCCCCGCCGCCGTAAACACATATCCCCACGCCCCGCCCGACAGGTACAGCCCGTCTTTGACCTCGCTGAGCATGTCCTCGAACTTGCAGTCCCCCGGCTCAATCGCGGTATTGCTCATGCGCACAATCGGCACATCCTGGTGCCCCTGCGCCCGCGCCGACCCCGTCGGCTTCATCCCCAGCCGTGCCGCCGTCTCCAGGCTGTGCAGGTATCCCACCAGTACGCCATTTTCGACGATGACATTCCGCTGTGCCCGCACGCCCTCGTGGTCGTAGTCATACGTACCGTTCAGGCCCGGAAGCGTGGGATCGTCGGTGATGGTCACACACGGCGCCGCAACCTTCTGCCCCAGCTTCCCCTCCAGGATCGAGTTACCCGTCCAGATCGCGTCAGCCTCGGAGTTGTGCCCGAACGCCTCGTGGACCAGCAGCCCGCAGATCAGCGGGTCAATGACGACCGTGAACTTGCCACTTGGAGCGTGCTGGGCCGTCAGCAGCCCCACCGCGCGGTCCGCGGTCTTGCCCGCAAACTCCTCGTAGTCCAGCCCCTCCATGAGTTCATAGCCCTTGCGCCCCGCGCGCCCCTTGCCGGTGTGCTGCCGGGTTGTCCCGTCCGAGGCGGTCACGCGCACGCCCACCTGGCACCGCACCCCCGAGCTTTCCAGGTACGTCCCGTAGGTGTTGGCGATGATGCTCGATCCCGCCGAGTCGCTGTACCGCACCACGCTGTTGACGACCTTATCCCGCGAGGCAGCCACGCGCTCGAGTTCGTAAGCATCCTTCACTCGCTGCTCCAGCGGCACCTCACGCGGGTCGCGCTCGACCTTGGACACCACCTTGTCTTCCACAGGCTCGACTTCCGCCACCATGCCGTGGTCCGTAACGCTCGGCGCCGCCGCGCGCGCCATGCTCACCGCATCTTCAAGGCAGCGCTCCAGCTCATCCGCCGTCGGATTATTCGTCGGCGCAAAGCCCCACGCCCCGTCCACCAACACCCGCACGCCCGCCCCCTGCGACACGCCGGTCGCGATCTTGTCAGCCCGCCCATCCTGCACCAGAATCGACGTCCCGCTAGCCTGCGTCAGCCGCAGGTCGGCGAACGTCGCCCCCTTCTCCTTTGCGGACTTCAGGACTCTCTCAATGGTCTCCCGCATCAGTAACCCTTTCAGCAAGCGCGCAAAGAAATGGGACCACTGCCCCATTTCTTTGCCCACAAGTTCAGCAATCTCCTACAACCGCGCCTCGCACGATGGCTTGTACTTCATCCGGTCCGTCGCCGCCGACAACGCCGTCGATACCAGCCTGTGAACCGCCGGCTCAATGATCTTTCCCAGGTTCGGCCCACTGCTGGAGCGGTTGGCTTTCACCAGTTGCGGGCTTTCCAGCCCCACGAAGGACTCACCCGGCTTGGGTTGCGCGGTCTTCGCCCGGGATGAACCGCTGCGCCGGCCGAGCCAGTACGCCGCGCCGAGCGCCCCCGCCCCCACAACGATGGCCCCGATGGTCACGTAGGACATCCCCATGACCTTGCGCTGCACCGTTGACTTCACGGTCGCTTCCACTTCGTGCCACTTCTGCTGCACGTCGTCAGCGGTTACCGTTGTCTCCGTCTTTTCCATGTTTGGCGTCCTCCTCCGCTTTACCACCACTCATCACCTTGAACAGGATCAGCGCGACAATGAACATGATGACGGCTGCGCTGAGATAGCCCCAGTACAGCGCGTTGAACAGCTTCGCAAAGCCGAGCACCATGAAGTTGCTGAAAAAGACCAGCCCGATGACTATCGCGACAACCGCCGCGAACATCAACGCGACCTTGACGGCCGCTTTCTGCAGGGGGCGAACCACCGCAGCCGAGACGAACTCCGCTCCCTGCTGGCGGAGGTACGTCATCAGCGCCCCCACGAACTCCTTCATCACCACGGACACTTCTCGCTCCTCCGCCATGATCTCACCCCAGTTCATTCGGCTGCTGCGGCCGCGCGACGGTGCCGTCGCGACCTCCGTGCCGCCTCTGCGAAATTGAAGAGCCCATACCAAAGCGGCGAGTATACCAGGTCGAATTCCCCGAGGTATTCGCTGTACACCGCCCCGAAACCTCTTTTGAACCGGTTCAGCCCGTGCAGACCGGCCTCTTCCCCTTCTGAGCCCGTTTCGCGCGCGACTCCACGCATATCATAGACGTCACAATTGCGCTGTTTGGCCCATTTCATCATCTCCCATTGCATGAGATGATTGGGCATCGTATTGCGAAACTGGTTGCTGGACGCCCCGTACACATACCACGCCTGCCGTCCCAGCGCGAAAGTGAGAGCGCCACAGACCACTTGGTCCTCCACTCGCCCCAAAAACATGGCTCCCAGCCCTCGCTCGATCAAGAGGTCCCAGATGTCGTAGTAGTAGGACATCGCCCGCACCGCGAACCCGTCGCGCTTGCATGTCTCCTGCAGCACCTCATAGAACACGGGCACGTCTTCACGAGAGCACTCGCTCGTGATCCGCACGCCCTTCTTCTCTGCCAGCCGCAGATTGTACCGCCACTTGGGATGAAAGGACGCTAAAAGCGCCTCCTCATCCATACTGATGTCCACCTTCATCACGTATCGCGGTTGCGTGCCCCCGAAGCTGCTGTCTGCTCCCGGCGAGGGCTTGAAGCCCGCCTTCCGCAGCGCCTCGGCACAATCAGCCTCCTCCGCCTCAACCGCCGGGTCCACCCGCAGTGCCAGGGCCTTCTCCCTCCGCGCCAGCCCCCGGGCCTCCTCCAGCAGTTTCCCCAGCGTCTCCTCATCCCGCAAATCGCAAAGCGGCCCACGCGGGGCATAGAACAGGCTCTTGCCGCCGGGCAGTCCCCGCTGCAGTATCTGCATTGCCCCCACAATCGTCTCACCGTCGCATACCGCAAGCCGCCACGGCCGCCAGCCGGTCCGCTCCTTCAGTTCCCCCCATTCCCAAGCCTGCATGAAATCGCCGGCCTCGGAGCCGGCGACAAACTCATTCCATTGCGACCGTTGTGTTTCCCGAACTATCATGACACTTTCCCGTTGGGGCTCCTGCGCTTCGCTAAGCCTGAGACCTGTTCCCCCACACCTCGCCCCTCACCCATCCCCGACCACCTCTGTCATCCTGAGGAGCGCCGTCCGCGACGAAGGATCTCCGCCACCAACCTGGCTCCTTCTCTCACCTCACCCTAACAACCGTCTCCGCGCCTCTCTGCCTCCACATCTCCCATATAAGCAGGTCCCAAACTCCGCAATTTCGGCCAAAAATCTCCGCGGGTCTCTCCGCCTCACGGGGTTCCCAGTTCCCCCTCCGCCTGTTTTCCGTTTTCTGTTCTCTGTCTTCGCCGTCGCCTAGTCCGACGGCGCCGCCGTTCCCGCCCCGCCCGCACCCTTCAGGTTATACAGCGCCGCCAGTATCTTCCGGGCCACCGGAGCCGCAGTGCTGCCGCCATGCTCGCCTTCGGACACAAACACCGCAATAGCGTACTTGGGCTTCTCATAGGGCGCAAAGCAGACAAACCAGGCGTGTGGCGGCCGGTTGTCCATGTGCTCAGCCGAGCCGGTTTTGCCGGCCACCCTTATCGGGAAATCACGTAGGGCTCCTGCCGTGCCACCTTCGCCCACCACCGCGAGCCGCATGCCCTCGCGCACTATCTGCAGCGTCTCTGGCCGCACATCCACATGCCGCCGCACTCGCTTGCCGTAGACCGTGTCGGCCAGCTTCAGGTGCTTGGGCCACGCGATCCGGTTGAGCAGATGCGGCTGCAGCAGGTCTCCACCGTTGGCGACCGTAGCACACACCATTGCCATCTGCAGCGGCGTTGCCGACGTCGCGCCCTGCCCGATGACCATATTCAGGCTGTCGCCCGTCCACCAGCGCTCGTCGTACCGTTCGCGCTTCCAGCGCGTGCTGGGCACCAGACCGGCCCTTTCCTCGGGGACGTCGAGCCCCGTCTTCTCGCCCAGGCCGAACATGCGCGCATACTCACTGAGTTCATCCGGCGAAAGGCCTTGTTGGCGAATCACTTCGTAGAAGAACACGTCGCACGATTGCGCCAGGGCCTGTCTGAAGTTCAGGCTGCCGTGTCCGCCGTGTTTCCAGCATCCGAAGCGCAGCGGGCCCTCGTGGATTCCTCCCGAGCAATAGAAGCGCTTTTCAGGTGTGCACTTGAGCCGGTCGAGAGCCGCCGACATGCTGATCATTTTGAAGGTTGAAGCCGGCGGATATTCGCCGGAAGTCGCCTTGTTCATGAGCGGGACACGTGGATTGGCTGTCAGAGCCGCCCACTGCTTCGCAGGGATACGCTTGACCCAGTCGTTAGGGTTGTACGCAGGAAGGCTCGCGATTGCGATGATCCCGCCGTCCTCCACATCCACACACACCGCCGCACCGGTCCGGTTGGGATACCCCGCGATAGCCCCGCGCAAGGCTTCCTCCGCCGCCTGCTGCACCTTCACATCCATCGTCAGGTAAACCGACGCCCCCACGACAGGCGGCCGCTGCTCGATCAGCCTCACCGGCCGCTGCGCCGCATCCACCTCATACACCGTGCGCCCGCGTCGCCCGCTCAGGATTGGCACGGGCGGTGCCACGTTCAGGTCAATCTCATACTGCTTTTCCAGCCCTGCCTGTCCGTAGATGGACTCCCGGCTGTACAGGGGCTCCTCTTCGCCCAGTTCTATGCCACCGAGCGCTTCCTCATCCTGGAAAGGATACTTCAGTTCCTTGACTTGCTCGTACTGGCTGTCGTTGATTCCTCGTGCATAGCCCAGTACGTGCGCCGCCAGACCCTTGAAGGGGTAGCTGCGCACGCTCGCCTCAACCACCACCACTCCCGGCAGGGCCTGCTCCTCAATCCGCGCCAGCATTCTGAACGGGATGTCTTCGCCCATTCCGTCCAGACCTGTTGCCTCAAGGCCGCGTTTGCTGCAGGCCGCCTTGACCTTCTCACGCAGTTCGGGAGACGGGACCCCCAGGATTCCTGCCAACTGCACGATCACACGCTCGGCCTCGGCTTCGTCACGGGGGAACTTCGAGGGGATGATGCTGACATTCCACACCGGGCGGTTTTCGGCCAGCACGGCGTTATTGCGGTCGAAGATGATGCCACGCGGCGCGGGGGTGTACGTCACGCTCTCGCGGTTACCCGCGGCCGCGCGCGCCCATTCCGCCCAGTTGGTCAACTGCAACATCCAAAGACGCCCTACCAGGAGCAGCAGCCCTGCCAGGGCGATCAAGGCCAATACGTGCAAACGCACCTGCGTGTGACTCGACAAATTCCCGCTCAATTCTCTTTCTTCGACTCGGGCTTCGAATCGGACTTCGTCTCGGGCTTGTCTCGCCCGCTGGAGCCGCACGAATGGCAAGTGCCACTCGGCGCGCGGCTGCTTTCGATGGTCTGCGAGCAATTCGGCCCCGCCCGCAAGCCGCTCTTGGCGCACACCGTGTAGCTCCCGCCGCCACTGTCACCCGCCGGGGCACTCGACCGGTGCTCGCGTTTGTGCACCTCGCCCTCACCTTTCGCGCCGCCGCCATGCGTGGTGCAGCGCCCCGGCACCTGCCCGGACCGGAAGGTCCGCTCAGCCGTCGCGGGACAGTAGGACGTAGCCTGACGACCGGTGCTGACGCATATGGTCACCGTGCGCGAGCCCCGGTCCTCGCCATCGTCCTTCTTCCTCTCCTCTGAGTCGCTGCCGCCGCCATGCTTGCTGGATCGCACCCCGGACCCTGACGGGAACTCCCCATGGAACCCCAGTTCCTTGCAGGTCCGCGACATGAACCGCGACCAGATCGGCGCGCAGAAGCCCCCGCCTGTCCCCCGCGGCATCGGCGCGTTGTTGTCGTTGCCCACCCAGACCGCCGCGCTGAGGTCCGGCGTGAACCCAACCCACCACACATCGCGGCCGCTGTTGGTAGTACCCGTCTTGCCGCAGGCCGGCTGCCCCTCCACATACGCCCGCCGCCCGGTCCCGGAGGTGACCACGCTGCGCAGCATCGAGATCATGCTGACCGCAGTATCCTGCCGGATCACCCGCAGGTACTCAGGACGCGGCTCGAAGATGATGTCACCCGACCACGTCGTGGTAATCCGCCGGATGAAGTTCCGTGTGGGGCGCTCCCCGCCGTTGGCGAAGACGCAGTACCCCGTCGCCTGTTCCAGCGGCGAAAGCTCGTTCGCACCCAACGCCAGCGAGTAGAACGGTCTGATCCGCTCCCGCGGGATGTTCAGCATCTGTGAGGTCTTCTCGCGCACCGTCTCCACGCCCAGCTTCTTCACGATCCGCACTGACACGAGGTTTACCGACTCTTCCAGCGCGTGCCTCAGCGTGTAGCTCCCGCCCTGCCGTGGGCTGTAGTTCTTCGGGGTCCAGTACTTCCCGGTCCCGTCAGCGATGCTGATCGGGCTGCCGCTGAAGACTGAGTTGGGCCCGTAGCCGTACTCAAGCGCTGTAGCCCATACATACGGTTTGAAGGACGATCCCGGCTGCCGGCCAAATGGCTTGCGCCCCGGATGCGCCCGGTTATACTGCGTCTTCTCATATGGTCCCACGCCGCCTACCATCGCCAGCACGTTCCCGGTCTTGACCTCCACCGCGCACATCGCGCCCTGCCCCGTAAGGCCATCCCGGATGGCCCCCTGCCGGCGCAATGACTCTATCCCTTTGGTCAGCTCCTCCTCCGCTATCTCCTGGGCCCGCATGTCCAGCGTCGTGTAGACCTGCAAGCCCCCGCCATACACCTGGTCGTCGCCGTACTGATCGCACAGGCTCCGAATCACCATGTGGGTGAAGTAAGGAGCCTTGAAGGCCGTGATGCCCCGCTCTTTGAGCTTCGCCAGCTTCGGCTGCAGGGGCTCCTCATCAGCCTCTTTGAACTGCTCCGGCGTGATGAACCCCTGGTGTACCATCGCCAGCAGCACCTGGTGCCGCCGTGCGCGGGCGCGCGCCGGGAAGCTGTACGGCGACAGCGCAATCGGAGACCGCGGCAATCCCGCCAACAGCGCGCATTGCGCCAGGCTCAGATACTTCGGGCTGGTATTGAAGAACAACCGCGCCGCACGTTTGACGCCATAGGCCCCGTGGCCGTAATAAACCTCATTGAGGTACATCTCCAGTATCTCGGCCTTGGAGAACCTCCGTTCCAGTTCCGCCGCCAGCAACATCTCCTTGAGCTTCCGTGGAATCGTCTTCTCCCGCGTCAGCCACATGTTCCGCGCCAGCTGCTGGGTGATGGTGCTACCGCCCTGGGCCATGGCGCCACTGCGGATATTCACCACTATCGCCCGCATGATCCCCTTGGGGTCAATCCCCCGGTGCCGGTAGAACGGCCGGTCCTCGATGGCCACCGTAGCCTTCTGCAGGAACTCCGGAACATTCCGCAGTTCCTCGGGCTCCCGGTCTTCCTTGAACACCCGCCCCAAGAGCGTGTGCCTCTCCGTCTTGTCAGGCATCATCTCGGTCGAGAAGATCTGGGTGGTCAACCGCGGACGGTAAGCTTCCAGGTTCTCAGGGTCGGGCAAGTCCTTACGCACCTCGACGTAAGTGCCGCCGAGGAACCCTATACCCGCAATGGTGCCAATCAAAAGACAGGCGCTGAGAAGCCGATAGAAGCGAGCGTAGCGCTCCAGCGCCCCGCGCGTAAGCATGTTAGACCACCTGAGTAAGATTATACACGATTATGACAACACTTGTCAGTTGTCAGTTGCCCATCGGGTGCGCCCGCGTTCAGTAGGTAGACTGTCGTCTCAGCCATTCCTCTTCGCATGCCACCCAGTCGTACGAGCGGCTTCCAGCCGCGAGGGCTACGCGCTTGGAGCAGGTCTTCCAGACCTGCGGAGCTGCTGAGCCGCCAAGCTGGACTGAATCGACAAGAATGGTCGGTAGGCCGCTGCCGGCACGGCTGGAAGCCGCTCGGACGACCGAGGGCAATTTGCGGGGCCGGTCTACCTACTGAACTCGGATACACCCTTGCCCATCCTTGACAACGTCACTCCGACCTCAATACAATATCTAAACACCTCGATACGTCCTTTTCCTCCCGCGCCCAGCGCGCCGCCTAGAGGCAAAACATGCTGCTTGTGCTCATACTACTGCTTGCCTCAAGCCTCGCCGTCAACGCCCAGCCTCTGACCGTGGATGACAACTACCGGCTCCAGTCGGGTGATGTCATCATCGTCAACGTCCTGGGCGAGGAGCGTCTTGGCGGAACTCTCCCCGTCGGCGCGGGCGGCTCTATCCCCCTTCCCATCGTCGGCAGCGTCCCCGTGGTGGGCAAAACCCTCACCGAAACCCGAGACCTCGTTGCCAAGCTCTATTCCGACGTCATCCGCCGCCCCTACGTGAGTGTTGCCCTCGACGAAAATGCTTCCCGCCGCAAGGTATTCGTCAGTGGCCGGGTTGAGAAGCCCGGCCCCCAGCTACTGCCCTTCGGCTCAACCGTCACCGACGCGGTCGTCGCGGCAGGCTTTACCGAAGAAGCCGACCTCGGCCAGGTGACCGTCCGCCACGCCAGCGGTGAACTGGCCACGGTGGACCTTACCGGCCTGCGCACCGCCCAGCCGCTCCCTGTGAACCTGCCGCTCGCCTGGGATGACCGCATCTTCGTCCCCACCTATGACGAGCGCCTGACGGTCCTGGGCGAGGTCACCCGCCCCGGCTCCTACACCGTCCCCCTCGGCCGCGTGTTCCGCGTGGTTGACGCCCTGACGCAGCTTGCGGGCGGCCTCACCGCCGGAGCTGACCGAGCCCGCGCCATGCTCGTCCGCCGCGGCCAGAGCAATCCCGAGGAAATCGACCTCGTCGCCCTGATGCAACGCGGCGAACTGCGCCAGAACTACTCCCTGCAGGGCGGAGACGTCCTGATCGTGCCCCAGGCCGGCCGCATCACCATCGCCGGCGAAGTCGGCGCGCCCGCCAGCATCGTCCCTGATCACCCGATCACGGTCCTCGAGGCCCTCATCCGCGCTGGCGGCTTCACGCCCCTCGCGGGCCTGCGTCAGGCCGAGCTCCGCCGCGGCACCGAGGTCTGCAAGCTCGACCTCGAGGCTCTCTGGCGCCGTGGCGACATGACCCAGAACATCGAACTAAAGGCTGGCGACGTCCTCATCGTCCCGCGCGCGCCGCAGGAAGAAGTCCTGGTCATGGGCGCTGTCATGCGTCCCGGCACCATAGACATCCGCGATCAGGAGAGCCGCTCGCTGCTCAAGATCCTCGGCAGTTCCGGCAAGGGCCCCGGCGCCGACTACAGCCGCGTCAGCGTCTACCGTGGCGACGAACACCTCGTAGCCAACGCCACTGCCGCCCTCGAACTCGGAGACATGCGCCACAACCCGCAGCTCCAACCCGGAGACGTCGTGTTCGTGCCGGACGTCGGCAAGGTCGCGCTGCTCGGCGCGTTCTCCCGCGCCGGCCTCGTGGACTACGATCCCAAGCTGACGCTGCTCGACTACGTCACCCTCGGCGGCCTCGCCGGCCCGCAGAGTGCCCGCCTCGAAAGCGGCATCCTCATCCGCACGCGCCCGGACGGCACCCACGAGACCGTCAAGCTCGACATCAGCCAGCTTCATCGCGGCATCCTGCCCGAGCCGGTCAGAGTCAAGCCCGGCGACGTGATCTACTTCCAGGCCAAAACCGAGAAGCCCAA
>JBDKRC010000315.1:0-3266 GCA_039683575.1 Armatimonadia bacterium | reverse complement strand
CGAACGGCGAACGGCGAACGGCGAACGGCGAACGGCGAACGGCGAACGGCGAACGGCGAACGGCGAACGGCGAACGGCGAACGGCGAACGGCGAACGGCGAACGGCGAACGGCGAACGGCGCTACTGGTCGGCTGACGACCAGTCGAACACTACTGCCGGGCGGGGGAGGGTGTGGGTCATCAGGCCCTGGTAGGCCGCCTGGCAGTCTTGGGGTGACATGACCTGGTAGAGGCCATCTACCTGAACCCGGCCCTCGTCAAGCCAGCGCAGTGCACCCGCTATGTTGCCGAAGATGCTGCCCTGCTGGAAGTCGATTGGCTGGCGCGGGACCTCCCACTCCCAACCACTTCGGACCACCGCGTACTTGTGGAAGATGGCGTGGAGGAGGGTGTGGGCGGTCAAGTCCGTCCTGGCAATCCACGGGACGCCGACCAGCACGACCTCGCCGCGCTTGCGGACCATGTTGCAGGCGGCCAGGGCCGCGGCTTCGTGGCCGGAGCACTCCAGCGCCAGCGCGACCTGACCGGCCAAATCCTGTGGCGGCTCGGGGTAGACGGTGAGGCCGCAGGTGGCTGCGGCGAAGTCGCGACGGGCGGGGTCGGGATCGCAGGCGATGACATGATAGCCGGCGGCGCGGAAGTTCTGGGCGCCGAGCAGGCCGATGACGCCGAGGCCGGTGACCATCACGAGGGCAGGGGGGCGGGCGGTGGTGGTCGTGAGAGTGCTCATGGTGACGCCCATCAGGCGCGCGAGGCCGGCTTTCTCGGGGTTGAGGCCCGGGGGCACCCGCAGCGTCTCAGTCTCGCTGGATCGCTGCCACGAACGGTGGTTGCCCATGCAGAAGGCGCGGTCGCCGGGAGCGAGGGTCGTGACGTCAGCGCCCACGTCCGTGACCTCAAAGACCGCGGCATAGCCGGTGCCAGTCGGGTAACTGGCACCGTGATGGCCCTGGTAGACGGCCAGTTCGGTGCCGGAGCTGATGACGGAGTAGAGGGTTCGGCCGGCAACCTGGTGGGGCTGCAGGGACTCGGCGGGCGGGTCGGAAGGCAGGAGTTCGGCCTGGGTTTGGGCGGTGAAGGTGATCTGCATTCGTCAGGTGCCAGTTTCCAGTTACCAGTGGTCAGTTGTTGGGTTGAACGGCGAAAACGGAAAACGGAAAACGGAAAACAGCCGGAGGGGTACTGTCTGGTATGACTTGGGTTCGACGGGGGAGGTGAGGGTTCCTGCTTGGGTGGGGAAGGGGAAGCGGAGGATGAGGGGGCGGAGGAGAGGGATGGGCGGAGGGGGAATTGGGGAGGTAAGGCTTTTCTGGAGAGAAGGTTGATCCATATGCGGCGTCGTCTTTGTCTGGTTTTGGTTGCTTTGGTGCTTGGGGGAGGGGCGGTTTTTGCTCAGGGGCCTGCTAATCTGCTGCGGAATCCTGGGTTTGAGCTGGCTAATAATGGCGTGGTTACTGATTGGAGCAGGCCGGAGTATTGGTCGGGGGAGTTGGCTTTGGCTAATGAGCCCGCTTTGGTGCATGCGGGGAAGCGGGCGGCTCAGCTTAAGGCGGCTTTGGGGCAGAGCGCTACCGGGCAGAAGCATTGGGGACGGATGCTGGGGACTATTGCTAATGTGTCGCCGGGGTTGAATTACCGGTATAGCGTTTGGGCCAAGGGGACCGGGGCTTTGAAGCTGGGGGCTATCAATTATACCGAGGCGCAGGCGGGGAAGCCTAACTACACGTATGTCTGGCAGGAGAAGCCTGTGACGCTCGGGGCGGAGTGGCAGGAAGTGTCGCTGGTCTTTGCGCCGACCAGTGTGGATGTGATACGCGTGGCCGTGGTGGCGGAAGTTGAGGGCGAAGGGGCTGTGGCGCTGGTTGATGACGCGGCGCTGGCCGTGGAGCGGAAGTTTGCGGGGACGATCACGGCGACGCCCTATGCGATGGTGCCGCTTGGGAAGAATGTGACCGTCAGCGTGGCGGCGCGGCGGGAGGATGGGCAGGCGCTGGCGGGGCCGGTGACCGTGCTGGTGCGCGGGGCCAAGGGGCTGGAGAAGAAGGACCTGACGCTGGATAAGGACGGGAAGGCGTCGGTCGAGGTGGCTTGTGGGGCGGAGCCGGCGCTGGTGAAAGTGGACTTTGTGCAGGCGGATCTGGGGAGCGCGGCTACCTCCTATGTGGATGTGGCGAGCCAGGAGACCTATGACAAGTTCGCGGCGGCGGCGAAAGCTACGAAGCTGCAGACGCCTTGCCATATCCTGTACCTGGGCGACAGCCTGACGGATTTCTCCCGGGGGTTCAATTACACCGACCAGGTATCGTTCTGGCTGAAGACCGCGCATGGGGATGTGACTTACCGGAATGCGGGCGTGGGCGGGGATTACATTACGCGGGTGTGGCAGCGGCTTAACGGCGACAAGAACGTTTACCGTCTGGAAGCCTACAACGGGCTGATGGAGCCGAAGCCGCAGCGGATGTTCATGATGCTCGGGCACAACGACTCGAAGCTGACCAGCGGGTCGGGGTTCACCCAGCCGGTGGTGTCGCTGGAGGACTACAAGACGTTCCACAAGCAGGTGATCGAGAAGCTGCGACAGGATAGCGGCGGAGCGCCGATGACGCTCTTGACCAATACCTCGTCGGTGTATGAGATCACCAAGGCGAATGCCGACAAGGCAGTGGCGGCGGGGCGTAGCGCGAGTTTGTCTGGCAAGCCGGAGGTCATGGAGCAGTTCAACGCGGCGCTGCGTGAGGTGGCCAAGGAGACAGGCTGCGACGTGATTGATGTGTATGAGCCGACGCGGACGTATCCGAATAAGCCGAGTTTGTTTACGGCGACGGATGGGGTGCATATGACGCTGGAGGGGTATCATGTGGTGGCGCTCGAGATGCTGAGGTATTTGGGGAGGTAACGGCGGGAATCGGGAATCGGGAATCGGGGACAGACACCTTGCGGCGTCCGTCCCCGTTTTCGTGTTTGGCGGAGAGGTGTCGGTGATGGGTCGCGATCGGTGATCGCTCGTACAGGAGGCGGAGGAGGGAGTGGATGTGCCAAGGGGTCGGGGATAACGGCTGGGCCGGCTGAAGCTCGGCCCCTCCGGACGGCGGACGGCGAACGGCGAATCGGGAACGGGGACAGACACCTTGCGAAATTGGTGTCAGTCCCCGTTTTCGTGTTTGGCGGAGAGGTGTCGGTGATGGGTCGCGATCGGTGATCGCTCGTACAGGAGGCGGAGGAGGGAGTGGATGTGCCAAGGGGTCGGGGATAACGGCTGGGCCGGC
>JBDKRC010000314.1:0-25899 GCA_039683575.1 Armatimonadia bacterium | reverse complement strand
GGCGGGGCCGGACACCTGGAGCTATGGCGGAGACTGGTTGGGGTTATTTACGCCGGATAACCCGGTCAACGGGGGTGTCTTTGGTGAGCCGATGATGCTGAAGCTGCACACAAGGGTGGATGGGATGCGCGCTGGACAGGCCGTGCTGGGCGTATGGGGTCTGAAGACACCCTGGGGCACGGCCGTGACGTGGCTCAGGAATGGAACGCAAAGCGAACTTACGATGACGCTGACGGATGAGAAGGGCGCAGTGGCCCAGCAAGTGTCTCTGAGCGCGGTTGAGAACCAGTACCAGCGCTACGAGGCACGCGTGGCAGCCCTCACGGGCAGATACATGGCGGCTGTGCGCACCGACACCGGCCCGCTTGCCGGCGAGATTGCCGAGGCGATCCCAATGGAGATGAAGGGAGCGCCGGCGGCGGCACCGTTGGCGGGCCCCAAGAAGCTGGTGATGAAAGTATGCCGGATAGTGTTGAGACCGGAACTGGGCACTGACGCCTACAGCGTGATGTCCGACTATCATGACGTTCGGGAATGCAGCGTGAGTGAATATGTGGTGCCAGCTAACAATATGTTGCTGGTGCAAGCAATCGGCGATACCAAACTAACGGAAGACGAGTTTCAGGCGCTGGCTCAGGAGCTGTCCGCAGTGCAGGCTCCAGTCGGGCTCAGTCTGTTTTCGCCCCAGCCTAACCTGACTCCGGACGTTGTGGCCAGGCTGGCTAAGGTGCCCAACCTGGTTACACTGCAGCTGGATTGCCGCGCTGACTTTGATGACAAAGCATGCGAAAGCCTTGCGCAGGCGAAGGGTCTCCGGTTCTTGTGGCTGAATGGCAACAAAAAGATCACCGACCGGGGAGTTGAGTGCCTTGCGACTCTGCCTGAATTGGGCTACCTTGGCATTTCCGGAGCATCGGTTGTCGGGCCTGGCCTAAAGGCACTGCGGGCCTGCACGAAGCTTAGCCGCATCTACCTGGGTTCTCCCACACTCAAGGATGCAGCGCCATTGGGATCTCTTGAAATGCTGCGCATGATTGACCTGAGCGGCGCGAGAGATTTAACCGGCCTAGAGGAATTGGGCAACCTGAAGCGGCTGGAACGACTTAGCATACTGAACGTTGACTTTGCGCCTGAGACCATAAGGTTCCTAGCAGCGCTGCCCAGCCTCAGTGATCTGAGCATCTGGGGCAATCAGGCTTTGACGGATGCCAGCATGGATTCATTGGCGGGGGCCCGGATTAGGTCCCTGTCCCTGAACGAGTGCAAGGGCATCACCGACAAGGGACTGCTGACACTGGCGCAGTCGGGTAAGGTAGAAGCGGTATCGGTACGCGGGACGGCAGTGACGGATGAAGGAATTGCGGCGGCGAAGGCGGCGCGGCCACAGCTCCAGATCATAAAGTAGACGGCTCGACCTTCCGAATCCCTCGCAGGCCCTGCGCGTGGCGCGGGTGAACCTGCTGCCGCTGCTGATGAGCGCCGGCATTGCCGGGGTCGCCATCGGCCTCGGCGTCCAATCCCTCATCCGCGACTTCCTGAGCGGCCTGTTCATGATGATGGAGGGCCAATTTGCCGTCGGCGACACGATCATGGTGGATGGGACTCTGGGGCGGGTCCAGGAGCTAGGGCTGCGGGTCACTGTGCTGCGAGATCTGCAGGGATGCCGGCGACGTCGGTGCCGCATGGAGGGGCCCCGCCCTAACCCATCCGCCGTTCGCCGTAGCTATTGTCTTCGCCGCCGTAACCATAGCCACTCGCGCTCGCCCACAGGCGGTGCTCCGTGGGCCGCCACCCTCTCCCACGAGGCACTCCGTGTCTCCCGGAAGGCAACGGCTACGTCCACGGCGGTGCCGCCGATCACGATGCTAGGATTCATCTCAGGCATGCATCGTTTCACGATTCTGTTTCTCGGCCTGCTTGCACTCCTGATGTTTCGCCAGGACGCCCGCGCGGATATCTTCGCCGATGCGACTCGCGGGGACATTACAGCATTGGCTGCCGACCTCGCCGCTGACCCCTCGCTCATGCGCGCCGTAGATCCCGTCCATGGCGGCACGCCGCTGCACTGGGCGTTGTATGGCGACCGCTTCGCTGCGGTGTCTTTGCTGCTGCAGTCCGGTGCGGATCCCAATGCCCGCAACCTGCATGGGCTGACGCCGCTGCACGGCGCCGCGATCAAGGGCGATCTGCGGGCCATCCGACTGCTGCTTTCAGCGGGTGCCGATCCGGGCCTGCTGGATGGGGACGGCCGCTCGCCTCTCGATTGCGCGGTGGAAAGGGGGCAGGACGCCGCGGCGGGCGTGCTGGAGGGCGCGCAGGTGGAGCTAATGCAGCGCCTGCAACAGGAAGACCCACCGGCGGAAGGCATCTGGCTGGACAGCGTTGCACGGGGCATGACCTCCGGATGGGGCGTCACGGGAATGGGCCGGAGCGTCGAGGGACGCCCCCTGCGCCTCGACGGCCTGCAATTCCTCCACGGCGTCGGCGCCCACGCGGTGAGCCGCTGCGTCCTGCGCCTCAAGGGCATGGCGACGCGGCTGCAGGCGGTCGTGGGACTAGATGACGAGGCACCCGGAGGCACCGTCGCCTTCCGCGTCGAGGCGGACGGGAAGCTGCTGGCGCGGACGGAGGTGCTGCATCGGGACAGTCCGGCCCGCCTGCTGTCCGTGGATCTGACCGGCAAGGATGAAGTCGTTCTGATCATCGAGGACGGCGGCGATGGCATTGGCTCCGATCACGGCGACTGGGCAGGCGCCACTCTGCTGCTGACCCCCGAGGGCTTCGCCCACGCGGGCGATTTCGATCCGGATGGCCTCCGATTAGCCGCGGGCAGTGTCGAACAACCCGTGCCACTGCCCGCAGCGAATGCTGCGGTGCAGTTCCCGGCGCCGGTCCCAGGGCTTGATGATTGCCTGCGTCTCGGCGAACCCCGAAGCGGCTGCTATCGCTTCCGCGTCCGGCTGAGTCCCACCGCCGGCGGCACCACGGCGCCGTACTTCGGCATCGCACTGTATCAGAGCGACCGCCGCGTCTCCGCAATCTGGGCACCGGACCCGAATCTAATCCTGCAGCAACGAAGACAGCCAGTGACGGTCTTACTCGCACCCGATCCGCCGGATGCCGTCCCAGATGGTCTGGCCCTCATCCCGCCGGAGCGCCTGTACTACGAGGCCGGGGCCGCCGGCCGGGAGCAACCCTGGCTTCCGGACCTCGCCCACCCGGGGCAAAAGCTTGCGCTCGATCCTGCACGGCGCCTGGACGTGCTCATTGTGGGCGAGGGCTACTTGCCCGACGAGCGTGCCGAGTTCGAGCAGCGGGTGCGGAGCTGGTATGCCCGCTTTCTTTCCCAGATCCCCTTCCAGCAACTGAAGGGCGCCTTTCGCGTGACCGCTGTCTGGGCCCCTTCGCTCGAGCGGGTCTCCGCTGCGCAGAAGTCCCGCTACGGCCTTCCGGTCAAGTCCCAGGCACAGGGCTATGGCGGCAGTGTGGCCGGGCCAGTCTCAGCGGCCGGCGCCGAGCAGATCACCGCAGACCTCCAGACGATCGGCGCCAACGGGCTGGAATACGATGGGCGGCTTTCACACACGGTCGTCGTCCTCGTCGGCAAAGGCGTCGGCAGCGGCTGCGCCGGGAACGCGAAAGTGACGGTCGGCGGCAGGCAGATCATCGTCAACACGGCCCTCGGCGAGAATAGCATCCACGAATTTTGCCACGTGCTCTTCCCCCTGCGGGACGAGTACATCTACAATGCGGATGCCACCGTCAATGGGCCGGAAATCGTCTGCGACAGCATGACCAATTTACGGAATTCATGTTTCGATCGCCGCCGCAGTCGCGTGCCGTGGGCGCACCTGGCGCCAGGCGGTGCGCTCAACCGGGATACCGACAGCGTGATCGGCAAGCTGTGGGTCGGCGGCTGGTCCGAGCACGGCGTCTGGCACTGCGAGCCCAAGTGCCTGATGAATGGCGGGCACAACAACTGGGATCTCGCGAAGACCAAGCGGGGGGCGTGGCTGCGACAGGAGAGACTATGCTTCTGGTGCGAGGAGATCGTGGCCGCGCGGGTCTATTACCTGACAGGGCAACTAGGCACAGACCCGAAACTCGCGTGGCAAGAATGGGTCACGGTGCGGCGGTCTCAGTACGAGAGTTCTCTTGATGTCGCGAAGCGCGTGCAGGCGGCCAATGAAGAGTACCGCTTGCTCGGTTGCAGCCACTCTCCGCTCTGTGAGGACCTGCTCGAGGACTGACGCCCCTCGACTTTGGGCGTACTGTTCAGGCAACCATACGGCGCGCCGCTGCCATGCACAGAGGAACCCGGTAGGGGGCGGAATTTGTCTACGGTTAGGTGCCCATGCTCTCGCCGTTTGTTCTTTATCCGATCCTGTTGCTCATTCCCGGCCTCATCTGCGCGTGGTTGGCGCAGTATGCCTGGCCGCGGTGCCGCCGGCCTGCCGCCGGTCCTTTCGCACCCTGCGGGCCGATTTCGTCAGGCTCTACGGGCACAGTCCCGAAGAGGCTGAGGCCCTGTCCCACGTCCCCGTTCCCCGGACGGGCGTGCGCTGGCGGATAGCCGAGTGGGACTGAGGGCGCAGGTTTCCAGAACTCATCTACCGGGCATACGGCCTCGGCACTCAGTTCAGTACCGGTACTGCTGCAACTCCTCCGTCGTGCATGGCTTGTCCGTCCCCACCAGCAGTGACGGCAGCCACATGCCGCCCAGACCGGCCTTGTGCATCACTCGCACGGCCAGCGTGTTGTCCACCCCAGGCTTGAGCCACTGCTTCGCGTCGATGCTGAAGGCCCCGCCCAACTCGCCTACGCCGCGGCCCGTCGAGGCATAGGTGTGCTCGCCGGCGAGTTGGCCGTTCACGTATACCCACGCCTCCTCGTTGATCCCAAGGAACACCAGGTACAGGTGTGCTTTCGCGGCCAGGTCGTCGGGGATACGGATGGTCTGGAAGTACCAGCCGGGGCCGTCGAAGCCGGGGAAGCCTTGCTGTTCCCACCCTACGCCGCGGTTGGTGTGCAGGACCGTCAGGTTCTTGCCGAGGCTCGCGGCCGAGGCGCCGGCGTTCCGCCTGGCGACGGCGTCGAACGTCTTCGCGTCAGCGTAGCACTTGTCCCGCATGCCACGGTCGTCGGGGTCGACAGCAAAGACCCACTCCGACGGGAACATCATTTTGTTCAGCGAGACGCTCTCGGCGGCCATGGCCTGCCGCCAGCGCGCGGTAAGTTTTTCCACGGACGCAGGGATGCCGAGCGTCGTGAGGCCTCGCTCCTTACATAGGGCGACGAACTCGTCTAGCTTCGGGCGGAAGGCTTCCTTCGCCGCCGGGGTCTGGCGGATGCTCCTGCCGTACACGAAGTCGCCGAACTCGGTGTAGTAGCCGAGGTTCTGGCAGAGCTCCAGGTATAGCAGCGGCAGCTCGGCCCGCCGCACCCGCGCAGCGACGTCCTTGTCGGTCGCAAGCTTCTCGGCCGCTTCGAAGCACTGCCGCATCTTCGCCATGAACTCCGGGGTGAACATCGGCCCATCGGGCGAGTAGGAGCACTGCAAGTTGTTCAGCAGCGGGTTATCCGACGGCTTGCCGCACTGGTGAGGCAGTTTGTGCCAGTTCTCCCAGTAATCCAGCACCATCTGCTCATAATCCCAGATCGGTCCGGCGGCCTGCTTGTAGTAGCCGTAGATGAAGTCCCGCATGAGCGCCTTGGGGTCTAGGCTCGGGTTCCACAGTTGCTGGGCCCACACCCATGCGCGCATCTCGTCGCAGTCGTTCGCCTCGGACTCGTACATGATTCCATCAACGCCGTGCTGAACCAGAAAGCGCGTATTCGCCGCCACGACCTGCCAGTTCGCCATGGGGACGGGGTAGTGGACGTAATCGGTGGTGTAGTCCCAGACGTAGATGAGGTTGTGACGGGGCTCCCAGGCTTTGATGATCTTCTGGAAGTCCTGCGACTCGTCCAGGCGGCAGAACTGATACTTCCAGGCATGGGAGTCGGTGCAGAGCTGGATGATAATGTACGGGTCCACCTCGAACTTCGTCGGTGGCGGGGCGTAGTCCAGGTACGCCAGCGAGATGATGTGGTTGTTGGGGAATTCCTTCTTCACACCCGCTGCGATGCGGTTCAGAAAGTAGAAGTAGCTGCCGGATCGCCCCCCGTTCTCATCGTTGAGCTTCCTGCAGTTGGGGCAGTCGCAGAAGCCCCGACCGTCGTTGGGGCCGATGGCGGTGATGGTGACGTCGGGATGGTCGCGGAAGATCTGGCAGGTTTTCTCAATGCTCAGCCGGATGACGTCCTCGTTGGTCTGGCAGAGCTGTGACGGCTGGCGCTTGCCGTTGACCAGCGAGTAGTACTCCGGGTGTTCCTTGAAGTAGCTGCCGCTGGGGAAGTAGGCGGCGTAGGTGTGGCCCATGTGAAAGTAGCGCAGGCTCCCGCCCCAAGCTTGCGGAATGCGCGCGTGCGGCGTGTTGGTCCGGTTGTGCAGCGACCAGTTGGGGTCATGCATGCTCAGGATGTACGGGTCGCGCAGTTGCAGCGCCGGCACGACCTTGCGGGACACGATGGCCGCGGTGAGCGCGGGGCGGCGCTGCACATCCACGGAGCCCGTGTCGTACCACCGGCAGCCAAGGTCCTCCTCGAGCAGGGCATAGACCGCGTTCAGGAGCCCGCGCCCGCTGCCGCCATACAGGTACAGGTCCGGGCCGACCACCTCCAGGCCATAGCCCTCGGCAGCCAGATCGGCGCCCTTCCATTTGGCGGCGGAGCCGGCCAGCTTCCGGGTGCGTCCCACGCTGATGAAGAGGCCCGTGACCGCGTCGCCCTCGTTGACGGTCGCGAAATCCGCGCCAGTGATGAGTCTGAGTGCCTGGCACAGTTCGCTCGCTGCTTTCGCCTCGATGACAGAGGGCTGGGGGGGGAGGAGGACGTTGTAGCGCGCGTGCCCGTCAGTGGCCAGTGTCAGTGGCGCGGAGGCCGTCCCTGGCGGCTGCAGGGCGTTCCGCCACTGCGCCGGCATGTCAGTGCGCGTGACCTCTGCATCGGTATCGATGGCGACCGCGCCCATCTGCGTGAAGCCTTCGTACTTGACGTCCTTGTCCGCGATGTACATATACACGTTGCACATGCCGCGGAGGCCACCGGGCTTGAACTTGAGCCGGTAACTGACGGTTATCTCATCCGCCGTCTGCTCGATCTGCGTGTGCTCGCAGTCAATGTAGCCCTGATCGTTTTCGATGATCTTCGCTTCGCCGGGGTGGCCAGTCGCTTCGGTTGCGTTCCAGGAGCCGTGCTTGATGATCATGAGTTCGTTTGAGGGCGGCTTATACCCCATGTCCCAGCCGCCCAGCAGGTTACCGCCCTTGGCGAAGACCAGGTATGTTTCCACCAGCAGCGAGATCTTCCCGGGATAGCGGCAGTGGGCCACGACCGTGTGCTACTGGCCAGGCGCGAGCGGGGCGGCCAACTCACTCTCACCGTTGAAGGTGACGCTGACATTGCGCGGGCCTTGGGCGAGCACGGCGGACGACAGGAGACAGGCAAAAGGGAGAAGCGTCCAGAGTTTCATATACGGTCCGTTCGCGGCGCAGGACGTGGCACCTGCACGGTCTACACTAGCACCTAGTTGCAGTTGGACGGATATCATAGGCTGCGAGCGACCGACCGGCGGGCTCATGGATCCGCTTACTCACCGCATCCGTGTTCTGGAAGCCAAAGGCGAAAGTACCGGCTCCGTGAAGGCAAAGAGCGCCTCCAAAAGCAGGCTCCAAAAAGCGTGGAAGACTGGTCTGCGCCGCAAGCGCTGGCTGAGAGGCCGGTCTCACAGGCTTTGGAGGGGACGCGGGCTCGATGATAAAGACGTTTGGAGGCTGATCAGGCGGCGGTGACATCGGCAGGAGGGCCGGTGCGTGGCGGCCGGATGGGTGCGACGCCGTGGGCAGCGCACCCGGGGGTACTGGCCCCCCGCGCCGTCAGAAGCGGATGACCAGCGGCGGGGCGATCTCGAAGGCCCGGATGTTATGTATCCAGGAGGCTTCCCCGTCGGGGAGCCAACATCTCTGACTAACATCTGCACCTCTACTCGAACCGTCCAAGTGGGGCTTTGCTCTGCAGTAGGGGGACCCCTGCCTGTGGGTCTGCTATGGGTGGCCGGTGGCTCTGGAGCGTGCTGGGGAGATGATTATCGGCTGGTGACGAACCGTGATGGTCTCCTGTGCCGCCCCCCGCCAAGGCTACGCCGCTACTCCCCAACTATTGTTGTTAGGTGACTTGACTACCATCTGGCTGCCGCACCAGTTGGCGCGCTGGATGGCCAGACCCTTCCAGGAGATCAGGTAGCCGATGATGTCGGCGCACTTGATTCGCGGCTCGGCCGCCGTCGCGAAGGTCGTCATCGTCCCACCCTGGCTGAGCCCCATCATGCCGATGCGCTCCGGGTCCACCTCGGCGCGCGACTGCAGGTAGTCCACGCAGCACTTCATGTCCCAGATGTTGAGCATGAGCGTGTAGACGCCCCACATCGCCCCGCGCAGGAAGTGCACGTTGCACCTGTCGCGGCCGGGGTAGGGGTTGCCGCCGTCGGCCCTCTCGCCGAACACCCGCAGGTCGGGCGACAGCGTCATGTAGCCCGCCCGGGCCATGATTTCGCCATAGTTGTACTGATGAGCCGCTATCTGCTCACGCAGGCCAGCGCTGGACTTGTTGCCGGCGACGGGCTCCTTGCCATAGGGGCCGTGACCGTGGCTGCACAGTATCGCCGCGTTGTCGCCATCGGCCTTCATATCCGTCGGCCGCAGCACCACGCACGGCACCGACATATTCTCCTCAGAATCGAAGATCACGCGTTCGCGGATAATCCCATCTTCTTCAATCGAGTAGATGATCTCCGGCTCAGGAGCCACCGGCTCGGGGAAATCACCCAGCAGTTCAAAGAACCTCTCGCTCGCCTTCGCCTGCCAGTCCTCGAACTCCGACATCGTGGAGCCCTGGAAGGTCAGCAGCGGTACCCAGTTCTCCGCCATCTTATTGAAATAGTTGATCATCGAGAAATTGCGCTTGGCCATGGGAGGATTCACCTACTTTGTGTGGTCAAATACACCCCAGCAATTCCAGTTCGCCCGCAATTGACCTGCCGGGCGAAGTCCATGATCTCATCCCCGCTGGTGCGAGAGCGGCGCCTGCGGCCCAAAGGAGATGGCTCAGTGACAACACCACAACTTTTCGTGGGTGCTGCTAAGGCTGACATTACCCCCGACTTCGGGACACAGATCTCCGGGGACATCGGACGGTACCGGCCCGTCGAGGAGATCCGGGACCCGCTTTACGCCCGGATCATCATCCTGCGCTCCGGAGGCGTCACCGCCTGCCTCGTCGCCTGCGACATGGCCTGCATCAGCCGCAACCATTCGCTGCAGATTCGAGCCAAAATCGCTGAGGTCATCGGCGCGCGGCTCGAAGACGTCATGATCCACTGCGTCCAGTCTCACTCGGCCGCCCGGGTCGGCGGCATGTTTGACGACCCTGAGGGCATCCTGACGCCGGACCTGTGGTGGGTGAGAGGGGAGACGCCCGCCTACAACACCCTCTTCACCGAGGCGGTCATGGCTGGCGTTGCCCGGGCGGCAGAGGCGATGGGCCCAGCCACAGCGAGGTTCGCCCGGACCCTGGAGGGGCGCTGCGCCTTCAACCGCCGCTTCATCATGCGGGATGGCACGGCCAAGACACATCCTGGCAACTGCAACGAGGACGTACTCTACTGCGAGGGGCCAGTGGACCCGGAAGCCTCACTGATGCTCTTCGAGAACGAAAACGCCGAGCCCGTCGCTGCCCTCCTGCACTATACCTGTCACCCCATCCACGGCTATCCGCACCGCTACATCTCCGCCGACTGGCCCGGCCTGTGGAGCGAGGCGGTAAGCCAGAAGCTTGGCGACAAGTGCGTCGTCGGCTGCCTCAACGGGGCGTGCGGTAACATCAGCCCCATAGACCACACCAACATGGAGTACGCTGGCGGCAGCAACCTGGACCTGATGGTGCAGCGGCTGGGCCAGACTGCAGACACGCTACTCGGCCGGCTGAGGCCGGTGGAATCGATGCCGCTGCAGACCGACAACCGGATCATCAAGATACCGTGGAACCAACCCGCCCCCGACGCCGAGCAGGCGGCCCGCCGGCTCATCGCCGAGCACCCCGAGCCGATCTTCCGTGACGAGGCCAGGACCAGCATCGAATGGGAGTGGGTCTTTGCCCTGCGCGACCTGGACAAGGTCCACAAGCTGGCCACCAACCCCGAGTACGACTTTGAAATCCAGGTGATCAGCATGGGCGACCTCGTGATCGTCGGCTGGCCCGGCGAACCGTTCGTCGAGGCTCAGCTTGAGGTGAAGCTCAAGTCCCCGTCGCGCCTTGTGGTGGTTGCCCATGAGTGCAACGACGAATGTGGCTATCTGCCCACACTCGCCGCTGCCCAGCGCGGCGGCTACGAAGCCTGGGGCAAGCTGCCGCCGGGCACCCTCGAGCGCGTGGCGGAGCAGACGGTGGAGATGATTGCCGGTCTCTGATTACCCGGCCTGGGCCGCTCGCGTGACCAATACTGGAGGTACACAGCCGTGCGCACCACTCTTGCAGCGATAGTGCTCGTTTCTCTGGTCAGTCTGGCCTGGGCCGCACCAATCCCTGTCGTGGACCTCACGGCAGGCGGCTCCATCCTGCCCGTGGGCAAGGCACTGGCGGGCCTGCGCGGGCGCGTACAGGTATTGCCCCCGACCGAACTGTCGCAGCCGCCCCTCGGTGGCGTCATCGTACTCGACGGCGGCTCGGACCTGAGCAAGCTCCCGGCCGGACTGAAAACCCTCGACGAGTTCGTGAGCCGCGGCGGCAGCATCCTCGTCGCCGGGCTGCCCGATTCCCTGCCCCGCACCGCCGCGCTCTGGCGTGTGCTGGGAGCAGCCGCTCCGGCTGATGTCCCGGCCGCCGACCTATTCCCCGATGATTCAGGCGACTGGCTGTGGATCGACACCCAGCCGGGCGAAACGGCCGATCACATCCGCTACATCCGCAAGAGCTTCGAGATCACCAAGCCGGTCAAGCGCGCCTTCGTGCGCTGCACCGCCGATAACCTCTACTGGGCCTATCTCAACGGTGAAGAGGTTGGCTACCACTGGAGTTGGTTCGACCACGAGCTATGGGACCTCACGGGGAAGCTGCGGCAGGGCAAGAACACGTTGGCCTTCAAGGGCCGCAACGTGGACGGCAAGGGCGGGTTCTTCGCGCAGATCGGCATCGAATACCAGGACGGCACGAAAGACCTGATCGTCAGCGACAAGACCTGGAAGTTCCACATTCCCGAGGAGCCCGGTTGGAGCAGCGTAGACTACGACGACGGCAAGTGGGGCCCCGCAACCGACATCACACCGATGGTCAAGTACACCCGGATCTACGACCGGCCTGTCACTGTGGAAGGGCATGTCGAATTCCACGCGCCGCATCCCATCCTCAATGCCCTCACCGACCGCTTTGGCACGACCCACAGCCTGCGCGGCGTCACGCCGCGCGCCGGAGCCACGGTCCTGATAAGCGCTGGCAACCACCCCGTAGTCCTCTGCCGCGAGTACGGCCAGGGGCGCGTCGTGCTCGTGGATGCCCAGCCGGGCAGCGCCTTGGCCAGCAGCGACCTCTGTGACGACCTCTTGGCTACCTCAATCCTGTGGCTCGGGCACCAGACAGAAGGTGTGACCATTGCCAACCCCGTCTATCCACCGGCCACGGTCCGCCGCGGCGGCGGCGTGCAACTGAGCTACGCGCTCGAGGGTATCACTCCCGCGATAGACGGCACGTTCAAGGCCACACTGACCCACAACGACAAGGCTACGGCTGTGGGTGAATACCCCATGCGCGCGGGCCAGACTCTCAAAGCGCAATGGACCGGCGAGCAGACCCGCGAGGCTAGCGCTGACGGTACGTGGGAACTGGACCTGACCGCGACCGACACCGCGGGCAACCCCGTCTTCCACCGCAGCGTAGCCTGCGAAGTCACCAACCCACTCTCGATCCCCACCAACCGGCATGTCGTGGCGGCCGGGATGAAGATACAGTTCCAGGGCAACCTGAAAGACACGGTCACACCGGGCAAGACGCTCAAAACCGCCATCGTTGACCCGTGGGGGATAGAACTGCCGGCCCCCGCGCCGGAGGTGAAGGATGGCGTCTATAGCTGGACCTATCAAGTCCCCGATCTGGCCGAGGGCGACTACCGCCTCGTGGTCACCCTGACCGACGGCGGGAAGCTTGCCGACAGCTTCGGAGTGCCGTTCACCGTCGTACCGCGCCTCGATCTGTCCGACTTCTACCCGACTACCATGCGCCTGTCGCAATTGCGTAGTGCGGACAAAGCCGCCATCGAGCGGGAGATCGACGACATCATCGCCCACGGCTTCAATACCCTGACTTTCAGCGCCCGCCGGCTGTTTGCCAACCCGGGCTCACCGTACGACCTCGCCGAGGATCTCGCCCAAAGCAAGGGCATGGCGGTCAGCTACTCCTTCCAGGGCGATTTCTGCCTGCTCTATCGCGACAGGCTGCCGGTATTCTCGGTATTCTCCCCTGAGTACAAAGAGGCTCTTCGCCCCCGGATCGAGGCTGCCGTTCAGACCTGCCGCCAGGTCCCACGGCTGCTGAACGTGCAGGGGTACATGGACGAGCCCTTCCAGATCAGTGGCGCCACCTTCGACAACCGCCCGCCAGCGCAGGCGGAGTTCAAGCGGCGCTACGGGATAGACATGCCGACGCGCGAACAGGCCATGCAGGACCCGGCGCTATGGCTCAAATATGTGGACTTCTGGAGTGATTGCTTCGCCCAGGGCTGGCGGCAGAGCTATGCCATGGTCAAGAAGCTCTACCCGGACTTCTGGGTGGAGCTGACCCACGACTCTCACTGCACCTTCGGAGCCGCCGGGCGGGACTTCAAGGGCTTCTGGGCCGTAGATGACGTGTTCCACTGGGGGGCGCCCTTCGACTCGGTGAACTACGATATCTACCCCTACCTGTCCACCGACTTCCGCCGGGGCAAGTTCCAGGAGAACCGTCTGCCCCGCATCGCCGGAATGCACATGGCCTTCGCCGAGATGCGCAACCTCGCCTACACCTACGGCAAGAAGCTCGGCTTCTGGGTGGAGTCTGGCTGGGGCGACAAGCTGGCCCCCGATGCCCCCGGCCGCAGCTTCCCCTGGTCACCTCGCGAGTTGACTTACACCTCCCTCGCGGCCGGCTGTGACTATCTGAACACCTTCTGGGGCATCCCTGAGGACCCGGCGTGGTGGGAGACCTATCGCGGCACGATGGCAGAGGTCAAGGCTATGGCCCCGCTGCTGACCAGAAGCTCCGTCCCCCGCGCCAAAGCCGCCTTCCTGTTCCCTCGCACCCAGTACGTGCTCCTGCAGGAGGAGTACTGGAACGTGATGGTCGCGCTCGAAGCCTTCCGTCAGGCCTATGGCGAGCTGGATTGCATACACGAGGAGCAACTGGCCTCAGGCGGCCTCAAGCCCTACCAGGTACTCGTCATGTTCGATATCCACCTGCTCAAGCGCAAGGACGCCGAGACCATCCGCGACTGGGCGCAAGCCGGCGGCAGAGTGGTCGCCGATGAAGTACCCTCGCTGGACGAAAACAAGCAGCCCCTTAACGTCTTCGAGCCGCTGTTCGGCGTGACTGGCACCGCGCAGGTGCAGGAAGGCGCCATACCCTTCCCCGGCACCAAAGCCCAGCTATGGGGCCGGCGCAGCTACCAGGCCAGGGGCAAGGATGCCCTCGTCTTCAACAGCCCCTGCGGCAAGGGCCGCGCCACCTTGCTCAACTTCCCGGTCAAGGACTGCTACCTCGACGCCCTCGTTCGTGGCAACGCCGACGGTGCCGCCGATGCCATCCTCGGCGCCCTGCGCAAAGCCGCCACCGACGACGGCTGCCTGCCGAACGTAACCTCCAGCACTCCAGGCATCGAGGCAGCCCTGCGCCAGACGAAGCAGGGCACCACGCTGCTCCTGCTCATCAACCACGAAAGCAAGCAGGAAACCACGCAGGTAACCTTGCCACATCTGCCCCCCGGCGCAATCGTGCGCGACATGGTAACCGGGGAACGCCTCAAGGCCGGGCCGCAGTACGCCATGAAGCTCACCTGCCCGTGGGGCGGGACCCGCGCCCTGGGCGTCTTCCCCTCGAATCCCGCCGGCCTGCGCCTCGAGGGCCTGAGGACCACCTACGCGCTTGGCGACAGCGTTGACTACCGTCTCACGGTCGGTGGCAAGAGCATTCGGGGCAACTACCTTCTCGACGTCTCCGTCACCGGTCCCGATGGCCGGAAGCTCCAGAGCTTCTCCGCGCTGACCTGCACCCAGGACGCCACCTGCCAGCGAGCCCTCAAGCTCCCCATCAACGCCCCGGCTGGCAAGTGGACCATAGTGGGGAAGAGCCTCTGGGACGGTGCGCAGGCCACAGGGAGCTTCACGGTGAAGTAGCCCCACCCGCCTGCCGGCGGCGGACCGCGAAGATGCCGCACCATGCGTTGTGTCGTTTGGCTGAAGTCCCAGCGCTGAAGGAGCCTCCCAATGGCAAGAGCAACGAGGCTATGGCTGCTTGCACTGATCGCCGCCGTACCTGTCGCCGCCAGTGCGAAAGAGTACGCCCTGGTGAGCGCTGGCAAGCCGACAAGCTGTATCGTGATGGCAGACGAGGCCGCGCCAACGATGCGGCATGCCGCCGAGGAGTTGGCGACCTTCCTCGGAAAAGTCTCCGGCACCCGCGTACCCATAGCCAACACCGCCACCAAGGGCCTGTTCCCGATCTACCTCTGCACCGCGCAGGAAGACCGCGTCGTCAAGTCGCCGGTGCTTCAGAAGGCCCTCCGGCAACTGCGTGACGATGGGTTCATCATCGCCGTCAGCGACACGGGCCTGCAAGTAGTCAGCAAAGAGCCAGTTGGGGTGCTCTTCGGCACCTACGACGTCCTGAAGCGCTACGCCGGCATGCGGTGGTTCTACCCCGGCCCCGACGGTGAGTACTGCCCCCACAAAGCCACGATCAAGGTCCCCGGGCAACTAACTGTCAGCAACCCCAGCTTCCGCTACCGTGATATCAGCTTCGTCTGTGCCAACGTCAACTCGCTGACCACCGACACGTGGGACTGGATGGTCAGAAATGGCATGCCGATCCACGTCTCTAAGCACGTCTACTCACAGGTCAAGGCCGAGGTCGACAAGCGCGGCGTCCACACCGAAGACGGCGGCCACTGCTTCGCCTACCTGCTCAGCGACAAGCTGATCGACGAGCACCCCGAATACTTCGGGCTGTTCGACGGCAAGCGGATACCCCAGCAGGGCCGCTACCAGCCCTGCACCTCCAACCCCCACGTCGCCGACATCATGGCCGAAGGCATCATGAAGGTGCTCGACAACGCCCCCGAGGGCGGGCGCTACCTGATCGGCAACAACGACGCCACGGACTGGTGCCACTGCGACGAATGTACCCGCCTCGATCCTCCCGATGAGAAGAAGAAGGGCATCATCAGCACCCGCTACTGCACCTTCGTCAATGAAATCGCCGCCCGGGTCTACGCCAGCCACCCGGACGCCAACCTCTGGGCCTGGGCTTACCAGAACTACCAGATGCCGCCCACCGGCGTAACCCTCGACAAGCGCCTGTCGCTCGAAGCCTGCGTGCACCACCGCTGCTACCGCCACAGTCTCGACGATGAGAAGTGCCTCGCCAACGCCAGGTTCCGCGACATGCTCTCTTCCTGGTGCAAGCTCGGCCACGTCGTCACGGCCCGCGAATACAACGAAGTCTTCCCCGGCGATCCTCCGTACGTGCCCTATGAACGTGTCTACTGCCGCGATCTGCGCTACTACCACAAGCTCGGAATGGCCGGCTTCCGCCTCCCCATCGCCCCGCCTGATGGCAAGTTCGGCCCGGTCTGGAACAACCGCCAGACGCTGCACTCATGGTATGCGCAATGGCCGTCCGTCTACCTCGCCGCCCTTACCGGCTGGGACATCAACACCGACTACGACAAGGCCGTCGAGGATATGGGCTCGCGCTATTACGGCCCCGCCTGGCCGGCGATGAAGCAGTACCGGGAACTCCTCGTCCGCATCTATGAGGAAACGCCCGGCGACATCATCTACGGCGCTGGAGGGCTGGGCACTTGCCTCGAGTGGCCCAACTCCCAGGTCCGGCTGGAAAGCCTCCTCGCCCAGGCCGACAAGGCCGCTGCGGGCGCCCCGCTAATTCCCCGCCGCATCCAGCGCGATCGTGACTATCTCACGTGGAGTTGGGTGGAAGCACACGACAAGTACCTCGCCACCCGCCCCCGAGAGACCCACGCCGCCCGTCGCAACGGCCCCCTGGCGATTGACGGTAAGCTGGACGACGCGGACTGGAAGCAGGCCGAAATTACCACCAACTTCATCGCCAACGATGGCCCGGTTGCGAACCCCCAGACGTACGTGAAAGTGCTCTACGACGAGAGCAACCTCTACTTCGCCGTGGAGGCCATGGAGCCCGATCCGGCCCAACTCAAGGCCCAGTGCGCCCAGCGTGACGAGGTTACGCTATTCCGTGACAGCACCGTGGAATTCTTCCTCGTGGCTCCCGGGATGAACGGCCGCTACTGCCAGATCGCCGTCAACCCCCGTGGCACCGTCTACGACGCCCTGAACGCCTCCGCAACCTCGGCCGACCTCGCCTTCGACGCCGGCGCCGAGGTCAAGACCGCCATCCTCGCTGACCGCTGGATCGTCGAAGCCAGAGTCCCGACCACTGCCTTGGGCCGGACCATCCGCGACGGCGAGACCTGGAAGGTCAACGTCGGTCGCAGCCGCAAGCTCAACGATGACACGCCCAGCCAGGCCAGTTCCTGGAGCAACGGCTCCTTCCACGGCCTGGATGCGTACCGCCCCCTCGTATTCGGCGGCACTCCCCTCATCAACAACGGCGACTTCGAGGACACAGTCAAAGCCCCCGAAAGCATGAAGCAGGCTGGCTGGCAGTTCGCCGACGACCTTGCGCCCGCCCGCTGGTCCTTCACCGAGAAAGGCACGGCCTCGGTCGTCACCGGTGATGCCGCCTCCGGCAAACGCTTCTACCGGGGCCGGGGCTGGATCTTCCAGCTCATCGCCATACCGGCTGACTTCCGAGGCAACCTGCGCCTTCAGCTCAAGGCCCGCGGCACGGGCAGCCTCTGGGTATCGACCTTCCAATACGACCGGAAGACGAACAAGCACACTGGAACGGTCGTGCTCAAGGATCTCAAGCTCGACGCCCCGCAATGGACCGCCGTGGAGGCCTCCCAAGCCTGCACCGACGACCGCATCCTAAGGCTCGCGCTGCACCTCGATGGCCAGATGGAGATTGACGACGTCTGTGTGACGCCGGAAGAAGGCCCTGCGGCTCAGTAGCTGACTGTCGCCCATGGATAACGAAAGGGTTCAAACGTATGTCTCGTCGCTGGTTCGCCTACACCTGTCTATGCGTCGTCCTGGCCGTCCCGTGCTTTGGAGCTGAAGAGGAACTCGTCCGCGCTCTGAACGGCTCGCCACACGGCGCCTCCCTCACCCTCCCTTCGGCCTACGTCACCGAAGGGCAGTTCACCCTCGCCGCTGACCACCCCAAGCCCGTCTACCTGTACCTGCAAGCAATCCTCAAGTACCGCGCGGTCAGTCACTCCGGCGGCGTACTGCGCATAGCGGTCAACGGTCAGCCGCTGGGACCCACAGAGGCGCTCAACAAGTCAGGGGAATACTGGCAACAAGGCACCGAAATCTACGCCCCCAAAGCCTTCGCGCTCCCCGCCCAGCCCGCCTGGGACTCCGGCGAACGTGATGACCTCGGCGGTCTCGGCTACCTCTTCGACCTCACGAAGCTCGTCAAGCCCGGCCAGAACACACTCCGCCTCACCCACGGAGCCGCCGCCGATGAAGTCTTGCTGCGCGATCCCATGATCATCGTCGCCGGTCAGCGAACTCCTCTGGCCCTCACCGCGCCGCGCGTGGCCGACAATGATCCAGGCAAGCTCAACTGGGACTTTGCGCCTAACCTCAAAGAGCAAAAGGGCCTGTTCCTGTGCCAGGGCTGCTTCCAGAGGGTCAGCTTCTACAAACGCAACGACGATACTGCAGGCGCGGTCAAGCTAGGCTTGGTACTGGAACTCCCGGCGGGCGTTGAACTGGTCACGCCATATCTTCCCTACGCCGACGGCTGGAGCAACCGCCTCCGCGTCGCCACCAGCACCCGGCAGCGGGACGGCCAGACCCTCACCCGCTACGTCTTCACCTTCCCCGAGAGCGCCTCAGTCGCCCCGGAGACCCAGTGGCACACCTTCGGCGGCCATCCTTTGTCGCTCTATCTGCGCTGCCAGGCCGCCCCCGGCCTCTACCGCCTGTACTGGCAGTCGCTGTCGCAGGGCGGCGAGGGGAAGCTCATGTCCGCCCCTCTCACCGTGCTGCCGGCGCCGCCTGACGCGCCGCAGCCCCGGCGCTCCCTCCTCGGCGTCTGGGCCTACAGCACCGTCCAGCCCGCCGTTGCCGACGATGAAAAGCCCCTCGAAGCTGACATCCGCAAGAGCACGGACGCTCAACTCGCGGCCCTCGGCGTGTCGCGGCTGGTGCTGTCCTACCCCCGCGACATCCCCGAAGCCCGCGCCAACGGCATGCTGGTCAGCCTCGCCAGCATGTGGGGCTACGACACCACGGTCTACCCGACCACAACCAGCGACCTCGGCAAGGCCCGCCTGGGCGCTGACGGCAAGCCCATATCAGGCGACAAGCGCCGCAGCCAGTACCAGTGGTGCCCCACCTATGCGCCCGACCATGTTGACGAGGTCTTCGGGCCCATTACCAGTCGCGTGAAGGACGAGGGCTGGGACGGGTTCGACCTCGACCACGAGGGCATCCATCACCAGTGCTTCTGTGCCCGCTGCCAGAAAGCTTTCCTCGACCGCGAGAAGCTCGCTCCAGACGCCGTGAAGTGGCCCGATGACGTCCTCCCCTCCGGCAAGCTACACGAGCGCTGGCTGCGCTTCCACGTCCAAAACGGCGGCCGCCACGTCCAGGCCATACGTCAGGCCGTCAAGGCCGGCAACCCGCAGGCAAAGCTCTTCTCCTGGTTCACAATGTCGCTTTACGAACAGCAGGCCACTGGGCCGCATGCAGAGACCTACCGGGGGCGCGTGCAGGAGGAGTTCGAGTACGGTTACGATCTGCGCGAGTTCATGAAGTACCTGGACTACGCCAACATGGCCAACGGGGTCTACCCTCATGGCGAGGACACCTGGAGCCAGCCCTACGGCCTGAACTGGCCCTTCAACCGCGTGGAGAGCACCGTGGAGAACGAGTGGAAAGTGCCACTGGCGCCCTGCCTCAACATCGGCGCCGGGGTGCTGGACTCCTACACCAACCCCGATTACCTGCGCTGGCAGGCCAAGACGCACCTGGCGCAGGGCGTCAAAGGCCTCGACTTCTGGATGCTCCCCTTCTTCGATGGCCGTCACTACGCGCTGCTATCCGAACTCGCCCGCCTGTTCTCGGCGACCGAGGACATCGTCTGGGACGGCAAGCGATCCGACGAGATGGTCGAACTGACCGCCCCCGCGACCATCTTCCACCGCGCCTTCGCCGGGAAGGGCAAGCTGCTTGTCTGCCTGACAAACCGCAGCCTGGAGCCCGTCACCGTGCCCGTCCAGGCGAAAGCGCAGAATGGCAGAGTGCTACCCTCGGGGACGCCGGCAGGAGCCACAGTCACCGTCCCCGCTCTCGATGGCGTGTTCGTGCTCTATGACCTGCCGTGAACGGCAATACCGAACGAAAGGGCGAAGCCCCTTGCGCTACCTGCTCGGCGTCATCCTGACTACTGCCTTGCTCAACCTGCCCGCATGGGCCCAACCGACCGACTGGCTCGACGACTTCTCGTCGCCCCAGTTGGATGCCCGGTGGCAAAAGGACGTCAGCAAACAGGGCACTATGGAGCTCGACCCGAAACACCAGGTGCTGGTGCTGGGCGGTAAGGAGAACATCTTCAACCACCTCGAGACAGACCTGCCGGCCGATGTGTCCCTGGTCCAGGCTGATCTCAACAACGTCAGCGACCCCTCCGCCTCCTGGTCCCCCAGCCTCATCCTCTACTGGGGCCCCGGCAGCTACCTGCGTGTCATGATGAGCCTGCACTACGGCCTGAGACTGGAGTGGGCCCCCGGCCCTGAGATCATGTCTCTTGCCGACCGCCTGCGCCCCATCCCCGACACCTGGTACCGCCTCAGGCTGCAGCTCAAGCCGGATACCGTCACTCTCGCCTTCGAGCAGCCCGGAACGCCTCTCGCCCAGACCGTTGATCTCAAGCGCCTGCCACAGTGGCAGGGCCCCTGCCGCCTTATTGTCGGGAAAGGCTACATGCCGCGCGAAGGCGGCAATCCTGACTTCGACAACAACTACGCGCGTGGCGACAGGAACGTCGCGGTCTTCGTGGACAATGTGGTGGTGGGCAACCCCCCGGACCTCCAGACGCGTCTGGCCGCCAGCATGGCCGCAGCCCGCGTTGAAGGCGAGCAGGACCCGCAGCAACTCCACGTTGCCGTCTGGCCCAACGTCCTGAGTGACCGCACCAGGGACACGGTCTGGCTCGCCCAGGGCGCCTACCAGCGCGTCTGCCTGATCTACGAAAACCGTGACGCCCTCCACTCGGCCAAGCGCGTGAGCCTGGAAGTGGAGGCCAGCCGCCACCTGGCGCCTCAGGACCTCACCGTCGGCGCGCTGGCGGCGAAGATCCAGACGACCCAGCAGGATGGTCTGACCCGGTATGTGGTGGACTTTCCCGCCAACTTCGTGCTGCCTGCCGACTTCCACGGCCTCAACAAGAAGGGCGGCGACCAGCCCGGATGGTTCAGTTGGCCCGTCAGCCCCATGATGCCGCCGGTGTTCGTCCATTGCCGTCCCCAGAGCCAGCAAGCGGGCCTGCTGAGGGCGCGCCTCTTGCGCGACGGCCAACCGGGGCCATGGACGGAACTGAAGGCGGTCGTACTGCCTCCGCTGCCCTCACTTCCCCCGTCAGACCCGCGTCATCTTGGCCTTTCCCTCTGGGAAGGCGGATCGCTGGCTCCCGAGACCCCGCAGGGGCCCGCGTTGCTCGAAAACATGCTCAAGCAGTACCAGCAGGTGGGCCTCAAGCGCCTCCACATCCACAACCGCGCTCCCGTGTTCGAGGCCGCCCGGAAACTGGGGATTCACGCCAACCTGATGTCCTGGTGGGACTACTCCGCCCAGTGCCCGCCGGACGTGACCCCCACTGCCGAAGAGAAGGCTACGGAGCCGAGCAGCTACACCACCATCTGCCCCGAGATCATCGCCACTGGCACCGGCACCTACGGCCGGTTCCTGGAGACCGTCACGGCCCGCATGAAGCAGTTCTCCGCCGACGGCTTCATGCTGGACTACGAGTGCCGCCCGCCCCTGTGTTACTGCGAGCGCTGCCGCCTCGCCTTCGAGCGTTACACGAAGGTTGCCGACGAAAAGTGGCCTGAGGACGTAAAGAAGGACGGGCGCTACTACCGCCGCTGGATCGAGTTCCGCTGCGACCAGGGCGCGAGGTATGTGAAGGTCATTGGAGAAGCGGCACGTCGGGCCAAACCCGGTTGTTCCCTTCAGGCCTGGATCGCCGGGTACGACTACGCTGGCACCATCGAATCTGCCCAGATTGACCTCTCCAAAGCCGCCGAGTACCTCACCGAGCCCGAGGTCCCGCATTACACCCTTCCCGACGATTACAGCGACATGTGGATCAAAGACGGCGGCCTCTACACCATCGAGGCAGGCCTCAAGACCGTGCAGGACAGCCTGAACGTCACAAAGAAGCCTATCGTGTTCTGCTCCTCAATCATCTACCCGCTGGGCTCGGCGACCCCGTGGAGCGACCCGCAGCTTCTCAACGCCCAGATGCTCGCGATCATCGGCCAGGGCGCCCGCGGCCTCTCGTTCTGGGGCGGCCACGACGATGGCTCGGTAGACGGGCGTTACCTGCACATGCTGGCCAAGTGGAACGCCGTCCTCGTCGCCGCTGGCCCCTTCCTCTGGGATGGCAAGCGAGATGACGCCGCAATCGCCATACAGGGCGCCGACCCCAATCTCGTCCGCAAGTACGTCTGGCTGCTCAAAGACAAGGCTCTCGTCTTCGCCGTGAACCTCACGCAGCAGAACCAGACCATCAGAGTGCAGAGCAAGCGGCCCGCTCGCGACCTGCTCACCGGCCGCCCGGTGGACCTCTCCCAGCCTCTCTCCGTCCCCGCCCTTGATGCGACGATGGTGATGACGGAGCGATAGGCAAATGGCGGAAGGTCCATCTGTTCTGCCAGTGAAGTAGCTACGACAGCAACGTTACGGAGTGCCCGATGACAGAATACGGTCTCGCCAGAGTTGACATCACGCCTCGTCTCGGCGTCGAACTATACGGCTTCGGCCCCTTCCTGCACCGCCATGCGAAAGCAGTGCGCACGCCCCTCTACGCCCGCGCTCTGGCAGCCTCCGACGGCGACAATACCTGTGTAGTCGTCAGTTGCGACCTCGTCGGCCTGTCGCACGAGCTCGTGCAGGAGGCGCGGGAGCGGGTAACCGCCGCCTCTGGGGTGCCCGGTAAGAACATCTGCTACCATTGCACGCACACCCACTCCGGCCCGGCGACTAAGTTCGGCATTGGCCAGGGCGAGCCGGACCTGGCCTACCTCGAGGTCCTGCCGGTAAAGCTGGCTGAGGCGGCCCTGCAGGCACTGGACGACCTCGCCCCCGCCGAGCTGCGCCACGCCGTCGTCCCCTGCGTGGGCATCGGCTACAACCGCGAGTATGACACCCGCCCGTCCCTGGAGGAGGCCCTAAGCGACGACTGGCGACCCGCAATGCCCGAAATCACCGACACCGAGGCCCACGTCCTGCGTCTTGAGGGCGAGCACGGCCTGCGCGGCTTCGCTTCATACTTCTCGTGCCACCCTGTCATAGGCTCGGCCAGCAACCTCTACCTCCACGGCGATTTCCCCGCGGTAGCCACCGGCCTGCTGGAGCGCGAGCATCCCGGCAGCATGGGCCTCTTCCTGCAGGGCTGTGAAGGTAACCTCAACTCCTGCGTGGTCCACCACGGCGAGCAGGAGTCCCTGCTGGCCCTCGACGTAATCGCCTCGCGCTATGCCCGCCAAATCCGCGTCGGTCTGGAGCAGGCCAAGCCGCTGCAGACCACCGGCGTCAGAGCTGTCAGCAGGCGCTTCCCCCTCACACGCGCTCCCTTGCCCTTGGAGCGCCTTCAGGAGGAGTTGGCCGCGTGCGAGGCCGTGACAAAGGCTTCCGGGGCCGCGGACGAGGCGGGGGAGACCCGCGCGGCGGCGGTGCGGGCAGTGGCCCTGCGGCGTGAGCTGGCTCGTCAGGCGCTCGGCGAGGCCTTCGATGAGACCGTGGAGGTTCAGGCGCTCCGCCTCGGCGGCATCACGCTTGTCGGCGCACCCTTTGAGATCATGCGCCGCTATCGTGTGCGCGTGCAGGCCGAGTTCGAAACGCCGGTACTGGTGATGAGTCTGACCAACGGCGCCTCGTGCTATGCTCCGGAGCGCGAGTCCTTTGACCTGCCGGGCAACTACGCCGCCCAGATCGTCCCGTACCTGGTCGGCTGCCCGCCCTTTGCACCTTCTGTCGAAGACGAACTTGTGGCGGCCATGACGACCATGGTCAGGGAAGCCAACGCTGGCAATTAGTGCGGAAACACGGAGGACACAAATGAAGATTGGCGCGAGTACCTACAGCCTGTCGAAGGCCATGAAGGAAGGAACACTCGACGTCTGGGGAGTGTTTGACTGGCTCGCCGACAACGGGGCTGACCACATCGAGATTGTGCCCCTGGTCAACCTCGACTTCGCGGTCACGCCCGACGTTGCCGAGGCGATCGCGGCGAAGGCCAAAGCGGTCGGTCTTGACGTCTCCTGCTACACCTTCGGGGCCAGTTTCATTGACAAAACCGAGGCGGAGTACGCAGCAGAACTGCAGCGTGTCAAAAGCGAGATCGACAACGCGGCACGCATGGGCACCAAATTCGTCCGCCACGATGTCGCCTCCCGGCCCGTCGAGAAAGCCACCGATGCCCAATTCGACAAAGACCTGCCGCTGCTGGTCGAAGCTTGCCGCCAGACTGCGGACTACGCCACGCAGTACGGCATCACCACGATGATTGAGAACCACGGTTTCCACGTCCAGGGCGCCAAACGCGTTTTGCGCCTGCACCACGAGGTAGCCCGCGACAACTTCAAGCTGCTGGTAGACACCGGCAACTTCATCGCCGTTGAGCTCGACAACACGCCCGCTGCCATCGTCCAGTGCGTGCCCTTCGCCGGGATGGTCCACGTCAAGGACCACCACATCCGCACCTCGCCGCCCGAGTCAACCGAAGACTGGCGCGAGCGCGACCGCGGCTTCTGGACCCAGGCCACCATCGCCGGCGACGGCGACATCGGCATCGCCGCAGCCGTCCAGGCCCTCCGCACGGCCGGTTACAACGGCTACCTGTCGCTCGAGTACGAAGGCCCCGACGAGGCCCGCTACGCCAACCGCAAGGGCCTGGACTACTTGCGCAGCCTGCTTAAGTAACAGAACCGTGCCTTTTGATGGACCCACTTCACCGCCATATTGTCGAAATATGTTGTGGGAAGTCCTGCCTGCTGACTCACCAACCCGTCAAACCAAGCTCATGATTTCATCTCTGCTTCTCAAACCCTCCGGCCCCGACTGCAACCTCGGCTGCCGGTACTGCTTCTATCGCCCCAAGTCCGGCCTGTACCCACGGGTGCGACAGCCGCGCATGTCCCTGGACACCTTGCGCGAAGTCGTCAGCCAGTACATGGCCTACAGCCGCACGGAGGCGACGAACAGCGCTACGGAGGGGCCGCATGGCTGCGCCGTTAGCAGCCATCCGGCCCAGCCCACCGCCCCTCCCCCTGCCGTCTTCTGCTGGCAGGGCGGCGAGCCCACCCTCATGGGCGTAGACTTCTTCCGCTCGGCCATCGCCCTGCAGAAGAAGCATGGCGAAAGCGGGCAGGTCGTCGCCAACAGCCTGCAGACCAACGCCGTCCTGCTGGACGATGAGTGGGCCCGCCTCTTCGCCCGCTATCGCTTCCTCGTGGGCCTCAGTCTCGACGGCCCCGCCGAGATCCATGACCACTATCGCGTCAACCTCGGCGGCCAGCCCACTCACGCGCAGGTACTCAAGGGCAAGAAGGCTCTCGAGCGGCAGGGCGTGGACCACAATGCTCTGTGCATGGTGACCTCCCTCAGCGTCGGCAAAACCCGCCTGATCTGGGACTTTCTCCTCGCCCAGAAGCTCGAATTCCTGCAGTTCATACCCTGCCTCGAGCCCGGCGATACCCCTGACGGCCTCGCCGAATACACGGTCCGCCCGGAGCAGTACGGCGAGTTCCTCTGCGAGCTCTTCGACCTCTGGTGGCCTGAGCGCGACCGCCTCCATGTGCGCCTTTTCGACGATATCCTCGCCGGGCTCATGGGGCAGGAGGAGGTCCGCTCCTGCGAGTTCCGCCAGCGCTGTGGTGATTACCTCGTGGTCGAGCACAACGGCGATGTCTACATGTGTGACTTCTTCGTGGATGCCGGTCACCGCGTGGGCAACCTGCTGCAACGCCCGCTGGCCGACCTCGCCACCGACCCCGCCTTTGCCGCCTTCGCCGCTGCCAAGGACGAACTTGCGCCCGGCTGCAGCGTCTGTAAATACCTCACCCTCTGCCGGGGCGGCTGTCAGAAGCACCGGTGCTTCCCGGTCGGGTGCGCCCAGGCCCCGTCGTACCTCTGCGCGGGCTACCGCCTGTTTTTTGAGCACTCC
>JBDKRC010000313.1:0-8091 GCA_039683575.1 Armatimonadia bacterium | reverse complement strand
GGACGACAAAGTCACCGGCTTCATCGACTACTACAATACCAAAGAAGCCCATCCATACCGCTGGACCTATACCGGCCAGCCGAGGGCCGTGTAACTGTCTAGCTTTTTGGAAGGCGAGACACTAGCGACAAGGGGCCCCCACTCAGTGGCGGCCCCTTGTATTGTTCTGCCGTTTTCCGGTTCTTGTGTTTTGGCCGTTACTCCCTGACCACCACTGCCCCCCATCCCTCCTGCAACTCCACCTTCAGCAACCCGTCCTTGCCGCCTTCAACCTTCCGCCGCTCCGCCACCTTCTGCTCCGGGTCGAATAGCAGCAGCTCGCCCCTCCACTTCTCACCCGGCCAGCCCAACCGCCCTGACCTCAGCGTGATGATTCGCTCCCTCCCCGCCACCACGCCCTCATCAAGCTCTGTCACGGTGATTGGGTACTCATACGTCGCCAGATTCTCGTGCGTGAACAGGTGGTAGAACCCCGGCGCGGAGTACAGGTACAGGTTCGCCTGCCACAGCTTAGCCTTGATGTCCGCCAGGAAGTCCGCCTCGGACACCTTCGGCTCCCTGTAGGTCGTCCAGCCCGCGTAGCAGATCGGCGTGTAGAGCCAGGTCTTCTGCGGAAGTCCCGGATGGCCAGGAATCTCGGTCTCAGTGAACCGCGCAAACCGCAGCTTCTGCTCCGTCATGGTCTCCGGCGGGCTGTTGCCGACGATGTCTTTGCCACGGTCCAGGAACGCTTTCGCAAAAGCCAGCTTGAACCCCTGTGCCCCGAGCTCCGGCGTGGATACCGCCGTCTTTATCCGCCCTGTCTTCTCATCGATCACATACGTATACCCATCCGCCACCGCATAGTTCGCCTGCTCCAGGAAACCCATCGCGATCTCGTCCCAGTACAGGCCGTCGGCCCCAAGCTCGTCCATGATAAGGCTTGGTATCTTCTCCAGCGACTCCCGCCCCATCGTATTCCCCAGCGTGGGTATCACATTTGCCAGCGGAAAGCCGATCTCGGGCAGGTTGTACATCTTCCGCGGCTTGCCGTTCGGGCCCGTGTACATACTATCGGCGTATTGGGTCGCGATATCGTTGCCTGTCACGATCCAGCTATCGTAGTAGATCAGGCACTTGATCCCCGGGCGGAGCCGTCGCAGCTTATCACAAGCCGCTCGTAGACGCGTCCGGTAGTCCGCGAAGAAGTCCCCCGCCACGATCGGTCCGTGCCCGCAGTTCAGCTTCGCTCCTTCGCGTTTCTTGAAGTCCACCCACCCCCCCTGCGACATCGTCACATTGATGTTCAGTCTGTCCAGGTGCTCCTTCAGCTTGGCGTCGTCGTATTCCAGAATCCGGTCCGGCTCGAAAAAGTTGTACCCGCCGTTGATCCGGAAGCTGACTCCCCAGTCGCGCCGAATCAGATTCACGATGTCGAACACGCTCGGCGACGCGGTGCAGTACACCGCCCACGTCATCGTGTACGTCCCGCTGGCCGGCAACCCGAACCAATCGTCCCTGAGGCCCCCCGTTTGCGTCTCGTCGTCGTAATAGAGCATCCCCTGCTGCCGCAACACATCGTCATAGGCGCACACCCCCACACTCCCGCGTTCGCGCGGCAGGAAGAGATACGGCGCAGCCGGACGGCTCAACTCCTCCAAACCCGCCTCTTCCCGCCCGCCAAACGAAACCCGCTCGCAGCGCCCCTCAAGCACCTTCATCGCGTTGTTGATCCGTATCCCAACCGGCTCGGGCCGCAGGTTCGTGAACGTATCCGTAATCAGGATCCGGCCCCTATCGGCCTCCGGCCGCACCTTCCGCTCCAGCCGCCACAGGTTGGTCGTCAGCGTCCCGCCTGTCTTGCCATGGCTAAGCTCCAGCCAGTGCGTCGTGTCATCGGCCACCGAGAACCGGGAGCTGATCGCATATCCATGCCCGCCCGCAGTGACAAGCAACGCCCCAGCCCGATCCACGTCCAGCTTGAAATCCCCGTTCCGTCGCGTGCCCGACACAAACGGCCGGTCGCGATCCGGCACCTCAGGCGTCCCCGGCAGCACCCCCGGCCCCGGCCGCACCTCCAGCCTCAAGTCCCGGAACACCACCGTCAGATCGCTCTTGGCATTCCGTGCAACATCCGGATTGCCCGTATGCGTGAAGACCAGCTCATTCTCGCCTGTCTTCACCAGATCGGTGACATCGAGCACCCACTCGTACGCGGCCTTGCCGTAATACTGCTTCTGCTTCAGCACCTCGAAATCGGGCGCATAGGCCAGTCGCCACTGTGCCGGCGCCACAAACCAGTTCAGTGAGGGCGGGTCGCTCCATGGGAATTTGTTCAGCTTATTGAGCAGCCGCGTCTGCCGCCGCGGGGTCTTCAGCCCGATGACCTGTCCGTTCAGGTCGAGCCGCAGCATGTTGGTTGATCCAACCGTAGTCGGGGCGTCTATCCGCACCCGAAACGCCAACACAACCTGCTTCCCCGCCAACTCCGGCGCCACAAACTGCAGCTTCTCGGTCTTCTGCAACTCCAGCCGGTAGTCATCCGGGGCAAGCCGCACCTCGCCCACTCCCGCCGGAAGCCGCAACTCTGCAGCCCAGCCTACTGCAGCCCCCAAAAGAACAAGGACAATCAACCAAACATGTCGCATATTAGACTCCTACGTAGAACTGCCTGATATTTCGTCTCATAGGCCACGCGGCCTTCCCTTCGGCCGTTTCAGGCCGGTTCCCGTCTTCCGTTTTTGCCGTTACTCTCCCACAACACGGAGCGAACACCATGCGCCACTTAGCCGTCCTCATCGCCCTCACCGCCGCTGCCGCCGCCTTCGCCGGCCCTGCTGCCGACGAGTCCTGGCCGCGCGCCACCATCCTCTCGGGCGTCACGCCCACCATTGACGGCCGCCTCGCTCCCGGCGAGTGGGACGCCGCAGTGACCCTCACCGGCTTCACCCGCCATCGCAGCGCCGACCTGATTTCCCCACAACCCGTCGCGAAGGCCGCGTGGTCTCCCGAGGCCCTCCTGGTCGCCGTTCAGATCCCGAACCCGCCCGGTCAGAAGGCCCACGCCCGCGCCACGGACTTCGACGGCACTGTCTGGGCCGATGACTGCGTCGAGCTTCACCTCGACCGCGGCCACGCCCACAAGCAGAACTACCAGTTCATACTCAACGCTCTCGGCACCAAGTTTGATGCCTTCGGCGGCGACCCCAAGTTCAATGCAGACTGGAAGGGCGCCGCCGTCAACGAGCTCGGACAATGGTCCTGCGAGTTCGCCATTCCCTGGTCCGCCGTGGGTTCGGCCCCGTCAGCCGGCCAGATGGATGGCTTCAACCTCGTCATCAACTCCTCCTACCTCGGCGGCACGCTCACCCTCGCTCCCCTGAAGTCCTCTGCCCATGACACGACCAGCTACCTCCACCTCATCTATGGCAAGGACCTGGGCTTGTCTCTTCTCGGACTAGACGCCAATGCCTTACAGAACATCAAAGCCCAGGCTCTCGGCTCAGGCAAAATCGAGCTCCAGTGCAGCCTGCTCAATGACACCGGCGCCGAACTGCAGAAGAAGTCGGTCACCCTCACCGCCCCCGAATCAGCCGCGCTGCCCGTCCAGATTCCCGTCACGCAGGGGCTCCCGCTGCCCGGCCACTACACTCTGCAGTACCGTGCTCGCGGTCCGCAGGGCCTCCTGCTTTCCCGCTCCGTCGGCTTCAGCGTGGACCTGCCCGTGCGGGTCACAGGCGAGGCCTTCATCGGCGAGGGCGTCTTCAACGTCAATATCAGCCCTTCCGGCAACCTCTTCCCGCCTGCCGACACCGCCCTGCACGTAACCGTGACGGGTCCCGCTGGCTCGATCACTGATCAGGACGTGCCCCTTCCCGCCACTGGCCCCGCCAGCGTCAAGCTCACGAAGGCTCAGTTGCCGGCCGGCACCATCAGGGTTGTGGCCCTCGCCAAGAACAACAAGACCAACCTCGAATACCGCACCGAGCGTACCTTCGACAGCCCCCTCCAGCCCGTCTGGACTGGCACGCGCGAGGGCCTCACCGACAAGGTCCCCGCGCCCTGGACCGCCCTCACCGTCAAGTCCGCACCAGCCCCCGCCGTAAGCTGCTGGGGCCGTGTTTATCGCTTCGCGAAAAGTCTCTTCCCGTCACAAGTAACCACCCGGGCCGCTGAGGTCCTCCAGTCCCCCATCGCCCTCACCGGCACGGTCAATGGCCAGCCCCTGAAGTGGTCCGCCGAGCAGGCCAGGACCACGTCGGCCAAGCCCAACATAGTCGCCCTGCAGGGCAGCGCCAACTCCGCCCTGAAGCTCAGCGGCACCACCAATATCGAGTACGACGGCATGGTCCGCGTGGACCTGACCCTCACACCGGCCCAGGCTAACACGACCATCCAGAATCTCACCCTCGAGATCCCCCTCAAGCCCGCCAATGCGCGCTATCTCTACCACTTCCCCGGCCGCTGGGGCAGTGTCGCCAACAGCGCCTACTTGCCCAAGGAGGGCTGGAGCAACTCCTTCCGTCCCTTCCTCTGGCTCGGCGATGAAGACCGCGGCTTCTCATGGTTCTGCGAAAGCGACCGCAACTGGTTCCCGCTCGACAACAAGACCGCTCTCGTCATCGAGCGCACCCCCACCGCGACCGTCCTGCGTTGCAACCTCATCGCTGCAGACCTGAAGGTCTCCGAGCCTCTCACCTACACCTTCGGCTTCCAGGCCACGCCGGTCAAGCAGCCCGACAAGACCGTCTGGGACTATCGCATCACCCATCACGGCAACTACGGCCTCGAGAAGCAGCAGGCCGCCACCGGCGGGAAGATCACGTACCCGGCCGCTGGCCACATCCGCAAGGAGCAGGGCACGTTCGAGTGCTGGTACCGCCCGGCCGTGGACAGCGAGAACACCATCCCGTTGGAGCAGCGCAAGTACTCGGGCAACCGCAGCATCTTCACGGTCAACTGGTCCCCGGGCATGAACGGCAGCAACGCCGGTATCTACTATAACGGGACCGTCCAGGGGCTGGTTGGCTGGTCTCGCACCGACGGCGTAGTGACCGACAACCCTCAGACCAGCTTCGCGTGGAAAGCCGGTGAGTGGCACCACATTGCGATGAGCTGGGACCCGAAGGTTGTGCGGATCTACCTGGACGGCAAAGTGCTCTCCGAGACCCCCAACAAGAACTTCTTCGGCCCGGCGTTCGATCAGGCCACCATCGAGATTGGCGGCGACGGCTCTCTCGCCACCATCGATGAAGCCCGTATCCTCTCCGTCGCCCGTCCGCCAGTTGTCTCAGACAAACCCTACGAGCCGGACGCCGAGACCCTCTTGCTCGACCACTTCGACAACTACAAAGGAGGTGGCAAGCCCGTCGGCACAGCCGACCAGTGGGTCAAGTTCACCGCCGCCAAGTTCGGCAGCGGCCCCACGTGGGAACCCCAACTGGGCCGCAACCGCCTCGACGAACTAGCCGGGCAGGGCGTGCGCACCATCTGCTTCCACGAGCACTGGGTCCCCTACCAGAGCTATCCGCACGTGACCGAGGAGAACCGTCCGAAGCTGCGCAGCCTCGTGGACGGCCTGCACTCCCGCAACCTCAACCTGCTGCTCTACATGTCCCGCCAGTTCGCGGACAACTCCCCGGAGTGGGAGCTATACAACGCCGACGCCTGCAGCGAGCCTCGCCCGGCGCCCTACACCCGCCTACCCGCCCAGAGCGACTACACCGCCTGCTGGAACGGCCCGTACAAGGACTTCGCGCTCTACTGGCTCGGCAAGACCATGGACGAGTTCGGCAACGACGGCTGGTACCTGGACGGGCCTGAGTGGCCGGTGCAGTGCGCCAACCGCCACCACGGCTGCGGCTATCTCGCGCCCAATGGGACAGTCCGCCCCACCTGGGATATCTTCGGCACGCGCGACTTCATGCAGCGCCTCTATCTCCTCACGCGCAGCCGCAAGCCGCAGGGGCAGCTCAACATCCACAACTCCACGGTCATGACCATCCCGACCCTCGGCTGGGGCACCAGCACCTGGAGCGGCGAGCAGATCGACGCCATCAAGCCCCCGGTCAAGACCCTCGACATCCTCCCCATGGATTCGATGCGCACGGAGTTCATGGGCCGCCAGTGGGGCACTCCCGCCGAGTTCCTGGTCTACGACGGCGCGCCATACTATTCCAAGGACGTCCTCGCCTACACCCTCCTGCACGGCGTCATTATCCGCCCCGGCTCGCCCGACTCGATGGAGCGCGCCAGCGCTCTGTGGAAGGTCCACGACGAGTTCCCCTTCAGCCACGGCGACATGCTGGGCTACTGGATGAACGCCGACTACGTAAAGATCGCGGGCTCCCCCTCCGGCACCATGGCCTCCGGCGCGCCAGCGGTCTACGCCACCGTCTGGCAACTGCCCAAGAAGGGCTCGCTGCTGGTGGTCAGCAACCTCACTGACAACGACCAGAGCGCGCAGCTAACCCTCAACCTCAAGAAGCTGAACGCGACCAGGTCAACCGTCCGTGATGCCCTGACCGGCGAGACCCTCAAGCACAGCAACGGTCAACTGACCCTCGAAATCCCGTCGTGGCGCTACCGCGTCCTGCGCGCCGAGTAACCTCACAACACCTCGCCACAAAAACAAGGGGCCCCGACCGAAATCGGGGCCCCTTCTACTTCCATTCACCGCGGTGGGCGCGTCCCGCACCCACACCCCGTCCCTCCCTCGTAGCCCCTGCAGGTATCCCCTCTCCTCCCGCCGAACCCTTCCCCGCACTTTCATACCTCACCGGAGGCTTCCTATGCCCACCAAACCCGAGGACTGCGCCAACCACGCCCTGAACCTCCAGATGTGCCCCTGCACCAACGAAGGCTGCGGCAACCGCGGCATCTGCTGCGAGTGTCTCCAAGCCCATGCCTCCCGCGAGTCCCTCAACGCCTGCATGCGCGGGGCCAAGCGCAACCCTGACACCCTCAGCCTCGCCGCCGAAGCCGCCGTCCGCTGCCTGACCAACCAGACGCGCAACAAGGAATTCTGTAACTGCACCTACTCCCCGTGCAGCAATCAGGGCGTCTGCTGCAGTTGCGTCCGCAACCACTTCACCGCCGACGGCACCGGCCGGGTAGCCTGCATGCGGGCCTTCTAGGCGGTAGGGTAGGAGCGTGGTCCGCCCGGCCGTCATCCACGATCCTCTACGCCAGCACAACCCTGTTCGCGTGGCAGGCACACTCCGTGTGCCGGAACATGAACTGCACACTGCTATCTGGGTCCGGCACACGGAGTGTGCCTGCCACGCGGGAATCCGCCAGAAAGGTCCCTCCCATGAACTACCGCCGCGTCATGGTCTTCGGCGCCCATCCTGACGACGAGCTCACCATGGCCCCCGCGATGGCCAAATTCGCCTCCCTGGGCGTGGACGTGGTGGTGATGATGATGACCGACGGCTGCGAGGGCTATCCCTGCGCCGACATGAAGGATGACATCGTGCGCCTGCGCCGCGAGGAACAGCAGGAGGCCGACAAGCTACTCGGCACGCGCCGCCTCCACCTCGCCCGCCCGGACATGGCTCTCGTCAACGACAAGGCCACCTTCCTGGAAGTCCTCGCCGCCATCCGCCGCGAGCGTCCCGACGCGATCTTCACCCAGGGCTTCGAGGATCGCCACCGCGACCACCTCGCGACCCACGATATCAGCCTCGAAGCCGCCTGGCAGGCCGGCCAGCCGGTCTCCGCGGCCGAGGGTGAGCCCTGGGTCACGCCGCACATCTGGTACTACAAGAACATGGGCACCCGCCCGGCGGACCTGCTCTGGGACGTAACCGGCTTCGCGCACTACCGCCAGCTATCGCTGTCCACTCAGACCTCCCAGCACGTCCTGTTCAACCGCGACCGCCAAAGCTTCATAGACGAAGCCGACCGCATCAAACAAGCCAACGCACCGGCTATGGCCTCGTTCTGGGTGACGGGCAGGACGGCGTTGAGGGAGTTCCCGGAGGTCTGATTTGCTGCCTCAGAGCAACGCGTGGCGGCGGTAGAACCTCGTCTTGACGGCCTGCACCAATAGCAGATAGGTGATAGCCAGGAAAGCAATCGCTCCCAGCAGCGATGCCGACAGGGGGGTGA
>JBDKRC010000312.1:0-20169 GCA_039683575.1 Armatimonadia bacterium | reverse complement strand
CTACGTAGTGACCTTCACAGCGCCCAACCCGGCCTGCAGGCTCTTCCTGTACAACGTCAGCAAGACGGGCACCATCTTCTACGACAGGGTGAGCCTGCGCGAGGGCTCCCCCGACCAGTTCATCATCCAGCAACTGTCACTGCGCAAGATTGACCAGGCGCTCTACGATCCGCCGGCGACCCTTCACCTGCCATATGCGCGGCCGCTGGCTGGCGGGCCGCTGAAGGCCTTCATTACCCTCCGGTCGATCCGCAACTACCGCGAGGCGCTGGAGTTGGGCCAGCGGCTGGAACTGAACATGGATGTGCTCGACACCGGCTACAATGGCGATCAGGCGGTCTCCTTCACAGGCCGTCAGGCCATGAAGCGCCTGGAAGACAGCTACTACGAGGTCTATGTGGTAGCCAGCAAGCTGACCAAGCCGGCGGCGAAGCTGATCCGGCAGAAAGTCGAGGCGGGGGCGGGGCTGGTGGTGATCGAGGGCTTCGGCCAGGTAGGGGCGCTGATGGACGCCGGGCAGCTCCAGAAAGCGCCAGACACGCATTACGTGCTGAGCGGCGTGCCGTGGGACCTGATGCCGGAGAAGGTGCTGCAGAGCGTACAGGTGGGGCAGCTTGGCAAGGGGCGCGTGGTGCGGCTGAACTTCCCGATTGACATGGGGCGGGTGTGGGGGCTGATCCCGGTCGATCTGAACCTCGACGCGTGGCAGTCGCGGCAGTTTGCGTACTGGGAATGGTGGCTGTCGCTGATCGCGCGGTCGGCGCAGTGGGCGGCGCGCGGAGAGCCGGCAGTGACGATGAGCTGCAAGGAGACCGACCCGCTGAGGGTGAGGCTGCAGGTGGCCGGAGCGCCCGCGGGGGCGAAGGCCGACGTAATCTACCGCAGCAGCCAGGAATTCCGCTTTGACGAGCCTGACCTGCGGCTGCCTGCGCAGGAGGTGCCGCTGGCCGCCGACGGGTCTCTTGAACTGCGAGCACCTCAAGGCTTCCCGGCCGCTGCGCCGACGCTGGCTGAGGTGATGGTGCGCAACCCACAGGGGCAGACCCTCTGCTGGGGCAGCTACCCCATCTCGCGCATCTACCAGGCGAAGCTAACCTCTGTTGCCACGGACAAGCAGACCTACTGGCCGGGCCAGGTTGTGAAGGTGACGGCCAAGGTCGAATGCCATATCACGCCCGTTGACCTCTCTGTCGAGGCGAGACTCATCGACGCCTTCGGTCGCGACGTCGCCACTGTGAGGGGCAAGGTGGTGGATGGAATGGCGCAGGTGGACCTACCCCTTAATCATCCCATTTGCGTCCAGCACAGGGCCTTTGTGCGGCTACTGGCGGGGGATAAGGAGCAGGACACGCGGTGGGTTCCGGTGCGCGCGCCGGAACTGGGGCAGAAACTGGCGGCTGAGGACTATGTGGCAACGACCTGGGGTCCCGGCGCGATGTGCCCGCTGGTCATGGAATACTTCGGAGACCGCACCCGCGACCTGGACCTCAACTCCGAGTTCGCCATCAATGGCTACCTCGCCGGGGAGCATGGAATGCTGGGAGCGGGCTATTCCGGCGGCGGAGGGGCTTTTCGCGAGGAGCCCCATGCGGGGGATGTCCGGCGCAAGTGTCTGAGCGACCCGGCCGTGGTGGCGGAATACACCAAGGCGGCGAAAGAGACCGCGGCCAAGCAGATGATCGAGGGGCCGTACGCGGTCGGGATCACCGATGAGGCGTTCCTGAGCTATCACAATGAGCGGCAGGAGCTGTGCTTCAGCCCCTTCTGCCAGGAGCGTTTCCGCAAGTGGCTGCAGGTGCGATACCCGTCACTGGCAGCGCTGAACGCGCAGTGGGGGACCGCATACGCGAGTTGGGACGAGGTGAAGGGGATCAAGACCGAGGAGGCGCGGGCGCGTGAGAACGCGTCGCAGTTCGTGGACTTCCGCACCTTCATGACGGACGTGTGGGTGGACGCCTGCAGGACCATCACTGACGCCTACCACGAGGTCGCGCCGGGAATCCCGATGGGCCACACGAACACCTTCGGCGTGAACCCCTTCAACGGCAACGACTACTGGAAGCTGGCCACGCAGACCGGGTTTGGCTGGGGTCAGGAGTATTCAGAGGCGATCAAGGACGGCGGCAATAAGGCAATCTTCGACCTGTGGCGCAGCTTTGTGGAGACGCCTGAGGCCCGCCAGTCACGGCTGCCGCAGAGAGAGCCCTTCTTCAACTACGGCTGGGTTGGCTACGACCGCACGGCGCAGGCGGCGCACTATGAGCCATGGTGGCTGGCGCTGCACGGTTCGCGGGGCGTGAGCTACTTTGCCACGGTGGCACTGGATGCCCCGCGAGGGACGTCATGGTCACTGGTACACCCGACCCTGAGCCTGACGGGGTACTCCAAGGCTGTACAGGAGGCCCTGCCGGACCTGCGGGCGGGCGTGGGAAAGCTACTCATGGAGTACAGCCGCCAGCAGCCGCAGGTCGCCCTCCTGTGGTCGCATCCCTCCATGCTCGTGGCGTGGTGTGAATCCCAGAGTGACGAGCCCGGCGACCCCAGCGAGCGCCCCGGCGTCGACGCCTATGGCTCCTGGTTCGCCTCCGCGTTCCACTTCCGCCAGCACCTCAACAACCTGCAGCTTGACTACCAGTACGTGACACCGGACCAGATTCTCAAGTCCGACATCCTCAAGTCCTATCCGATGCTCATCCTGCCATTCACGATTGCCGCAGACGAGGCGCTGGTGGCGAAGCTGGAGCAGTACGTGCAGGACGGCGGAATGCTGGTGGGCGACCTGCGATGCCTGCGGACCGATGCCCATGGCAAGCCGGAAGCGGGCACGGCGCTGCAGCGGCTCTTTGGCGTCAAGCGCACCGGCAAGCCTGACTACGGCCCGACCACCCTGAAGTTCACGGCGCAGGCCGAGGGAATTGACCTGAGCGGCCGGGAGCTGGCGCTATACGGGCGCGAGGGCCTGGAGGCGGCCGGTGCGCAGGCGCTGGCGGCCCATGCCACGGGAGAGCCGGCGGTGCTGTGGCAGCGGCATGGCAAGGGCTTGTCGCTGTACCTGAACTTCAACCTGCCGCGGTATGATGGGGGCGTGCGGGAGCTTCTGCGGCAGGTGGTGGAGCGGGCAGGAGTGCGCCGTGGACTGACAGTGGAGCAGCTAACTGGAGATACCCCGCCACGCGCATACGAGCTCAACACGTTCACACGCGGGCCCATCACCGTCTATGGCCTGATCCGCGACTTCCGGCGGGTCGAGGACAGCGACCCGGTGCGGGTCAACTTCGGCCAGACCGCGCACGTCTACGACATGCGGGCCCGCAAGTACCTGGGACAGGTCGCGAGCACGCAGTTGACGTTGCCACCCGACGATACGGCCCTCTATGCCTGCCTGCCGTACAGCGTGAGCGCCATGCGGGTCACAGTGCCGGCGAAACTGGCGGCGGGAGGCGAACTCGCGGTCACTGCCAGGCTCACAGCCGACGGCAAGCCCGGAGACCATGTGTTCCATGTGGAGCTGATTAGCCCCCAGGGCCAGGCCGTATGGCAGTATCGCACGAACCATCTGGCCCCAGCCGGGGCGCTCAACGTCCGGCTGCCGCTGGCGCTCAACGAGGCGCGCGGGCAGTGGACGGTCAAGGTGCGGGATGTGCTGACAGGGGTTGAGGGCGAGGGTAAGGTGCGAGTAGAGTAGGGGGACACGACGACTGCGCGTCATCCCTGAGCGCGGACGTCCGCGCTCAGGGATGACGCATTGGTTCTTTGGAGGATACGATGACAGACGATTGGCAGAAAGCATATCAGCCGCGCAAGAAGGGGCCGGAGGAACAGCCCGAGGAACCTGCGGACGGCTGCAGTTGCGCCGGTGGCGGCGACGGAGCCGCCTGTCCGGGCGAGAGTGCAGCCTGCGCAAGCTGCCCGGCGGCGAAGGAGAAAGACGCGGCCGGCGGCTGCAGCAAGTCATGTGCGGGCTGCCCCAGCGCGCAGGGCCAGCAGACTGACCAGGCGCGGGAGATGAGCGCGCGCCAGAAGCGGCTGGAAGAGACCGAGGCGCAGATTGATCACTCAATCCTGGTGCTCAGCGGCAAGGGCGGCGTGGGCAAGAGTACGGTGTCTGTGAACCTCGCGTGGTCACTGGCGCTGCGCAACAGCAACTGGGTGGGTCTGCTGGATGCGGACCTGCATGGGCCGACGATCCCGCTGATGATGGGCCTGAAGAACGAGCGGGCGCTGTCGCACAACAACAAGATACTGCCCGTGCCGGTCATGTCCACACTGAAGGTCATGTCGATGGGCTTTTTGCTGGAGGACCCGACGACCCCGGTGATCTGGCGCGGGGCAATCCGGGCCAATGCCATCCGGCAACTGATCTCCGACGTGGACTGGGGACACCTGGATTACCTCGTGGTGGACCTGCCGCCCGGCACCGGTGACGAGGCGCTGACTATCGCGCAGTCGTTCCCCAACGCCGACGGGGCCGTCGTCGTGACGACGCCGCAGGAGGCGAGCCTGGAGGACTGTCGCAAGGCCATCAACTTCATCCGGCAGGTCAAAATGCCGGTGCTCGGCGTCGTGGAGAACATGAGCGGGTTTGTGTGCCCGCATTGTGCCCATGAGGTGGATATCTTCTCCAAGGGCGGCGGCGAGCAGATGGCAAAGGAGATGGACGTGCCATTCCTGGGCCGGGTGCCGCTGGTGCCTGAGGTCGTGGCCATGGGCGACGCTGGGCGCCCCCTCGTCGGCAGCGACGCGCCTGAGGCGATCAGGGAAGCGTTTGAGGGGATTGCTGAGAAGCTCCTTGAGCAGATCGGCAGCAGCGGCGATAGAGAGGCATGAACGAATCCCCGGTCTACCAGCAACCGCGCTACTATGACCTCGCCTTCAGTTTCGTCAACATCCCCGAGCAGGTGGACCTGTTCGAGGCCTTCATCGCCGCGTACAGCCGCATTGGGGTGAGGAGCGTGCTCGACCTGTGCTGCGGGCCGAGCCGGCAGCTCAGCGAGTTCGCCCGGCGAGGCTACCGCGCGACAGGGCTGGACCTGAGCGAGGAGATGCTGAGTTACCTCGCGGCACGGGCAGAGCGCGAGGGAGTGCCGGTGGAGACCTTCCAGGCTGACATTGTTGACTTCGACCTGGAGGGCCGCGTTGACTTCGCGTTCATCCTGATGGGGTCAACCGAGTTCATCACCGACAACGACGCGATGCTGCAGCACCTCGCGACGATGGGGCGGGCGCTCAACCCCGGTGGGCTCTATCTGCTGGAGAACCTGGCGATCAACTGGTCTGATCCGAGGTTCGGCAAGGCCGAGACCTGGGAGATGAAGGAGGGCGGACTCACTGTCAGGACGACCTTCCAGATGGAGCTGGTGGACCCGCTGGAACAACTCGCGCAGGTCACACTGGAGATGCAGGTAAATGACCATGGGGAGCGGCTTCACCTCGCGAATTGCGATGCAGTGAAGCTGTTCATGCCGCAAGAGTTCAAGTCACTGGTTCAGTTGCAGGGGAATTTCGAGTTCGTGGGCTACTTTGAGCGCTCCAGCACGCGGCCGCTGAAGGACATTTCGCGGGACAATCTGGTAGTGTTGCGGCGGCGGTAAGGGTCGTGTTAGGTAGCGAGTTTTCAACATGGGGACAGGGCCAGAAGCTCTGTCCCCATTTTCGTCAGCAGCGCCCTGCCGCTCAAACGTAGCATGAACGGTGCTCTCCGCCAAGATCACCGTTTTCACGACTTTTCCACATTTTCAGGGCCTGAAACGGCGGTTATCAACGGGGTTTTCCACATTTTGCACGGGGAGGGGCAAAGGCTGCGAGATGTGAAACAGGGGTATAATTCAACCAAATCATACGTACATTTGTTCAGCGAACGGCCGTTTGAGGGGGGCGGTGAATGAGGTCTACCGGCAGCCCTCCATCGCAGAGTAGACATCCAGCGCGAGGTTGTCATGATGGCCTTGCTGGAGGGCAAACCAGCCCGCCGCGCCGACCATGGCGGCGTTGTCTGTGCAGAGCTTGAAGGGGGGATACCGGACGGGGATACCGAGGGTCTCACCCAGGTTCGCAAGTTCCTGCCGCAACAGCTTGTTAGCCGCGACGCCTCCGGCGAGGAGTATCTGCCGCGGCTGGTGATCCTCGGCAGCCTGACGGACATTGCGTACGAGGGTGTCCACGACCGCACGCTGGAACGAGGCAGCGAGGTCGTCGACCGGAAGCGGCCCGTCCTGCTTGCGGAGTTGCTGGAGCACGCGGAGCAGCGCAGTCTTCAAGCCCGAGAAGGAGAAGTCGAGGCTGCCCTCGATGACCGGGCGAGGCAGGTCGAAGCGCGGCTCGCCCTGTTCGGCGGCGCGCTGGATGGCGGGGCCCCCGGGGTAGCCCAGCTCAAGCAACCGTGCGGCCTTGTCGAGCGCCTCGCCCGCCGCATCGTCGCGTGTGCAGCCGAGCAACTCCGTCTCCTGGCGGGAGTGCATAAGCGACAGGTCGCTGTGGCCGCCCGAGGCTACGAGCGTCACCGCCGGGAAATCCTCCGGTGCGCCCTCGTAGTCCGGCAGATCGCAGAAGTTCGAGTTGAGGTGGGCCTCGAGGTGGTTGACCCCCACCAGCGGCAACCCCAGCGCCAGGCAGTAAGCCTTCATGGCGCTCACGCCCACGAGCAGCGAGCCGATCAGGCCGGGGCCGTTCGTCACGGCGAGGCCGCCGAGGTCGCTCCAGGTGACTTTGGCCTCATCCAGCGCCCTCTGGACAACCGCGGTGATGGCTTCCGTGTGCTTGCGAGAGGCGACTTCGGGGACGACACCGCCAAAGAGCGCGTGGATATCTTCCTGCGAGGCGACGATGGACGAGAGCACGCGGCGCCCACCGGCCACCACCGCCGCGGTGGTGTCGTCACAGGAAGTCTCAACCGCCAGTACCAGATCAGAATTCATAGGAGACCTTGGAGTTGCGCCGCGTGGGCCAGGATTCGAGCAACTCGCGCAGGTAGCGCTGCCGTTCCGGCGTGCCGAGGTCGGCCAAGGCCGCCACAATCGCGTCCTCGTCGTTGTCCTGGTAATATCGCTTGCGCAGGTGGACGTAGGTGAAGCCAAGCTTCTCGTAAAGCTTGGCTGCGGGGGTATTGCTGACCCGGTACTCAAGCACCGCGTATTCAACGCGCATCTCCAGCGCCTGGTGCAGGAGCGACAACAGCAGCAACTCGCCCAGGCCGTGGCCGCGCAGTTCAGGATCAACCGCGATCGTGCAGACATGGGCCTCGCCCGCAAAGACCCACGCGCCCGCGTATCCGGCCACCCGTCCCTTCCACTCGATGATCAGGAGGATGGTCCCCGGCCTGCCGGACAGTTCTTCTCGCAGCGAGATCTCTGACCAGGGGCTGCTGAAGCTCGCGTTCTCAATGCGCACGACCTCGGGTAGATCGTCCAGTGTGCCACGGCGGATTTTGACCTCAGTGGCCGGGCTGCTGACATCGATGTTCTTCTGCCGCTCAGCCTGTGACGCCAGATGGTAGAGCGGCTGCAGACCGAGGGCATTGTCGAGGTAATCTTCGGCACCGGAGGCCAGTCGCGCCGCCGCCAGCTTCGCCACGAACCGCGCTTCGGGGAAGGTCGCCCGGAGAACGGTGCCAGCCGCGAGTTGGTCCAGCAAATCGGCTGCTTCGTCGGCTCCGGGACCGATGAGCGGCAGAGGCTCGCCATCGAGGTATGAGGACAACTCGGTCAGGGGCAATACCTGCAGCGGTCGAACTTCGTGCGCGCCCTGCCTGGTCTTTTCCCAAAGCCCCGCATAGACGTGGCCCTGCCGGGCCTTCTGCAGGACGCATAGCCTCTCCCCTACCTCGAAGGGGGCACCGGCCGCCAGGACCTCCTGCGTGGGAACGCCGACCAGCGGCAGCCGGCAGACATGCGCCAGCGCCTTGGCGGTGGCGACGCCCACGCGCAGGCCGGTGAAGGAGCCGGGGCCCTGGGATACCGCCAGGGCCTCGAGCTTCGCCTCACACGCTCGCTCCACGCCCAGTAGCTCCTGTATCCGTGCCGTCAGCGTCTCGCACAGGTTCATGCGGCTGGGGAACGATTGCTCCCCAGCTACCTCCCCGTCGCGCAGCAAGGCTATGCTGCTGACGTATTCTGAAGTCTCAAGCCCTAGAACCTGCATCGCTGAAGATACTCCACGATCTGACGGCTACGCGTGCCATGCGCCACAAATCTGAACTCCCGGTGCGTGTCCTGCATGTCGATTTTGACGTCCAAATGGTCCTGCGGCAGCGCCTCGGCCACCAGTTCAGCCCATTCGATCACCACTACCCCATTGTAAAGCCAGTCCTCGATCCCCATTTCCCAAAGCTCGTCGCCGCTGACGAGGCGGTAGGCGTCTACATGGTAGAGCGAGACGTCGCCCTGGCCGGGGTTGTGGCGGCGCATGATGATGAAGGTGGGACTGCTGACGCGACCCGTGACTTCCATGCCATGGGCCAGGCCCTGAACAAAACAAGTCTTCCCTGCGCCAAGGTCTCCATGCAGGGCTATCACGTCGCCGCTGCGAAGACCGGGGCCGAGGCAGCGGCCGAGACGCTGGGTCTCCTCTGGTGATTCGGTGGTAATAGTGATGGAATCGGAAACCGTCATCTGTTATCTTCTTCGTGACAGGCGGCAAATGTCCCTGCGGGCGTAATGTCTCATCAGGGCAAGTGACTAGAGCCACAGTGGGGCAGGCGGCTCGCCTGCCCGGACGCGGGCGGGCCGCCCGCGCTACTGTAGCAGGTAGGAACGCCGGTTGGTGGCACAATGACCGACATTATAACGATTGATGGCTCAAAGGGCGAGGGCGGCGGCCAGATGTTGCGCACGGCGCTGTCGGTGGCGGCGGTGGCCGGGCAGCCTGTTCGCCTGATCAACATCCGCGCCGGTCGCGCCAAGCCAGGTCTGGCAGCCCAGCATCTCACCTCCTGCCGCGCCGTCGCCGAAGTGTGCGGCGGCAAGCTGGGGGGCGCCGAGATTGGCTCGCAGCGGGTCGAACTCCATCCCGGTCCCATCGCCGGGGGCGAGTACCATTTCGACATCGGCACCGCGGGGTCTACAAGCCTCCTGCTGCAGGCCGTACTACCGCCACTGCTATTCGCAGCTAGCCCCTCGCACCTGGTCCTCCACGGCGGCACCGATGTGCCGTGGAGCCCGATCTTCCACTACCTTGACGAAGTCTTTCTGCCAACCGTGCGCCAAATGGGCGTAAGTACGCGGCTGGAGTGCCGCAGGCACGGCTGGTACCCCGCCGGCGGCGGCGAGGTGCAGGCCTGGATCGAGCCACTGCAGGGGCCGCTGCAGGCGCTACAGTGGACCCAGCGGGGCGAGATAACCGGCGCGGTCGCTCACAGCCTGGTCTCGGAGAAGCTGCCCATGCATATCGCACAGCGGCAGTGCCAGGGCCTGCAGGAGGCGCTGGGAAAGCGCCTTGCGCTGCCATGCGAGCAGCACCACGAGCCGTCCCACTCGCACGGCACCACCTGCTTTGCAGCGGTGAGGTTCGCCAGCGGCGCGGGGGGCTTCACCAGCCTGGGTGAGCGCGGCAAGCCCGCCGAACAGGTGGGCGCCGAAACCGGGGAAGCCCTGCGGGCCTTCCTGGGCTCTGAGGCGACGGTGGACGAGAGGCTGGCGGACCAGTTGCTGCTATACGCCGTGCTGGCCGAGGGGCGCTCGGTCTATCTGTCGCCAAGGCTGACCGGACACCTTGAGACAAATGCCTGGGTGATCGAACAGCTACTACACGTCGGGACCGAGTTTGAGTATACTTCTACGGGAACTCTCGTCGAGGTTCAAGGACTTGGTTTGTCTTGAAGAGGTGATGACGATGGTTGATGATCGCGAGCAGCAGCAGCCGGCAGAAGAAGCAGTGACCGACACAGATGAGGGGCATGTAGAGCCATCGGTGGAGGGCATCCCCATGGAAGCCGACACCGCCTCCGAAGCTCCGGACAGCCACCAGCACGGAGCGGAGCCGCAGATGCAGTTTGACACGTACGGTCTGCTGCGGCTGATGCTGAACATGCTGGCCGAGCAGGCGTGGGTCGAAATGGGCCTGCGAGTGCCTCCGGGGTCCACAGAGCTCAAGACAGACCTCAAGCAGGCACGGCTGGCGATTGATACGCTCGCCTACCTCAAAGACGCTCTGGGAGACAACCTGCAGGTCGCCGAAAAGCGCGAACTGGATCAGCTTCTGGCGACACTGCGGATGAACTTCGTGCAGCGCAGCTAAGGCAGTCGGGGTCGGAGACCCCTCCCATAGGGCCCCACCAGAAGGTAATCCGGTGACGCCTGGGGAACTGAGCGTTTCAACAATTGCGAAGGGTGACAGTCAATGTTCAAACTCAGTGTAATCTCGGATGAGATCTCGCAGGACTTCCAGCGCGTGGTAGATGTATGCAGCGAGTATGGCGTCCCGCTGGTCGAGCCGCGTTCGATATGGGATACGCCCGGTCATAGGCTCACGGATGACCAACTCCAGCAGATGAAGCAGATTCTCGACGCCGCCGGGATGGGCGTCGCCGCCATCGCCGCGCCGTTCCTGAAGTGCGACCTCGGCGACGAAGCCGCTTACCAGGAGCACCTGGGCATCCTGCGGCGCTGCGCCGAGATGTGCCACCTGTTCGGCTGCAAGATCGTCCGCGGTTTCACATTCTGGAAGACCGGGCCCGCTGAGGCCGTCTGGCAGCAGCTTCTCGACAGCTATATCAAGCCCATCGAGATCTGCGAGCAGGAAGACATCTACATCGGGATCGAGAACGAGGCCAGCACCCACATCGGCAGCGCTGCGGAAGCGGAGCGGATGTACAAGGCGCTCAACAACCCGCGCGTGCGGGCGATCTGGGACCCCGCCAATGAAGTCTACGCCGAGGGTGGCGAACTGCCCTTCCCGAACGCCTGGGAGCGCATGAAGCCCTGGCTGATCCACATGCACATCAAGGATGCCGTCAAGGACCCCGAAGCCGAGGGTGGCGCCCGCTGCGTACCCGTAGGCGACGGCGGCTACATTGACTACCCGGCCCAGTTCCAGGCGCTCAAGGACATGGGCTATGAGGGCGCATGCTCGCTCGAGACCCACTGGCGGATCTCCTCGGCGCTGTCCGAGGAAGCGATGAACCGCCCCGGCGGCGCAGCCTTCAGCGCCGGCGGCGAAGAGAGCAGCCGCATCTGCCTCGACAAGATCAAGGCCATGATCGCAAACCTCAAGTAGGTTGATCCAATAGGGACGCCCTCGCCTGCCCCGCGCGGGCGAGCGGTCCCGTAGCGTTGGCGCATTGTCGCATGTTGTGGTATACTAAGTCGCACACTTGTGCGAGCGATCTCCGGTCGTCAGCGGAGATCGCTCGTGTGCTGTTACGGAAGGGATGTTCGTTTTGTTGGCAGATATCAAACTCATTACCATTGACCTCGATGGCACGCTTGTGCACGGAGACCATATCCCCGAGCGCAACATCCGCGCCCTGAAGATGGTGCAGGACAAGGGCGTGACCGTGGCCATCGCCACCGGCCGGATGCACACCAGCGCCCGCAAATTCGTCAGTCACCTTGGGATTGATGGCAGCACGCCAATCATCTCCTACAATGGCGCCATGGTGCGGCTACCGGACGCGGAAGAGCCTATGCTGCATGTGCCACTGCAGGCTGATCTGGCCGCTGAGATCGTGCAGTACGGCGTAGAGCAGTGGTTCAGCATGAACTACTACCTCGATGATGTGCTCTACACGCTCCGTGTGGACCACTGGGCGTGGCTGTATCACAGCCGGACGGGTGATCTGACGGTGCCGGTGGGCGATTTCCGACGCTTCGACGGCAATTCGCCGACCAAGCTGCTTCTGACAGCGTACCCGCACGAATGCGACCGGCTTTTGCCGCTGTTACAGGCGGAGTTCTCCGACCGGGTGTATGTCACCCGATCCATGCCCGAGTACATTGAGTTCCTGAGCAAGGACGCCTCCAAGGGCCATGCCGTAGAGTGGCTGGCTGGGCACCTGGGGCTCAAGCGCGAGCAGGTTATGGCCATCGGCGACAACCTCAACGACCAGCCGATGATCGCCTGGGCCGGGGTCGGCGTGGCGATGCCCAGGGCTCACGAACTGACGCGCGAGGCCGCGGATTTCGTGCCGGAACACGAGGAAGAGGGCGTGGCAGAGGCCCTCGAGAAGTACTTCGGATAACCGTCCGAAGAGGGGATGACAACTGATGAGGTGGCAGCGCTATCTGGCGGTTAGTCTCATCATCCCGGCAGCCATGGGCCTGTTGGCCTCGGTCGCCAGCGCCGTGCCCGCACGCTTCACCTTTGCCATGAAGGATGCGGCCGGGCAGGGCTACGAAGTCATGATCTTTGCCCCGGATGAACAGGTCACTCCCATCGGCCCCGACGACATGTACGCCGCGTACGATGAGGGCGACCGCAAGGCCGCAGGGCTGTACCAGACGACCCTGCGCCGCAAGAGCGGTGGTGCGCCCGTGAAGCAGAGCATACTGCTGTTTGGCGATACCAACCGCGGCGAGTTCAACCTCGAACGCGACATGGCGTTCGTGCTGCACGTCGGCAAGGGCCAGCCAGATGTGCTCGTGGTCGAACAGTACGGCACCTCGAACTGGAACGAAGCGCAGCTCTTTGTGATCAAGGGCGGTCAGTTCCGTCCGCTGGCGGCGCTCGGATACGTCGCGCGAGAGCCGTACCGCCTCCATGCCACCGGACCCTTGACCTTCCGCAGCTCCAGCTATGACAACGTCGATGGTATCTGGACCATTACCGACTGGAAGCTGGATGTCGCCAACACCCGCCTTAAGGCCACTCGACACCGCCAGGTCTCGTTTGGCGCCAGCGATCTCGATAGACGGGCCCGTTAGCTGCCACTCTCTCCCCCAGCAGGTGCTTGAACATGCTCAGACGCTGCCTGTGCCTTCTCTGCCTCGGCGTTACGACGCTGGTCTCGGCCCAGACTGTGAAGGTCGGTTTCACAGCCTGGGATCACTCGCGGTGGCTTCCCTGCCGGGAGGAACGCTTTCCCAAGATCGTGCCCTTCGTGCAGCGCCAGGGCTATATCGAGAATTACATCGCCCCCGGCTATGGCGAGAAGGAGATCGTGGCGGCCAAGGACGGGGTGGGCGTCTCCATGCTGATGCTGCGCGATTTCGCGGCCTCCGATGTCGCGGCTCGCTGCGAGACCGCCTTTGACCGCAAGGGCGCCCCGGCGATCATGTTCCGCGCCCAGCGCGCCGGTGACATCACCGGGCCCATGTACTCGCTGGTGCTCTACGAGCAGGGCGTGAACCTGTGGAAGTACGATGGCAAGAAGTGGGCCAAGGTCGGAGCCAGCAAGTTTGCGGTGCAGCCCGGCGTATTCCACGAATTGCGCGTATACGCGCGCGGCGGGACGTTTGCGGTATACGTCAACCGCGAGCGGAAGCTCGTCTGCGAGGATCCACAGCCGCTCCCGGCGGGCGAGGCAGGTCTGTGGTCGGGCGAGGGCCCATGCCGATTCCGCAGTTTCCAGATCGGCAAACTCGAGTAAGCCAAATCGCACTTTCTGCAAAAAAGTCGTGGGAATCTTGAAAAGGGGGGTTTACAAAACTGGTAGATGGTTATATTATAACCGTCACACGACGTAGTATATAAGTTAAGTTTGCAGCCGGTTCACACCCCCGATATTCGCTCCCCCCCGGATATCGCTTTCGTGGACCGGCTGCTTTTTTTGTGCGGCAGGTTGGCTGGACCATGGCCACCCTGCCAAAAGCAATACGGGCGCCATCAATGGATGGCGCCCGTATTGCTTTCAAGCTATCTGTTTCTAGGGGCAGACGATAGCGCGCACCATGGCACCCTCGCGCCGGCCGGAGGCTTCCAGGGCCTCTGGAGCTTCGTCGAGCGAGTAGGTCTGGACGGGGTAGGCAGCTATGTCCAGACGCCCGTCGGAGATCATCTCCAGACACTCGTGAAGGGTGTCACGCGAGCGGCGGCAGAACATCACAGTGGTCTCTTTGCGCCGCGGAACGCGGGCCGAGTACTGCTGCTCGTCAAGCGAGGGTATCCCCAGCACCATTACGCGACCCTCGGGGCGTACGAGGCCCAGGGCGTCGCGGAAGGTATTGTCGCCACCGGCGGCCTCGAAGACTATGTCCGGCTCATCCTCTTTGCCGAAGAACTGGTGCAGGTCGGCTGCCATCGGGGCAACCTTCGCACCCAGGCGCTCCGGGGCGGCCCGCCGTCCCTCCAGCGGCTCGGCGACCAGTATCTCACCTGCTCCAAAGGCCTTGCACATCTGCAGGATCGAGAGTCCAATGGCTCCCGCACCAAGAATGGCAACCTTCATTCCCGGCTCGAGGTCGCTGCGCCGTACGGCATGCAGCGCCACGCCCAGCGGCTCGGCCAGCGCGCCGCCGATGAAGTCCACGTTTTCAGGCAGCGTCGCCAGCGAAAAGGCCGGGACGTTGATGAACTCGGCCAGGGCGCCGTCGCGGTCGGGGTAGCTGGGGAAGATGATGTTGCGGCACAGGTTCGTCAAACCGCGCCGGCACATGTCGCACTCGCTGCAGTGCCAGCTTGGCTCGCAGGCCACGCGATCGCCAATGCTCCAGCCCGTAACGCCCTCTCCGATCCTGGCGATCTCACCAGAGAATTCGTGCCCCAGGATGATCGGCCCGAAGGGGTACACCCCGCTGCTGTGGCCTTCCTCGTACATATGCAGGTCAGAGGCGCAGATGGCACAGGCCTTGACCCGCATCAGCACCTCGCCCGGCTGTAAAGCGGGCTCCTCGCTCTCGACTACTCTCACATCGCGAACGCCAAACATGCGCGCGGCTTTCATCGGCTCTACTCCTACAACCAAAATCTCTGCTACTACGTCTTCTTCTTCTTCTTAATGACCTGTGCAGCCTTGGGCTTGGCGGGGGCCTTCTTCTTCGCGGCCGGAGCCTTGTGAGCCCCCTTAGCCGCCTTGGCGACCGTGGCCGGCGCTGCAGCCTTGCCCTTCTTGCCATTGGCTACCGGCTTCGCGCCAGGCTTGATGGGTACCAGCTTGCCATCGGGCATCAGCTTCATGCCTGGCGGCACGACCGGCTTCTTGGTCCCCACCCTCACGACTTCCTTCTGCGGCCGGTATACGTCCGTGTGCAGCGTCCGCCGCTCCTCCGAGCCGTCAGGCTGCTTCACTATCTGGTAGACCGTCACCTTGAGCCCCGGGCGGCCCTTCTTTTCCACCTGCTTCTTGCCAAGCGGCAGGGCGGGATCGGGGATCTCCTGCTTCTCGAAAGGTACCCGCGTCACAGGCGAACGCTCGATCCGTACCTTCCGGTTCGCTTCCTTTTTGCCGATGATGCTGACGTTGACGCGGCTGCCGCCCATCGAGGCCAGTAGCACAACGGGGTACCCGGTGTCATTGCGGAAGCGCAGGTCAAAGCTGCCGGAGTACACAGTGGCATCGCGCCCGGCGGGAGTGTAGGTGACCGGCTGGGAATGCTTGTGCCGCTCGGTGACGGGCAGGTCGGCGAAGAGGGCCGCATTGTAGATGGTGGAGGCAATCTGGCAGATGCCGCCGCCCGTCGCAGGCGTCACCTCACCATCGGCGAAGATCGGCGCCTCGCGGAAGCCCCGCGCTTCGATGCGCGGACCGATTGCCTGATCGGTGGAGAAGCTCTGGCCGGGCATGACTACCGTGCCGTTGATGGCCTCAACAGCCAGCTTCAGGTTATGGCTGCGGTCCACCTTACCGGAGTTGTAGGAGGTCGAGTAGCTGCCCAGCACCACTTCCAGGTTGGCCAGGTCGGAAGCCTTCACCTTCGGATCCTGTTTGCGACTGGTGAGCGTCACCGGTTCGGCCTGCAGGCTCTTCAGGGCCTTGGCGATGCCTTCAGAAGCAGTCTTCTGGTCGAGCTTGATCCCAACCTTGCCGGGGATCACGGAGACCGTCTGGGCGCCGGTTACGGTCACGCGGGCATCGACCGGCTCCTGATCCAGCTTGGCGGCCAGATTCGCGACCGCAGTCTGCAGCTTCTTGTTGTCAACATTGACTGCAACGGGAATGTCCAGATGTCCCCGCCATAGCTGCATCCGCGTCTTGAACTGCTGCAGAAAACCGCCCTCGCGCCCGACGAGCATGGCTTTGTTGACCGCCGTCTCGATCTGCGGCTCGCGGCCCAGTTCCTCGGCGGACAGTTCGAGGCTTTCGCTCCCGTGCTTGAGCGTCAACTCGGCGGGCAGTGTCGGTAGCCACTCGTCCTGAAGCTTCTTCATCGCTTCAGCCTGTTTGAGACCGCCGACCTCGACGTCGGATATGGTGACATTGTCCGCGATGCGACCGCTGGCCTTGAAGCTGCGGGCCTGCGCGGCGACGGTCAGCGCCGCCGCGACGACCAGCAGCGCAAAGGCGAGGAGGATCAGGATGACAGTTTTCAGAACTCGGGTCCGCATCTTGTTCATGATCAGAGCAGCTTCTCGTGGTTCGATGTAGTGATCATCGGTGGAAAGGTCAGAAAGTGGGGTTCGGCGTGTGCCCTTACTCGAGTTTAGTATGCCGCGCGCGCATCATTTCTTCCGTCACGCCGAGACGCTGCATGAACATCATCACCATGGTATCGCAAAGCACCAACAGGCACTGCTCAAAGAGCGAACCCGGAGGTTGGATGCTCCCGCGCACGACATTGGGCGCCACGGTGACCGGCGTCGGTATCTCCACGATCAGGTCTGAAACCAACCCGATCGGCGATTCGGCATGGGCAGTGATGCTCGCCGTCATGGCTTTGCGGCCGTGAGCAGCCTCCATCATGGCAAGGGTGGTCCGCGTCTGGCCGGAACCGGTGCCGGCGATGAGCAGGTTGTTAGGGGCGATGGCCGGTGTAATGGTCTCACCTACGACATAGGCCGTCATACCCAGGTGCACAAGTCGCATCGCAAACGCCTGCATCATCAGCAGACTGCGGCCTGCGCCGCACACAAACACGCCCTCGGCGCGGGTGATGGCCTCCATCAGGGCCTCAACCCGCTCCATGGAGACAGCGGACATGACCCGCTCGATCTCATGGGGAACAACTGTCGGAAAAGCCTGCGTCGTCAAAGTCCCAACCTCGAGTCTTACGATCTATGACAGATCTTCGGTCTGGGGGCGACCTCAAAGGACCTCATGCCAAGCATGAGGTCCTGGTTCGGGAAGCCCGGTGCTATTGTGCCGTGTTAGCTGAGAATTCGCAACTACTTAGGCAACTTGACTTGTGGGAGGGGTCGGTGGCCCCTCCCACACACTATCTCAGGGATGCGTCACCACCAGCACTCGCTTCGCCAGTGGCATGAGCTGTCGCGCCTGCTGCTGCACCTCGTCCGCCGTCACGGCATTGATCCTGTCGGCATACTCGAAAATCTCGTTGCGCCCAAGCCCGTAGAGCACGTTCAGGGCCACCGCCTGAGCGCGGGCGCCGCTGCTCTCAAGCTCCACCGCGTGGCTGGCGATGGCGATATTCTTGCCCAGGGCCAACTCCTCCGCCGTGGGCGGCGCCGCCTGCAACTCCGTTACCAATCGCTCAATCTGCTGTTGTACGACTCCTGCCCGGTCCGGTGCGGTTCCCGCATAGATTGTGAAAACACCCGCATCAGGCCCCGGCATCTCGTGAGCGAAGGTCGCATAGACCAGTTGCTGGCCCCGCAGAGCGTTGTGCAGCCGTCCGCCGGGATAGCCGATGCCGGCGAACACCGCGCTCATGACATCGCGCGCGTACCGCTCAGGATCGGCGATGGTGCCGCTGCGGAACCCGTAGACGATCACTGCCTGCTGCTGTGGCCGGGTCACGTTTTCAGTGCGCGGCTCAGTCGGCGGCGCCTCTATTGGCGCGGGCTGCAGGTCGCTGCGGCCCGCCTTGAAGTTTGCGAAATAGCGCTCCGCGAGCACGCGGGCCTGCGCCAGCATGGTGTCGCCAAATATGGCCATGACCATGCTCGCCGGCTCCACGGCGCGCTTGTGGAAGGCGATGAGGTCTTCGCGGGTCAGAGCCGCCACCGATTCGGGCGTGCCGGCGGTTGGGTAACGGTACGGGTACTGCCTAAACAGCGTCTGCAGCATCAGGTCGTTGGCCACGGTATCAACGTCGTCCTTCCGCGTAGCCAGCGCCGCCAGATGCAGTTGCTTCTGCTGCTGCAACTCCGCCTCGGGGAAGGTCGGGTTGCCCAGCACATCCGCCGCGATCTCCAGGGCCAGCGGCAGGTCCTGAGCACGCACCTGAGCCGAGACTCCGAAGCTGTTGCGCCCTGAGTAAGGCCCGAGGCCGCCGCCCACGTTCTCAAGCGCCGCGGCGATCTGGAGGCGGTTGCGAGTCTTTGTGCCCCGCGTCAGCATGTTGGCCATCAGACTCGTGATGCCAACGTTCTTCTCATTTTCAAAGCGCAGGCCGCCCGGTGCGGCGATGAACAGGTTCACGACCGGTACCGCATGGTTCTCCTGGACCAACAGCCGCATGCCGTTGGCGAGCGTAACTTCCTGAACCTGTGCCGGAGCCGTCGTTGCGACCACAGCCGCTCGCGCAGGCGAGACCGTGCCGGCTGCGGCAGGCTTAGCGGCTGCAGGCACGGTGCCCGCAGGTTTGGCCGCCGGGGCTTCGGCTGGCGCTGCCTCGGCATTCGTGGTCGCCGGCAGCAGCGCCGCGAAGTTGTAGTGCTGCGGCACAAAGTACTTCCGCGCCGCCTGCTGCACCTGTGCCGCCGTCACTTGGCGGATGCGGGCCACGTAGCGCTCGCTGAAGTTCAGGTCGCCGGTGGTGAGCAGGTCGTTGCCATACATGCCGGCCCGGCCCTGCGTGGTTACCCGGCCAAAGAGCAGGTCGGCTTCCTTCTGGCGCTTGGCCCGTTCCAACTCCTCGCAAGTCACAGGCCGTTGCTGCAGGGCCGCCAATTCGGCAAGTATGGCCTTTTCAGCCGCATCCACGTTCTCAGGGGAGGCGGTGGCCGAAACCCCGAAGACGCCACCCTCGTAGGGCGGAGTACTCGAATAGGCGCTGATGCCATCCACCAGGCCCTTCTCGTCCCGCAACTTCGATACCAGCCGCGAGGTGGTCCCGTTGCTGAGTATGTAGGCGGCGATGTCCAGCGGGTACATGTCGTCAGAGAAGAGGCTGACGGTGGGGTAGCCGAGCATAAAGTATGCCCGCGACAGAGCCTCCTGCTGCTTCACCGCCCGCCGCGGCGACAGTTGCGGTGGCTCCTGGGGCAGGATCACCTGGCGCAGCGCCCGGCGTGGCACCTTGCCCAGGGCCGTCCGCAGGTCTGCCAGCGTTGCCTGGGCGTTGATGTCCCCCACCACCACAGCCACCACGTTGCCCGGCACATAGAAGCGGCGGTGATGCGCCACGAGGTCGGCCCGAGTGAGTTCCGCGAACTGCTCCGGATAGCCAATGACCTTCACCCCCATCGGCGACTGGCGGAACATCGTTTCGGCAAAGAGATAGTAGAGCTGGTGGCCAGGATCGTCCTCGCCCCGGGCCATCTCCCGGAGGATGATCCCCTTCTGGGTGTCCACCGCCTCCTGTGGGAAGGTCGGGTTGAAGACATAGTCCGATAGCAGGTCGACCGCCTTGAGCGTCTGCTCAGGCGCGGTCACCACGTAGTACGAAACGGTGTCGTTGGACGTGTAGGCGTTGGAGTTGTTGCCGAGCTCGGCCCGAATGCGCTCGATATCGGCACTGCTGAGCCGTGGCGTCCCCTCGCTCAGCGTGTGCTCGATCAGGTGGCTGATGCCGGTGCCGAGGTAGTTGTCCTCGAACATGCTGCCGGTGCCGACGAAGAACTGAACCGTCACTACCGGCGCCGAGTGGTCTTCCTCAACCACCAGCGTCAGCCCGTTGTCGAGCACCTCGCGATACGGCGAAGCGGCCCAGCAAAGGGCCGCCGTCAGGATCAGACTTATGATCAGTAGAGCGCGCTTCATCACAACCTCCACCAGTTCCATTTCCCGCCGTGGCTGGTCCGCAGCGGGTTGATTTTGAGCAATTGGCGAAATCTACCACACCACCGACAGGGTGTCAACGCGGTCCGCCCCGCGTAGTACGGGAGTCTCTGTAGGGCGGGGGCTCGTACCCCGCCGCTCCGGGTGTCGGGGATAACGACCCGCGGGGTACGAGCCCCCGCCCAACAGCGAGCAAGATCGAGGCGCCCCCCCCAAAGAAGGGCGCCGCGCCCACGGGAGGG
>JBDKRC010000311.1:0-15790 GCA_039683575.1 Armatimonadia bacterium | reverse complement strand
GCTCACCTACCCCGCCGGGAGCGATTTCGCGCACCTGACCGGCTATGCACCACAGACCGGGCTGCAGTATGGTCTGCGGGAGCCCCTATACGGGCTGGGGCAGTACGCCGATGCCTGGCGTGATCTGCTGGCAGGCGGCCCGACTGGCAATGATATCGTCCTGACCATCAACAGCGCGGCGCAGCAGCTTGCCGTCGAGGAGTTGGACGGCAGGCGGGGGGCCGTAGTGGCCCTGAACCCCCGGACGGGCGCCACGCTGGTGCTGGCAAGCGCTCCGACGTATGACCCTGCCAAAGTCAGCTCCTCACAGGAGGAGCTAAACTTCTTCCGCTTTGATCCGAACGTCCCCGAGCTCAACCGGGCAGTCCAGGGACTCTATCCGCCCGGATCGGTCTTCAAGATCTTCACGGCGGCAGTTGGGCTGGATCTGGGGCTGGCAACGCCCGAGACCGAGTTCCGGTGCGCCGGGACAGAGCGAGTGGCGCACACGCGCATCAAGTGCCGCATCCTCTCCGGGCACGGCGCGTTGGACCTCGATAGGGCGCTGTGCGACTCCTGCAACATAGCGTTCGCCAAACTGGGTGAGAAGATCGGGATCGACAACTTCATCGCCTACATGAAGAAGTTCCACCTGCTGGATGAGGCCAATGTGGGCCTGCCGAGCAAGAAGGGCCGGATGTACGATTTCCGTGGTTTCAAGGGCGATGCACAACTCGCACTCGCCTCGTTCGGGCAGGGCGCGACGATGCTGACGCCCTTTGAGGTGGCGCGACTGACTGCTGCTATCGCCAATGGTGGCCACGTGCTGCAGCCGTACATCGTGGCGCAGGTCATGACGCCTGATAAGCGGGTGCGGACGAAGGGCGAGGCGGGGGATTTTGGGCAGGCGATCAAGCCCGAGACGGCGCACACGCTTGCAGGTATGATGCAGAACGTGGTGGAAAAGGGAACAGGGCGAGTGGCGGCTCTGAGTGGCATCAGCGTGGCTGGCAAGACCGGCTCTGCGGAGAACCCGCAGGGGCCGGCGCATGGCTGGTTCACCTGTTTCGCGCCTGTTGAGAACCCCCAGGTCGTAGTCACAGTCGTGGTCGAAGGCGGCGAAAGCGGCTCAGAGAGCGCGGGGCCGATTGCCCGCAAAGTCCTGGAAGAACTGTTGGCAACCCAGAACCGTTGAAAGAGGCGGTTTCCGTTGATATCGCAGCCCACAACGCAGACAGTACCACAGCGCCTTTTGGACGCATCCGCATTCCCTGGCGAAGGTGGTGACGGAACCCCATGATTGGATCGCTAGTAGCTGGACGTTACCGGCTCGACGCCCGCATCGGCGAGGGTGGCGTTGCGCTTGTCTACAAGGCGCTCGACATCACCCTCGAACGTGAGGTTGCCGTAAAGATCCTGCGCCCGGAGATGGCGAGCAATGAGGAAGTGGTGGCGCGGTTCCGGCGCGAGGCCCATGCGGCCGCAAAGCTGAATCACCCCAATATCGTGCAGATCTATGACACCGGTGTGGATGAGGACATCTACTACATCGTCATGGAGTATCTGCCCGAGCCAGATCTCAAGCGGATCATCAAAGAGTACGCCCCCTTGCCCCTGCGCAAAGTGCTGGAAGTGACCATCCAGTGCGCGCGGGCGCTGGCCTACGCGCACAAGCAGGGGTTGGTGCACCGCGACGTCAAGCCGCACAACATCCTCTTCACCGACGATGGCCGAGTGAAGCTGTCCGACTTCGGAATTGCTGCGGCGACAGGCGATTCGGGCCTGACGGACAGCGGGTTGGTCCTGGGAACGGCGTATTACGTGTCTCCCGAGCAGGCTCAGGGGGCCCCGGCGACCGTTCAGTCCGATATCTACTCTCTCGGCGTGGTGATGTTTGAGTGCATCACAGGCCGGCCGCCGTTCACCGGCTCATCGGCCGCCGAGATCGCGGCCAAGCACGTTCGGGAACGCCCGCCGTCGTTGAGGGCACTCAACCCCAACATCACGCCGTCAGCCGAGTTCGTGATCAACAAGGCAATGGCACGCGAGACGCCGCGCCGCTATCGCGGCGCCGACGAACTCCTGGTGGATCTGGAGAAGCTGGCCGATGGTGTTGATCTCGACCGCACCGGCGTCCTGGGCCCGATCTCAGATGAAGTGACCATGCGCCTGGCCCCCACGCAGATGCCGCCGACAGTGGCTGAGCCGCCGCGCCCAGTGCATGTGCCGTCGCCAGCACCGACCCGTACCGCCCCCACAACTGGTGCCAGGGCCGTGCCGGAGAGGAACCCTGGCAGCGTGGCCGCGGCCACCGCGCTGGCTGTGATCATTGCGATCATGGCGCTGCTGGGCGTCGGCTGGCTAGTCACCAAAGCATTTTATCCCGGAACAACTGCGAGGAAGGTTGAGGTTCCGTCTGTCAAAGGACTCAGCCAGGCAGAAGCGCAGAAGCTGATCGAGGCGAGGGGCCTGCACGTTGGCAAGGTCAGCTTCGAGGAAGATGATACAGCGCCCGAAGGTACGGTTCTGCAGCAGGTCCCGGACATCGGTGAGCAGGTAGAGGCCGGAACGGCCGTCGCACTCGTGATTAGTCGTAGCAAGCAGATGGTGACGGTCCCGAATGTGCTGGAACGTACGGAAGCAGAGGCACGGGACCGCCTGACTGCAGACAAGCTGCAGGTTGGGGTAGTTGACAGCATCTTCCACGAGCGGATCCCCAAGGGGCAAGTGGTCAAGCAGGAGCCTGCCGGCGGCAACAAGGTGAACGCGGGGACAGACGTTAACCTGACCCTGAGCAAGGGGCCGGAGCCCAAGCCTGCGACTGTCGAAGAGCAGCCGGCGGAAGGCGCAGGCGAGGGACAGGCGCCCGATAACCCGCAGGTGCGCATCCGCGAGGATACGTCTCGAGGCAACGAAAAGGCCAACGAGCGCCGGTTGATTGTCAATGTCATCGCACAGGGCAACCAGCGCGGGCAGAAGATACAGATCATCAAGAGCGACGATACCGCAACGGGTCAGGTGGTTCAGGAGTTGACGCTTGACCCCGGCGCGTCGCGCGATATCCCTGTCACCATAGTCGGAGACGCAACAATTCAGGTCTACTACAACGACGCGGAAGTCTTCAGCGATGACTACTCCGCCGGGGGAACAGGGCACTAGGCCGAGGCACCGATCTGGACGCTGAGCCCCGATGGTCCGCTTGTGTGGGCCGGAAGAGAGAGGAAGAACGCATGCGTTTGCAGCTAGTCACCGTAATCCTGGTCGCACTGATTGCTGGGGCCGCCGTGGCTCAGACCGACGCCGGCTTCACCGCCGGCAGCACCAACCAGTTGCTGGCCGCCAATGGGGGCAAGGTCATCTCTTTCTCCAGCCAGCGCCTGGATGAGAACCGCCAGCCCGTGCCGCAGTGGCAGGCCTCCAACCTTATCGATGGCCAGTTCGTGACGGGGACCTACCGGCCGGAGAACTCCTGCGGCTGGTCGGCCGATGCCCCGCCCAAGCCTAACATGCCGGCGTGGATCGTCTTCGCGGTCGCCAACGAACAGACTCGGCTCCTGAGCCGTCTGGTTATCGACCCGACGACCGTTGACCCGACGCTCATCGGCCGTGGCGCAAAGGACTTTGAGCTGTATGCGTCGATCACGACCGCCAACGGGCCGTGGGCGCTGGTCAAGCGCGCGCAGCTAATGAACAAGCCCTTCAAGCAGACCTTCGACTTCCTGCCGACCGAGGCGCGCTACCTGCGGCTGGTGATCCTGACCAACTGGGGATCAGACCGCGACGTGCAGCTTGGCGAGGTGGAGGCTTACGAAGCCATCGCTGGCGATGACATGATCGACAGCCTGATAGTGCGCATGGAGAGCCTCCTGAACGACCTCAAGCGCTATCGGGACAGCGTGAAGCTGAACCAGCCGCTGTATCCTGAGCTGCGCCCGGCGACGGGTGCCACCGCCCCCGCGCCGGCAACCGCAACTCCCGCTGTGCCGGGACCGGCAGCACCTGCCACACCAGCTCCGGGGGCCGGTGGGCAGTAGCTCGTGCCTTGACAGCGGCGCACTGCTGTGCTATAAGACACTTACGGGAACCACAAAGCCCGTGAACTAGACTTTCAGGGCTCAGGAGGCTCGTCCCCTTGAGCCCTTTTTGCTGTGTACAGGGAGGTATACCTATGCCGTGCAAGGTTGTTGTCGGCGCGCAATGGGGAGACGAGGGAAAGGGCAAGATCACCGACCTGCTCGCCGAGCAGGCCGATGTCGTCGTCCGCTACCAGGGCGGCAGCAATGCCGGCCACACCGTTGTCGTCAACGGCACGACCTTCAAGCTCCACCTGATCCCCTCCGGCATTCTACATGACCACGTCCTCAGCGTGATGGGTGACGGCACCGTGATCGAGCCCAAGTGCTTGGCCGAAGAGTACCAGGGATTGCGCGACCGCGGCGTCTCATGCCAGGGCCTGCGCATCAGTGGCAATGCGCACGTCATCATGCCCTATCACCTGGTCCTGGACCGCCTCCAGGAGGAGTCACGCGGCAAGGTAGGCATCGGTACCACCTTGCGTGGCATCGGCCCTGTCTACACCGACAAGACCGCCCGAATGCCGCAGCCGGTGCGCATGTGGGACCTCCTCAACCCTGAAGTCCTGCGCGAGCGCGTGGCTGGCCAGCTCGCCGAGAAGAACAAGATACTCGAATGCCTCTACGGCCACGCTCCGCTCAATGTGGACGAAGTCGTCGAAGAGACCCTGTCGTATGTCCCGGTCTTCGGGCACCACATCACCGACATCCGGGCCATCATATTCGAGCAGATGGAGCGCGATGCGCGCATCGTCTTCGAGGGCGCCCAAGGCACGTTCCTTGACCTCGACTATGGTACCTATCCGTTCGTGACCAGCTCTCATCCGGTTTCCGGTTCGGCATGTCTGGGGACGGGCGTCGGGCCGACAGCGATCAAGCAGGTCACCATCGTCAACAAAGCCTACATGACCCGCGTCGGGGCAGGGGCTTTCCCGACCGAGCTTCTGAACGACACCGGCAACCTCATCCGCGAGCGGGGCAAGGAGTACGGTACCACGACCGGCCGTCCGCGCCGCTGTGGCTGGCTCGACGGCGTCGCGCTCGGTACCTCCGCCCGCATCAACGGGGCGACAGGCCTGGCAGTGACGCTGCTGGACGTGCTGAACCCGTTCGAGAAGATCAGTATCTGCGTGGCCTACAAGCTCGACGGCAAGACGCTGAAGCTGATGCCGGCGAACCTGGATCTGCTCGAGCGCGTGGAGCCCGTCTGGGAGGAGCTTCCCGGGTGGCAGACGGAGATCAGCCACTGCCGCAAGCTCGCGGAACTGCCCGAGAACGCGCAGAGATACGTGCAGCGGATGTCGGAATTGGCTGAGACGCCGCTGGAAATGGTCTCGGTGGGCCCGGGCCGCGAGGAGACAATCATCGTCTGAGGTGGGGGAGGGCAGTGCGCACGGCGCCATCGCCCTCCAGACGGCTTGCTCAGTGTTTACTTTCGTACAGTTGTTTGCTATACTAAGTCAGTCGTTGCGTCGCCCCGGCTGGGACACGCGCCGTTCCCGGCGCTGCCGTGGCCACGGGCCAAGGCTCTCTACGAGCGAACAAATCCAGGCGCAGCGTCCTCGGGATGCCACAGGGTGGCGTGCCCGAAAGGGAAGAGGGATTAGCATGCTCGACAAGCAGGACAAGCAGGAGATCATCGGCCGGTTCGCTACCAAAGAAGGCGACACCGGTTCGCCGGCAGTGCAGATCGCGCTGCTCACCGGACGCATCGAATACCTGACCCAGCACTTGCAGCAGCATAAGAAAGACCATCACTCCCGGCGCGGTCTGCTCAAACTCGTAGGGCAGCGGCGACGTCTGTTGAACTATCTGCGCAACAAAGACATTGACCGCTACCGCCAGTTGCTTGGTGAGCTCAGTCTGAGGAGATAGAGTGTGTGGACGGGGGAGTGGGCTGGTGCAGAAACTATGAAACAACAAGCTACGCTCCGGCAAAAACGGGGCGTAGCTTTTGTGTTTTGCCCTTAAGGGCAAAGTAGCAGGGCCGGACGGAGGGTGACGAGAAGCGGGGAATCAGTGAAAGCGGAGCAAACCTGTGGGAGCGGTCACCGACCGCGACCTTCGGGGGCAGTGCCCCTCCCACAATCCCTCCCCTTTCACTGTTTCCTCACCTTCTCCGCCTCCCCCGTCCGGACCCCATGGAGGATACTCACTTGATAAATGAGGTAAGTGTGGATGTCGCCGGCAGGCCTATGTCATTCCAGACAGGCAAGCTGGCGCAGTTGGTCAACGCCTCGGTAGTGGTGACCTACGGCGAGACAGTGGTGCTCGGCACCTGCGGCGTCACTGACAAGCCCGTAGACGCCAATTTCCTGCCGTTGCGCGTTGATTTCGAAGAGAAGATGTACGCCGTGGGCCGCATTCCCGGCGGGTTCTTCAAGCGTGAGGGCCGCCCCTCCGAAGAAGCGACCCTGGTTTCCCGCAAGATAGACCGGCCTATCCGGCCGCTGCTGCCGCACGGACTGCGCCACGACGTGCAGATCATCGTGAACCCCCTGTCGGCTGAGAACGCGAACCTCACCGACATTGTGGCCATGAATGCGGCCTCACTCTCCGTGCATCTCTCGAGCGTGCCCTTCGAAGGGCCCTTGGCCTCAGTGCGCGTCGCCCGTCTGAATGGCGAGTTCATCATCAACCCGAGTTTCGACCAGCTCTCCGAGGCCGAGCTCGATGTCGTCGTCTCCTCCGGCCCCAGGGGCATCGTCATGGTGGAGATGGAAGGCAGCGAGGTCCCCGAGGAAGTCGTTGTCGAGGCCATGCGCATCGCTGAAGAGGCCTGTGTGCCGATCCGCGCCGCCATGGATGAGCTCCGGGAAAAGGCCGGCAAGCCCAAAGCTGACATGAAGATCTGGGAGCCGCGCGAGGAAATCCTGCAGTATCTGCGCGACAACTACACCCAGCGCCTGCAGGAAGTCGTGCTCAGCAGTGACAAGCTCGGCCGTGAGCGGGCGTTGGACGCCCTCCGCGACCAGGCTGCGACCGAACTCTCCGAGCAGCACGAGAAGCCCGAGAGCGACATCTACGAGGCTTTTGAGACGATCATCAAGGAGTATCTCAAAGCCTTGGCGATCAACGAGGGCAAGCGCGCGGACGGCCGGGCGCTCGACGAAGTGCGGCCGCTCAGCGCCGAAGTGGGCTTGCTCCCCCGCGTTCACGGCTCCGGGCTCTTCAACCGTGGCGTGACGCAGGTCATGACCATCGCCACCCTTGGCGCGGTTAGCGACCAGAGAATGATCCGGACGCTCGAGGAAGAAGAGTACACCCGGTTCATGCACCACTACAACTTCCCGCCGTACTCGACCGGCGAAGTGCGCGGGCTGCGTGGGACCGGACGCCGCGAGATCGGTCACGGCGCACTCGCCCGGAAGGCCATCGAGCGGGTTCTGCCGCCCGAGGCCGAGTTCCCGTACACCATCCGTCTCGTCTCCGAGGTCCTGCAGGCCAACGCCTCGACCTCCATGGCGGCGGTCTGTGGCTCGACACTGGCCCTCATGGACGCCGGTGTGCCGATCAAGGCCCCCGTAGCGGGTATCTCCATCGGTCTGATCGACTGCTGCGATGACTACCGCCTGCTCGTTGACATGGAAGCCATCGAGGACTTCATGGGCGGCATGGACCTCAAGATCGCCGGGACGCGCTCCGGCGTCAACTGCATCCAGATGGACACCAAGACGCAGGGCGTCTCGCTCGAAATCCTGGCCGACGGCTTGCGCCAGGCGCACAACGCGCGATTGCACGTCCTGGACGTCATGGCCGACGCCATCCCGTACCCGCGCCAGGAGCTGTCGAAGTACGCCCCGCGCATGCTCTCCCTGATCATCCAGAAGGAGCAGATCGGCCTGGTAATCGGCCCCGGCGGCAAGAACATCCGCCGCTTGCAGGATACCTATGAAGTCAACATTGACATCGAAGACGACGGCACGGTCCTCGTCTTCGGGACCAACGCCGAGGGCGTCGAAGCAGCCCGCAGCGCAATCAATGACCTGACGCGTGTCGTCGAGGTAGGGGAAGTCTTCGAGGGCGAAGTCGTCTCAACCACCGACTTCGGCGCCTTCGTGGAGATCCTGCCCGGACGCGAGGGCCTCGTGCACATCTCGCATCTGGCCTGGGAGCACGTCAAGAGCACTCAGGACGTCGTCAAGCCCGGTGACAAGCTCCAGGTGAAGGTCATCGAAGTGGACAGCGACGGCAAGATCCGGCTGAGCCGCAAGGAACTGCTGCCCAAGCCCGCCAACTACGTTCCCGAGACCGGTGGACGTGGCGGCGGTGGCGATCGTGGCGGAGACCGCGGCGGCGACCGTGGCCGGCCCCGGCCCGGTGGTGGTAGTGGCGGCGGCGGCGCCGCCAGGCCCTCAGGCGGACACCGTCCCTCAGCCGACGCTGGCGGGGGCGAAGAAGAGGGTGGACGGCCCAAGCCGTACTTCCGCAAGAAGCGGACCTGATAGCTGGTAGACAACACAGTTGGAATCAAATGGGGCGCATCCCGATTGGGATGCGCCCCATTTCCACTTTGGCAGCCTGGTATCACTTGGTGGTTCGGTCGGTATTGCCGGTAGCTCCTGGTGCGGCGCCGGAGTTTGGTCCGCCTTCCGGGTAGGAAATCGGCTGACTCCCAGCAGGTGAGGCGAGGGCCGGCACTGCGGTCACCGGCGTGGAGGCTGATGGTTGGTAAAAGACGACTGCGAGCAGCGCAACTACCAGTACGATCAAACCGGCTGCGGCTAGCGCCTGACGCGGCTGCAGCACTGGAGCGGGACCACCCAGCGCATCCCGGAGCCGTTGCCACCACGAACGCGGTGACGGCGGGCTCGCAGCTATGCGGGTGCTCACCCTCTGACCAAGGGTCTCCGGGGCCTCCAGAACGTCCAGCCCGCGGAGTATCCCGGCCAGTTGCTGCATTTCCCGGGCAAGTTGGGCGCACTCTGTGCATTCGCGCAGGTGCGCTTGTAAGGGTTCATTCTCCGCTAGTTTCTCCGCCTTCTCTGTTCCGATCAGATACTGATATTTGCGGCATGGCATGCTCAGATGGTTCCTCCGTTGAACTCTGGCAAGATATCCTGTAGTCTTTGCCTGAGCTCCATCCGGGCATTGAACAGGCGGCTCTTTACCGTTCCGAGGGGGCAGCCGAGGATATCGGCTATCTCCTCGTAACTGAGCCCCTGCAGTTCGTAGAGCACTACCACGCTGCGTAGCTTTGGTGAAAGCTGCGTAATCGCGCGGTGCACCTGCCGCTGCAATTCCGCCGTCTCGAGGTCCCGAACGGGACCTGGCGTGGAGGCATCTTCCTGCTCTCGCGCCATCTGGCCCTCATCGGTATCCAGCGGGGCATCCAGCGAGCAGGTATTCTCCCGTCGGCGGCGTCTGCGGACGGAGTCAATTGTCAAATTGCTCGCGATGCGGTAGAGCCACGTCTGGAAGGTGGAAGCCCCTCGAAATGACGGCAGGTTGCGGTACGCCTTGACGAACGCTTCCTGCGCGATGTCCTCGGCCTCGACGGGATCGTGCACCATGCGAGCTACATAGTTATAGATGCGATCTTTGTACAGGTTCACGAGTTGGTCGAACGCCAGGGTATGACCCTGTTTCGATCTCTCGACCAATTCCTCGACTTGCTGCGGGCGGATATCATATCTGCCCATCATCATTGTAGACGCGGTTCCGGTGTTGATGTTCACCACCCCTTCATCCATCCATCCACTATTTTTCAGGTTTCTTTCGTGCCCGTATAGGGCTTCTCGAAGGTCCTGGTAGGGTATTTCCCTACCGCTGCGGTTAGCTGTCGCTACCGCCCGTCTCATCCGCTCCCTGTGCCGGCTGAGACCCAATGTAGAAGTACCGGTCAAACATCCTCTGGTACTCCGTCCACTTATTGCCTGTGACCCCTCCTTCTTCTATGGCTTGGATAAAGCACTGGACGTGGGCGTCCAAATTATCCGCATAATGTAGAGCCGTGGCCTCCGCGGTCATGGGCAGCACGGGCGCCCCATACTCCTTCTGGCCGTGGTGGCTCAGCAGCAGGTGGTTGAGCTTGTTGTCCAGTTCCTGTGGAAAGTCCGGTATCTGCATGATCCGCTCACGTACCCAGCGGTCTGTTATCACAATATGTCCGACCAGCCGTCCGATGTCCGTGTAGTCTATGGCCACACCCGTCGAGTACTCCTCCAGCTTGCCCGCATCGTGCAGCAGCGCTCCGGTTATGAGCAGGTCTCGGTCAAGCTGCGGGTGTATCTCGTGCAGGGTGCACAGGATTCGCACCACTCCGAGCGTGTGCTCCAGCAGGCCGCCCAGATGCGCGTGGTGCTGCCGCTTGGCTCCGGGAGCCTGCGCGAAGGCCAGCAGGAAGGCCTCGTCGCCGAAGAAGAGCTCCAAAAGTTGTCTCAGGTGCGGTTGCTGAACCTGCTCGACATAGCCCTGAAGCTGTTGGACCAGCTCGGTTGTGTCCTTCTCGCTGCAGCGCAGCAAGTCCGCCTTGTCGTACTCATCTTCGCCGCACGGTGCCAGGTCCTCGATGATGAGCTGCAGCTTGCCACGGTACTCGTCGACCCGGCCCTCAACCTTGATAACTGTATTTACTACACAAAGCTCCGCAAGCTGTTCCGCGTTGTCCCAGGCCCTGCCCATGATCGTTCCGGAGCGGTCTCCGAGCGTTACATTCAGGAACTGCCCGGGCTTGTTCTTAAACGGCTGCAGGCTCTTCTCCATGACTGCAAACCAGGTCGAAACACTGGCGTTGGGCTGCAGGTCTGAGACCATCTGCTTGGACATTGGTGGGGACCTCGAAGGGGAATGATTGGCGCTGAGCGCCCTGTTCCAGCCCCACCGCCGCCTCGTTCTTCCAGTGGCACGGGCCGCCTGCCCGTGGTTTCAACAATCCGCGTAGTGCGGGCGTCTCGCCCCCCGGCACTACGTAGTACGCCCGATCTCCTGCCCCTCCGCCGTTACCCGCAGCGTCCCGAACATCACTCCCACCGCCTGCTCCGCCGTCTCTGGTGCCCTCACCAGCATCTCTCGCCCCCGCAGGTCCAGTCGCTGGAGTATGCCCAAGCACTGCACTCGCCGCTGCGTGTCATAGAAGCCTAACAGCAGGCCCTCCAGATCATTCCAATCCTTCCCCGCGGCCTGCAGTTCGCCGCTGGTCGCCAGGCCGCTCAGGGCCAGGCGCTCCAGCGAGACCTTCCGCAACTCCGCTCCCGCAAAATACTCTGCAAACTTTGCCCGGCGCCACTCCATACGCTGCGGGCGGCTCTTCTGCTGCATAGTCTCGGCCGTTGGCAACCTGTGAACTACCAGCCGCTCATCCCGGTGCCATGCCGCCAACAGGCGCTTGATCTCCGGGCTCTCGCCCACTGTTATCACCTGCAGTGGTGACTGGCAGGCCTGCGGGCCGCATGTGGACAGAAGCTCCAGCTTCCCGCTCTTCAACTCGAAACCGCCGCGACCGCTCAGATACCCGCTCGTATCCACCAGCACCAGCCCCGCGCCGGCTGTCTCTGCATCCAGAACGCTTCTCACCGTCGCCGCCAGCACCCCTGACGGGTTGGCCGCCGGGGTGATATCGCCGACGAAGAAGAGTTGGCTCTGCGAGGTTCCGGCAAACCGCCAACCCACACAGGCCGGTGGGCCCACCTGCGACTGCCCCGTATCGCTGTCTACCAGCGCGGGACGTGCCTCGGCGGGCAGTTTGCTCAGCAGCCACTGGCACAGCGTAGTCTTCCCGGAGTCGCTGCCGCCGACTACCATAACGCGGCCCGTCTGCGGCAACTCCTTGAGAAGCTGCAGCCACGCCCGCGATACCCGTATCTGCCGCGCCCCAGTGTCCATAGCCTCTCTACCTTCACGCGTAGGTGGGTTCGTCTCGAACCCACTCCATGGCTTTCAGCTGGCCGGCGGTGTGGGTTCGAGACGAACCCACCAACGCGACCCTCAGAGCCTCTTCAGCCCCTCACCCGTGATCGTGAACCGCACAATCTCATCACTGCACCATGCGCCCCGGTGCTTGAGGACGAACGCCCCGCGCTCCACCCGTTCCGCCCCCGGCAGCCGCCCCATCAGGATGATCGTCGTCGCGTTCGTCGTCAGGTCGTCTTCCATGGTCTGCGCGGCGATAAGCTGGTGCAGCTCGGTCTCCGGCGTGGTCTGCAGGAACATCGTCGCCAGGTCTTCCACCTCATACGGGTGGGCCATGACCTGCTCCTTCACTTCCTGCCACCGCCCCTGAAACAGGTCCCGCGCCGCCCAATCGTAGGGCTTGCGGACGATCTGGTGCAGGATATACTCGAAAAGCTCGATCTGCGCCGACTGCCGCGCCACCGCGAAGGGCTCGATGCCGTCGACTACCATGCGCCGGACGCCGTGCATGAAGTGGTAGTAGCAATGTGCCAGCACGTGCCGCAGGTTCTCGGCCAGCATCAGCTTCCAGGCCCGCCACTGCTCGTCATTCATCTCGTCCCGCAGCACCCGTTTGCCGACGTAGCCGAAGGGGTTGAGGTACTCCAGCGGCCTGAAATCAGCTTCCCAGAGCCGCTCCGGGTCCACTCTGCCCTCGGCGAGGGTCCAATTGAACAGCCGCTTGGCATACGCCGCGTGCTGCTGGGTGTCACCGCGAGAGCCCATGTCTATGACGAACCCGCGGCGTCCGTCCTGCGCCAGGCCCGCGTTGCAGAAGCTCAGGCCAAGCTGCGTCTTTCCTACTCCCGTGGCTCCTCTTACAACTGTCAAGGTTCCCGACTGCACACCGCCGCCCAACAATTCGTCTATAAAGCTAACACCTGTCGAATAGATCTCGGCCAAAACAGTTTCACGCTTTCCGAAAACAGGGCGGTTAACGGAGGGGCCGGGCTTTAGCCGGCCCAGAGGCCCTGTGAGCAAGGATTCCGCCACCAGTTCTCGGAACTGCCCCTACGTTACCATACGCCACCACGGAATTGCAATCAGGCGAAGGATGAGAGGCCCCGGTGTAGAAGATGATACCGGAGGGTGATTTGCATGAGAATCCTTATCACTGGGGCCGCAGGTGACTTCGGGCGGGACTTGGCCCCATGGCTGGCGGCGCACCATGACGTAAGGGTGACCGACGCCCGTCCCGTGGAGACCGATCTGGAATTCGTCCAGGCGGACCTCTGCGACCGCGACAGCCTCACCGGCCTGTGCGACGACGTCGAGACCGTCATCCATCTCGCGGCGCTGCTCCCCAAGGACCAGTACCGCACCAACGCCTACTTCGAGGCCAACGCCGCTGCCGTCGCCCTGCTGGCCGAGGAGGCCCTGCGGGCAGAGGTACAGCGGCTGATCTACATCAGCACCGTCTGGGCCACGGGGCATGGCATCGAAGAGGGCACCTTCATGATCAACGAGGCCACGCCACCGACGCCCGTGTGCATGTACGGCCTCACTAAGTACCTGGGGGAAGTCACCGCCGAATACTACAGCCGCAAGCACAGGCTCTCGGTCACGGTGCTGCGGGCCTGCGGCTACCTCCGCCACCCCGACTTCGACGCCACCGGGCAGGCGGACTGGCCTACAGCCGATCTGGCCTCAATCGCGGGACGGTTCACCAACCCCGCTGCCAAGCTCTTCAACCCCGCCGACCTCGGCCACCTGCTCGAAAACGCCCTGCAAAGGCCGCAGACAGGCTTCGAGCGCTTCCTGGTTGGGCTCTCGCTGCCGTTCACGGCTGCTGATGCGGAGCTTTGCCGGCATGACCCGCTGGCAGCCTGGGACAAGTACTACCCCGGTGCCGCCGACTGCTTCGCGGGCCTGGGCTTTGAGCCTCCGTCCTTTACCCACACATACGACAACCGCCGCAGCCGCGACGAACTGGGTTTCGCGATGCGGTACACCTTGCAGGATGTGATCAACCAATGGCAGCGACAGCAGAGCCAGTGAGCAATATCGCGGCGAAAGCCGTGGTTGGGGTTGTGAGAGCACAGGAGGACCTGGTCGCAAGCGTAGACCAGGTCCTGCGTTTGTGCGGCAGCGGCGATTGCGTGCACGAGGGTGACCGGGTGCTGGTCAAGCCCAACCTGCACGGCGGCAACGGCCACACCTCACCACTGCTGATGGAGGCCGCCTGCAAGTGGGCCTTCGCCTGTGGCGCGAGTCAGGTGACCCTCGGCGACGGCCCCCACTGGGGCCAGGAGAACATTGACACCTACTTCGAGCAGGCCGGCGTCTTCGCCGCCTGCGAGGCCAGTGGCGCCACGCCGGCCAACTTCCACGCGGACGAGTACGAGCTTCATCACCTGGACTCCCCCCACACGCCCGACACGCTCGGCGTTTCCCGCCACCTGTACGAGCATGATGTCGTCATCAACTTGCCGGTGATGAAGACCCACTTCAACACGCTCATCACCATCGCGCTCAAGAACGTGAAGGGCTGCCTGCGGCCAATAGACAAGCGGCGTCTGCACGAGTGCGACCTCAACCGCGCGCTCGCGGTGGTCAACCAGATCATCTCTCCCCGCGTCACTGTGACGCTCTGTGACGCCATGGGAGCCTTTGAAGGGCTGGGCCCCAGCAGTGCCACGCCGGTCGAAATGGGCCTGCTCCTGGCCTCAGCAGACCCCGTTGCGCTCGATGTGGTCGCCTGCCAGTTGATGGAGATCGCTCCAGAGAGCGTGCGGCTGATCCAGGAGGCTGCGGCGGCGGGCGTGGGCGTGGCTGACCCGGAGCAGATCGAGGTCGTAGGGGAGAGGGTGGCCGACCATGCCCGCCATTTCCTGCTGCCACACGAGGCGCTGGCCGCCAGCTTCCCGGGCCTCACCATCCATAGCGCCAAAGCCTGCAGTTGCTGCATGCAGAACCTGTTTCAGGCGCTGGAGCAGGTCCAGCGGTCGGGACGCGAGCCGGCCTTCCGGCGGTTGCTCATCGGGCCGGGCCCCACGACCGAGGCGGATTTGCTCATAGGGAAGTGTGCTGCGGAGGGACGGGACTGCCGCCCCGACGTTGCGGGGTGTCCGCCACCAATGGGACACATTTTGGCCGCACTTTGTCCTGAAGAAGCCAGTTGATATGGCCAGGGGGAGGATTGCGGCGGCGGACGCGAGTTGAAACGACGGGGGCTGGAAGCGCGGCAGTGGCGTGACCGGAGTGTTAAGGCAAGAATCGCGTTCGGGGCGGGTCAACTGCCGATAAATGTGGAAAACCCTGTGGAAACAGCCCTCGGGCGGTTGAGAATGATAACTTCATAATACTTTTCCTGATGCAACGTTAAGGTTTCTCGTAGGTCCCCTGAGCTACACGCTGAACGCCCTGAACTCGCTGGTGCAAGGGTTTCCTACCCCGACCAGCATCTCTCTGTTCTCCGGACACATCACCGCCGCTCCCAGCGTGGCCGCGTCCGTCGGCCCCTGGGCATGGCGGCAAATCACGTGCTCACCCTCGTGATTCTGGAGTAATTGTGAAATATCTGTGGCGGTGGCGCCAGCCGTCAGGCCCCGCGCCAGCGTCTCCATACGCTCCTGCCGCCCCACCGAATTCTCGCTCGGCGTGACTTCCCCGACTTGCTCCGCCAATTCCCTATCGCGATAGTGGTTGGTGTGCACATAGAAGCCCCCCTGCAACCCCACTGGCAGGTGCCGCGTGCCGCAGGTCTCCAGTCCACGGAACTCCCCGTCCGGGCCGCCGAGGTAGAAGTAGTGCCCCGACAGTCGCTGCGCCCCCGTGATCCGCTCCACCGCCGCGGCCAGCGCTCGCTGCCGCAGCGCCTCGTGGATCAGTGCCAGGTAATGCACACC
>JBDKRC010000310.1:0-22069 GCA_039683575.1 Armatimonadia bacterium | reverse complement strand
GGCCAGGGTTTCGCGCCAGACATAGAGCGGGTGGCCCATGATTACCCAGTTGCACAGGAGCCATACCGCGGCGACGTAGGCGGCGGGCAGCAGGAAGGCGATGAGGGTGCCCTCGGCCTTGGAAGCTTCGGTCCGCGGGCCGCGGCGACAGTAGGAGAGGATGAGCAGGGCGGCGGCGAGGACCGGGATGGCGGCTTCGTAGGCGACTATGATGGCGGCGGCGGCGTAGATAGCGGCGGCAACGAGGTCGCGGACGCTTTCCGTGCGGTGCCAGCCGATCATGGCGCGGGCGAGGCCCAGGTAGGTGAAGATCAGGATGATGGCGGGGGCGCCGAGGGCGGCGTAGCTGAGGATGAGCGGATGCAGGGCAAAGATGGCTACAAGCGCGGCGCCGATGAAGGGGCTGAGGTTGAGGTCGTGCGCCAGACGGTAGAGCAGGAGGGTCGAGAGGCCCATGAATAGGGCACCAACGACCATGGCGGCGCAGCCCGAAGCGAGGCAGCCGGGGGCGAGGATGGAGAGGGGAAGGTAGACGAGTGCGGGTAGCGGCGGTTGGACGAAGCCGATGAGGGCCATGTTGGCCTGCGGGAGGCGGTGGAAGACGTCGTAGGCATGGGCGGCGGCGGCGAGGGCGTTCCAGTCCACCAGATGGCGCGCGAGAGCAAGCTGGCCGACGTAGAGGGCCAGTAGGGCGGGGAGGAGGAAGGCGAGGAGGTTGGTTAGTTTCGGTTTCATGGTGCGCTTGTTTGGTGGTCAACATGGGGACGGAGCCTCCGCGCGAAGTCCTGTGAGGCGGGTTCTGGCGGAGCGTCGGTGGCGCGCGAAGGCTCCGTGCCCATGTTGAATGCTTGGTTATTGATAGGCGGCGGGCGGAAATGGGGACAGACACCATTTTCGCATGATGGTTAGTGTGAGATGAAGCTCAGGTTGCGAAAGTGGTGTCAGTCCCCATTTCCGCTGTTCCAGTTTCTGGGCGCTACTGGTTAGTCCCCGGTTTCGGTGGCGCCGCCCATTGTGCCGTGGTCGGTCTTTTCCCAGTAGTGAGGGCGGGTGATTAGCTGGGCGGCGGCTTTGTAGGCCCCCCAGCTCATCATCAGCCAGTAGAGCGGTGTGAGCACCGCGTATTTCACCAGGTCATAGTAGCCGCGGTTGAGGCAGCCGATGACCGTGATGTAGATGAAGACGAAGTTGGCGACCAGCAGGCAGAAGGTGCCGAGAGCGTAGATGACGGGTGGGAAGAGCGCAGCGATGGTTGCCGAGTGGGTGGCGAACCAGACGGCGGTCATGAGCCAGTAGATCGGGTTGAGCAGGAAACAGGCGACGGCGCCGCCGATGGTCATCTGGAAAGAGAAGAAGGCTCCCGGGCCAAGCTGGCTGGCGAGCCGCAGCGGGTGGCGCATGTGGACGAGGTAGGTCTGGAGGTAGCCCTTGACCCAGCGGGAGCGCTGGCGGAACCAGCTCAGGAAGTTGCCATTGGCCTCTTCCCAGGTGGTGGAGTTGATCATGGCGCTGCCGAGACCGTGCTTGTGCAGGCGCATGCCGAGGTCGCAGTCCTCGGTGACGTTGAAGGGGTCCCAGCCGCCGACGTCCTTGAGGGCCTGGACCTTGAAGTGGTTCGAGGTGCCGCCGAGGGGGATCGGCCAGCCGGAACCGGTTAGGCCCGGAAGGAAGAGATCGAACCAGACGCTGTACTCGCTCGTGAACCAGCGGGTCAGCAGGTTGTGGCGCTGATTGTAGAAGTTGAGCTTGGCCTGCAGGCACACGACCCGGTCGGGCAGGGCGCGGAAAGCGGCGACGGCCTTGCGGAGTTGGTCGGGCTCGGGGCGGTCTTCAGCGTCGAAGATGACGAGCAGGTCCGCTGTGGAGGTATACAGACCGTAGTTGCAGGCCTTGGGCTTGGTTTTGGGGAGACTGTGCGGAACGACGACCGGGTGGAATTGCGGAGGGAGGGTCAGGGCGGCGCAGGCGTCCTGGGTTAGCTGGTCGTCTTCCTCCATGAGAAGCTGGATATCGAGCTTGTCGATAGGGTAGTCGAGACGGGACAGGTACTGGACGAGGCGTGGCAGGACGAGGGCCTCGCGGTAGAGCGGGACGAGGATGGTGTAGGTGGGCAGGTCGGCGTCGGAGAGAGCGGCGAGTTCCTCGGCGGTGAAGTCGAGGGCGACGGGGCGCTCGAGAGAGCTCCAGATGAGCCAGAATTTGTAGAAGGAGTGTGCGAGGTAGAAGATGATGGCGAGAGCGTTGAGGATGAGGAGGGTGGTGAGGTGGTTGTATACGAGAGCCGCCACGAGGAGGACGAGGAAAGAGAAGATGAAGATGAGTTGAGGGCGCGTCCAGGTCTGGGCGGCGCACTCGTCGGGATGCTCGTGGAGGATGCGCAGGGGGTCAACCTGCGGGGTGGAAGGGCTCATCGGGCTCTCTCTGTGGACTGGGTGCCGCGTCAGTACTCAGGCCACTCGACGCGCAACTCGCATCTGCACCCAGGGTGGAATGGGGGCAGAGTGGAGCCCTTGACGAGCAGGCAAGCATTGCGGGGGCAAAGCGGGCAATCTGTGTCTGGGCCTGGCTGAACGTAGTTCTTCCCTTTCGACTGGACGGCCTCCCTAATGGCCCAGACGCTATTCTTGAAGGTGATGAGCCAGCGCACACACAGCAACGCCTCTTGGCTGGCTAAGTCCTGCAGGCGGGCTATATGTGTGCGGCGCGGCTCATCCAGAACGACATTGAACGAGGGTTGGAGGCGATGCTTCTCAGCGAGCTGGACCAAATCTGACGGCGGGATGCATTCAGCCAGCCCCGCAATCAGATCCACCTTCCTCCTAGCCGCAATCTTGAGACCGCAGTCCTTTATGAAAGACCGCAGATCCGCCATAGGTAGCTGCTCGAGCGTTTGGTGAAGAGATGCTTTGCGGACCAGACCCGCTCGGCGCATTGCTCCTAGTTCGCTCTGAGATGGCCCCTGGTCGCGGGCCGGGCGGGTCTGATACGGAACGGGTACAACGACCTGCGGAAGATACGGGAAGAGACAATACGCCGTTGGTAAAGAGAGCGCGCGAAGCCGGTCAAGCCACCACTGCAAGAGAGCATCGTCCTCACGGACGTAATCGTCCCACACTGTTGAGGTATCCCAGTCTGCCCCCGGCGCGGGGTCCTCACCGCGACCAACACGGGCTCGTAGGTCGCGAAAGAAATCCGTCATGAAGCCAAAATGTTTCTGACGCAGAAACAATAGCAGCCCAAGGTGCCCCGTGAAGTCACCGGGTGCTATGCAATGACAGTGCCATGCCATAAACAAGGCCGACACGTCGCCGAGTAGCTCGTCAGGTCCGCCGAAGTCTTCGTCTATAGCATCGAGCACGAAGTCGCCAATACGTGGGTCTTCGTCTGACGCACTCTGAGCCGCCTCGTACCGGCCGGTGGCTATCAGCCGGAGCACTTTCTCCTGCATCGGCCCGTGAGCCAATTCAAGGAGAGTGCTCGCCAAGTCCTCATGGCAGACGTGCCGTTTGTGTTGACCACTCATGTTGCCAGATTACCTACGGCTGCTTGTCGAGGCCGCTGCGGCTGGGCGGGACTGTCGGGCTGGGCAGTCCGTCTTCGATAGTCTCGAGGATCAGCGCATTCTCGATGGCGTTCCACTCGAGGTCAACGCCCAGGGCCGTCAAAGCGGCGCGGGGAGCGATGTAGAGCGTGCCGTCGCGCATGACTGGGGCCTGGCCCATGTCCTTGGCCTCAAGCGTGGTCGTGCCGACGATGGCTTTGGACGAGCCGACCGACATCTTCACACGGCCCAGCGGGGTGGAGGCGGTGAGGGTCTGGTCGGAAGCCCTCCAGTCCAGACGGGCGCCGACGGCCTGCAGCACGGGCTTGGCCGGGACGATGATCGAGCCATTAGGTAGTCGCACAGGCGGCGTGGATAGTTCCAGGGGCTCGCCGTCGATAATGACCGCGATGTTCTTGAGGCGGGCGTAGTCCTGGGTGAGGTACTTGGCCGGAGCCCAATCGACCTTGATACTGGCCTTGCGGGCGAGAGAGCGGAGATAGTCGTCGCGGGAGACGGTGGTTTCGGACTGAAGCTGCTTGCGAATGCCCTTCTCAGCCTGCTCAAAGCTGACAGTCTGTGCGGGACGGCGCTCTTTGATCAGGGCGACGTAGAACTTGGCGCCGGCGCGCAGGGGGCTGCTGACTACACCGGGTTCCATGGTGAGCAGGACGTCGGCGAGGGCCTTGTCGCCGAGAGCGTCAGCGCGCAGCCAGCCCATGTCGCCACCCTTGTCCTTGCTCGCGTCCTTGGAGAGTTCCTTGGCCACGTCCTCAAACTTGTCGCCGGAGAGGAGACGTTCGCGGACGAGGTAGGCGTCCTCGATGGTGTCGGTGACGATCGCGAAGAGGTGGACCTCGGCGGGGGTGACGTAGTCCGACTTGTGCTCGGCGTAGTATTTGCGGACGGTCTCTTCCTTGACCTCGTTCTGGCGGGCGAGGAGCTTGTCGAGGAGGATCTCGGTGGTGAGGATGTCGAGCATGGCCTGGCCTGTCAGGCCCTCGGCGCGGAGTTTGCGCTGGAAAGCCTGCTCGCTGGATGACTTCTTGCGCTCGGCATCAAAGCGGGCGACGACCTCTTCGGTGGTCGCCTTGAGGCCGAGACGGTTGGCTTCCTGGCGGACGAGGCGGTCGTTGATGAGGGTGCGCATTATCTGGGCAGCATAGCGGTCTGCAATGAGGGCATGGAGCTGCTGCGGGGGAATGGCAGCGCCGTTGATCCACGCCACGGCAGGCGGAGGGGGCGTGGCAGCAGGTTTGGCCGCAGTAGCGGCGGGCTTGGCCGTGGCCGCGGGCTTGGCGGCGGTGGTTGGGGCAGGCTTAGCCGGCTTGGCAGGTTTGGCCGCGGCAGCCGTGCCGGGCTTGGTGACCCGGACAGGCTTTTGGGCAAAGGCTGTGGTTGCGATGAAGCTGGTGAGCAGCAGGCAGATGAGGAAGCGAGTTTTCAAGCGAAAACCCCCTGTCATGGTGCGGCCGGGCCGCGATTAGGGGCGAACTTCGCGGCGCGGCGGTGAGATTCCTTCTTCGGGGGAGGCTATTCTTCGAGAAGACGGGCGAAATCCTGGGCGTTCTTGACGGCGTTGGCGCCGTAGTGGTTGTTGAAGTACACGAACGTGTCCTTCACCTGCTCCTGCAGCGTTCCCACCGGCTCTACCCATTCCCGGAGTTCGTCATCGTTGTAGAGGTAGTTGTAGCGCGTCCACGCGTGCTCGCCACCGTACCAGGTGTCTGCATTGCGCCCGTGAAAGCGGACGTAGGCGAAGAGGGCGGTGACGCGGACAAGCGGCGGGACGAGGTCCTGGAGGGGTGGCTCGTCCACGCAGCAGTAGGCCATTTCGTGGTCGCGCAGGAAGTCGAAGGTGCGCTCGTCGTCAACCCAACTGCGATGGCGGAATTCGACGCAGAGCGGCAGGTCGGAGAGTTGCTTGCGGATGAAGGCGAGGTGGTTGACGTTGTCCTTGCTGAGATTGAAGCGATTGGGGAATTGCAGCAGGACGCAGCCGAGCTTGTTCTGTTTGACCATGGGGTCGAGGCTGTAGCGGTACTCAGAGTAGGTCTGCGGGTCCTGAGTGCGGCCGATGGTCATGTCCTTGTAGGATTTGACGGTGAAGATGAAGCCTTCAGGGGCGCGGTCGGCGATGTTCTTGATTGTGGATTGCGCAGGGAGGGCGTAGTGGGTGAAGTTGATTTCGACAGTGTTGAAGTGGTCGACGTAGAAGGCGAAAAAGTCCTTCTTCGCCGTGCGGGGAGGGTAGAAGGGGCCGACCCAGTCGTCGTATGAGTAGCCGGAGGTGCCTAGGTAGAGCATGAGGTTCGGGTTCCGATTGGGTTGGAGGCGGGTGCGTAGGTTGGTCGTGGATGTCGCGCTCAGGGGAGCGCTCCTACCGTCCGAGACGGCATCAGGCCGGACCGATGATTTGGCCGGCTCCGGCGCCGGTGTGTTCGTCGTTTTCGACCGTGACCTGGCCGTTGACGATCACCAGCTTCAAGCCTACCGGGTACTGGTGCGGGTTGGCATAGTCTGCCGTGTCGGCGATCGTGTCAGGGTTGAAGACGGCGATGTCGGCTTGCATGTTCTCGCGCAGGAGACCGCGGTCCTGGAGCTTGAGACGCGAGGCGGGCAGGGAGGTACACTTGCGGATTGCCTCAGGGAGCGAGAGGAGCTTCTCCTCGCGTACGTACTTGCCCAAGAAGCGCGGGAAGGTGCCGTAGGAGCGCGGGTGGGGGCGAGGGATGCTCAGCTCGCCGTAGGGGGCGTAGGCGAGGCCGTCGGTGGCCACACAGCCGAGAGGGTGGGCCAGGGCAAGCCTCATGTCGTCTTCGCTCATTGAGAAGAGACAGGCACTGACGTGGGCGTTCTCTTCGGCGAGGAGGTCGAGAGTGGCCTCGAGCGGGTCCTGGCCGCGCTGGTCGGCAATTTCGCTCAGGCGCAGGCCGACGGCCCAGCGGTTCTCGTCGGTAGCGACATCGGTGATGAGAATATCTGCGAAGTTCAGTTCGAAGGGGTTGTGAATCGGCTCGCCGCGCTTCCAGGCGTTGAACTCGTCGGCGAGACGGGCGCGGCATTCTGGGTCGCGCAGACGGGCTACGAGGGCCTCATTACCGCCGTCGTGCATCCAGGCGGGCAGAGAGCCGGAGAGGTGACGGCTGCCGGCGATGTAGGGATAGACGTCGAAGGCGAGATCGAGGCCCTCAGCGTGGGCTTGCTCGATCTTCTCGATGACCCGTGGCATGTTGCCCCAGGAGGCTTTGCCAGAGCATTTGAGGTGGTCAATCTGCAGGCGAAGACGTCCGCGGTCGGCTACTTCGCGGGCGATGCCGAACATCTCGTCGAGGCCCTCCATCTGGCGGAGGCCCTCGCTGCGGGGATGGACGCTGATATGGCGGTCATGGGCAGCGGCTTCGCCGCAGAGGGCGACGAGTTCATCGTGAGCGGAGAACGAGCCGAGGGCGTAAGCCAGACCGAGGGAGATGCCGACGGCTCCGGCAGAGAAGCCATCGCGGGCAGCGGCGCACATGGTGGCGATTTCGTCGCCGGTCGCAGGGCGGTTCTCGAAGCCCATCGCGAAGGCACGCAGGGCGCTTTGGCCAAGCATCGGCGCGACGTTGACCGAAGGCTGCCGTGAGCGGAGAGTGTCGAGGTACTCGGTGGTGTCACGCCAGCAGAACTCTACCGGGGCCTGGATGAACGAGCAGGCGGCCAGGAGGGGGGCGGCGTGGTCTGGGCGGACAGGGAAGACGCCCATGCCGCACTGGCCGTTGCATTCGCTGGTAACGCCCATGTGGACTTTGCTCTCGGCACGGGGGTTGAAGAGCAGCGTGAGGTCAGAGTGGGAGTGGAGGTCAATGAAGCCGGGACAGACGACGTTGCCGGTGCAGTCGATGGTGCGGGCGGCGGTGGCCTCTGAGAGATCACCGATAGCGGCGATGCGGCCATTGGAGAGTGCTACGTCGGCGTGCAAAGCGTCGGCGCCGGAACCATCAACGACAGTTCCGTGGCGGAGGAGCAGGTCAAAACCCAAGTGTTACCCTTCTTTCCATATCTGTCGGACGCGCGCGATGATGAGTTCAGCGGCGTGGTCGAGTGAGAATGAGCCGGTGTTGATGATGAGGTCGTAGAGCAGCGCGTCGTTGGGGTCGCAGCCGAAAAATCCCCGCAGGAAGCGCTTGCGCGCATGGTCGGTTTCCAATACGAGGTGGCGGGCCGCCTTCTCATCGATACTGCGCAGGAGTGCCATGCGCTGGACGCGCAGCTCGAAGGGGGCGACGATGCGGATCCTGAGTGACTGCGGCAGAATGCACGATCCCGCGCGGCCGATGATCACCGCGCGGCCCTCCTCGGCGATAGTGCGCAGGATACGGATGAGCGACCGAGCATAGACGGCATCGGTCACATGCCGGGAGTCGAGGAGGTTGAGAACGAGGTTGCCAACAACATCCCGCGAGGTGTCCTCCTGGCGGGCGATGTGGTCCTTGCTGCTGCCGGTCTCACGAGCGATGTGCTCGATGATCTCCCGGTCGTAGAAGATGAACTTCAGTTCGTTGGCGACGATCTTCCCAATGGTGGCCCCACCGCTGCCCATCTGGCGTGAGAGAGTAATGATGGGCGTTTCGGTGATGGCACGCTCCTCATTGACCGCGCAGCATCTGAGGAACTCGCGGTCCAACTCGGAACGCGTGAACTGGCGCTTGACGATATCTTCGAGCTTGCGCATCTTTGCCACCTCGATTCCCGGGAGATTAGGGCCCGTCGGGCTCAGGAGAGCCCTCCCACTTTGGGACCTCGCACTATGAGCCCTCCCGCTTTGCTCGAACAATCGCTACATGGTGTCGAGAAGGTGCCAGAAGGCCCTGGCGGCTTCGGTAAAGGTGAAGTCGGTACCGGCGCGCAGAGTGAGCAGGCCGTCGAAGGAACGGCAGCGCAGTATGGAAATGAGCTCCTTAACCTCTCCCTGACCGCGCCCCGGGAGGGTCTGGGCGGGCCAGCCGGGACGGCCGCAGCCATCGCTGACGGCGAGTTGGGCGGTGTGTGACTTGAGCTTGCCATGATTCCAAGCACCCAGGAACGGGTGCTCGCCGACTTGGGCGAAGTGCGCGGGCTCAAACGCCAGGCGAAGTCGAGGATTGCCAACACCCTTGAGGACGGTGGCAGAGGTGTCTTTGTTGCGCCAAATGGCTGCCGGATGGTTCTCGAGGAGGATGGTGACATCGCGCTGCGCTGCCAGGTCACACAGGGCCTGCAGGGCCGGGATCGCGCGATCAAGTGCCGCAGAGAGGCTGGCGTCGGGGGCAAGCCAGGGGGAGAGCTTCAGGAAGCGGGGCGAGAAGGGCGCGGCCTCATCGCAAGCGGCGTTGAAGGCCGTTGCCTGGGCCTCGGCGGAAGCGTCCCAGGGAATCGCACAGGGCCAGACGGCGACGGTGCAGCCAGCCCGGTGAATGTCGTCGGCGGCAGCGGCGAGGGCCTGCGGACCGGCCTGGCGGAGTACCTCCGCAAAGCGCGGACTGATCTCGAGAGTGCTGATACCTTCGGCCTGGATGTCCCAGAGGGCTGTGGAGAGGCGCTCAGGCGGGTAGACGTCGTCAACCAGGGCGCTGAGCTCGAAGTCTTCGCGGGCAAGGCGGTCACGCTTGATCGCGGCACGCTGGATGACACAGTCCACGCAGTGCGGGTTGTCGCAGAGCACCGCGGCAGGGTCCTTCTGCAGCGCTTTGACGGTGAGTTTGAGTATTTTGCCGGCCTTCATCAGACGGCAGACTGCCTTGCCGATCTTGCTGACCTGCATGGCACCCTTCTTGAGGAAAAGACTGTCGAGTTGGATGAAGTCGCGGTGCGGACCAGGGAAGCGCTCCATCGTCAGCGTCTGCACGCGACGGTCAGCGTCGTAGTAGTCACGGCGATAGGTGTTGAGGTAGGCACCGTTCACGATGTCTTCGGCGGCGTGGAGAAGTGTGTTGCGGTCCTGATCGCAGCCCAGGAAGAGGATGTAGCCGTTGTCGAGTTGGGCCACGCGTCCCCAGGGGGATTCCGGGCCAATGGCGGTGGACTGGTCGAGATGACCGGCAAGGATCTGGTCGACCAGCGGACCTTTGCCAGCGGCTGAGTGGGTCGGATGGATGCTGCGGGTGACGTCTGGGCGGCGCCAGAAGCGGTCGGTAATCTCGCCGACGTTCGAGCGCGTCTCGTTGACGTCGAAGATCGGCGCACCGCCCATAGCGGGCATCACGAGAGTTCCCTCAGTGCCAACGGCTTCCAGCAGGGCATCAATGACTGTGTCAGCGCCCCCCTCGACTTCTCCAAAGGAGGCGAGGGCGGAATGAACCATGATGACCATGCCGGGCTCGACGCCCAGTTGCTTGAGACCGGCTACGATATCTGCTTTGGTAAGGGCCATGGGGCAATCACATCCGTAGTGAGATAACAGAGGGAGTGTTCGCGGCTAGGAGAGATGATTCCTTGTTGGGAGTGGCGGCGTGAATCGAAGACGCCGCAGTGCCGGAATGCCATATGTCCGACGGTCTGCGGCGGCGGTAGTGATAGAGCGTGTAGCGGCCGAAGCTGCTACACCTGGGCGCGGGGAGCGTGGGTCAGGTCGGACTCGGCCTGGTTGACGAGGCACTCCTTGACGTGTTCGACGCCGCAGTGCAGGCAGACGGCGTCCACGATCGAGGAGTCGACCATGGCAGCCTGCAGGAAAGCCTGAAGACCCCGTCGCAGGCTCTCGGCGTCGGCGGCTTCCATCTGGGAGATGACGCGCTCGAGAGACTGGGCCCGGTCCTGGCGGACGTGGTCAGCGCACTTGCGGCCGTCGGCGTTGAGTTGGAGCTGGACGACGCGGCGGTCGGTGGGGCTTTCGTGGCGCTCGATGAGACCCTTGCGCACGAGGCGCTCGACGAGCTTGACAGCGGCAGGATGACTGACCTGCAGGCCCTCGGCGAGTTCGCGGATGGCGCAACTGTCATGGCGCTGGATGAAAAGCACCGCGTCCCACTGCGAGAGTGAGAGGTCATGGCAGGGAGCGCCAGCGAGGGCACGGTCGGTGAGTACGCGCTCGATGAGATTGACGAAGATGTCGCAGAGCTTGTTGACGGGCGTGCGGCTTGAACCGGAGCTTCTGCTTCGCATCGTGAAGGGGGTCCTAGTGGGTGGATTGGAGAGGCGACACGAGTATACCATACTTGGCTCGAGAGATGCAAAACATAGTGTGGCAATATATTCGCCATATGTAAACCAGACATGTGTGATCACGACGGTGTCCACATCGGAAGGCTTGAGGCAGGTCTTTTGCGCCCTGGTGTGGAACAACTATAGACAATCAGCCTCAGCCTAGCGAAAGGTGCGACTCCACATGCGGCAGCGCGGTTTTACGCTTATTGAGCTCCTGGTCGTGATTGCCATCATCGCAATCCTGGCAGCCATCTTGTTTCCGGTCTTTGCGAAGGCACGTGAGAAGGCGCGACAGTCGTCGTGTCTTAGCAATGCGCGGCAGCTTGGGACAGCGTGCATGTCGTATTTCCAGGATTACGACGAGCGGTTGCTGCACTACCGCTACGAGGGCGACACCATTCCTCCATATGAGACGTGGCGTGACCTGATCCAGCCTTACATCAAGAACACGCAGATTCTTACCTGCCCGAGCGCGACCAGTGAGCAGGGGTACGGATGGAACTACCAGTACCTGGGGTGGCCGGGACAGGGCGGCACGAGCGCCAATGCTGCCAGTTCGCTCGGTGATGTGACCGAGCCGGCGGAGACGGTGATGATTGGCGAGGCGAACTATGGCGTGGTCTTCGGGCCATGGCAGGCACCAGTGGCGACGTTGCACGATGTCTACACCAAGTACCGGCACAATGAGGGCACCAACCTGAACTTCGTGGACGGTCACGCGAAGTGGTATTCGAAGGCTACGGTGGCCGGGATCCCGCTGGCGAAGTTCTGGACGGCGAAGCGGTAGAAAGCAACAGTAGAACGCGACGATTGATATCCGAAAGACAAACCGCCCACGGCAGCTGCCGTGGGCGGTTTCATTTGCAGGTGGGGCAGATCTCTACGCGACGGAGGCGGCTGCGGCCTTGATGAGGGGGATGAAGCCCTCGGCCTTGAGCGAGGCGCCACCGACGAGGCCGCCATCAATGTTCGGCTTGGCCATGAGGCCCTCGACGTTGTCAGCCTTCACGCTGCCACCGTACAGCACGCGCATGCCGTCGGCAACGTCCTGGCCGACGACCTCGGCAACGGTCTGGCGGACGATGCCGCAGATGCGGTCGGCTTCGTCGGCGTCACAGACTTCGCCGGTGCCGATGGCCCAGACGGGCTCGTAGGCGATGACCAGCTTGGCGGCGTCAGCGGCGCTGATGCCGTCGAGCATGGCCTTGACCTGCGCGGACACAACGGCGTCGGCCTTGCCGGCCTGGCGCTCGCTGAGTAGCTCGCCACAGCAGACGATGGGCTTGAGGCCGCTGGCGATGGCCTTCTTGGTCTTGGCGTTAACGGTGACGTCAGAGTCGCCGAAGTAGGCGACATGGGCAGGGGTCCAGCCCTCTTCGAGCTTGCCGAAGCGGCCGCGGCGCTCGGAGTGGCCGATGATAACCCACTGGGCGCCGGTCGAGAGGATCATCTTGGCCGAGATCTCACCGGTGTAGGCGCCGGACTCTTCCCAGAACATGTTCTGGGCGGCGACTCCGACGGGGGACTTCTCGGTGCAGCCAACGACGGTGGTCAGCGCGGTGGCGGGGACGCCGAGGACGACTTCGGCGGCGCCGGGATCGCCCATGCCTGCGACGACGGCGCAGGCGAGCTTGCAGGCTTCTTCGTTGTCACAGTTCATCTTCCAGTTTCCGGCCATAACGGGTTTGCGCATTGGTATCGGTCTCCTAAATTGGTGTAACTAAAGGTGGTCGGTGATTGGGCCGGCTGAAGCTCGGCCCCTCCGGGAGACGGGCGAGACGCCCGTACTACGCGGGTTCGCTGTCACAGGCTATTTCTCGTCCAGCGCGTCTACGCCGGGGAGGCTGCCGTTCTCGAGGTACTCGAGGGAGGCGCCGCCGCCGGTCGAGACGTGGTCGATCTTGTCTTCGAGGTGCATCTGGGTAACGGCTGCGACCGAGTCGCCGCCGCCGATCACGTTGAAGCCGGGGCATTCGCCCATGGCCTTGGCGACTTCGAGGGTGCCCTGGTCGAACGGCTTGACCTCGAAGTGCCCCATCGGGCCATTCCAGAAGACGGTCTTGGCCGCGCGAACGAGGTCGGCGTACATCTTCGCGGTCTCCGGGCCGATGTCCTGAGCGTCCCAACCGGGCTCGATAGCCGTGGGAGCGGCGTACTTGGTGCTGTGGTCCCCGGCTACGTTCTGCATGTTCACGTCCTGCGGCAGGATCATCTTGTCCAGGTGGTCCTTCATCGCGTCCATGACTTCCTGGGCGAGAGTTTCGCTGCCCTCGGGGCAGTACGAGGAGCCGATTTCATAGCCCTTGGCCTTGAAGAAGGAGTAGGTCATGGCGCCGCCGATGAGCATCTTCTCGCAGCGGGGCAGGAGGCTCTTGATGACGCCGATCTTGTCTTTGACCTTCTTGCCGCCGAGAACCACGATGAAGCCGTCCTGGGGCGAGTTGTAGAGCTTCTGAAGCATGGAGACTTCCTTCTCCACGAGCAGGCCGGCGACGCAAGGGGAGAGGAACTGGGTAACCCCGTAGACGGACGCGTGCTTGCGATGGGAACTGCCAAACGCGTCGTTGACGAAGGCCTCGGCCGGAGCCGCGAGGTCCTTGGCGAAAGCCAGCATCTGCTCCTTGTCCTTGCTCTCCTCGCCCGGGTAGAAGCGGGTGTTCTCGAGCAGGATCACATCGCCGGCCTTCATGTTGGCCACAGCGGCGGCGACTTTGTCACCGATGCAGTCGTCGATGAAGGGCACGTCTTTGCCGAGCAGTTCGGCGAGGCGGACGGCGCAGGGCGCAAGGCTTTCCTCGGGATTCCGCTTGCCCTCGGGGCGGCCGAGGTGCGAGCAGAGAATCAGCTTGCTGCCCGACAGAGCCTTGATGGTCGGCAAGGCGGCCGAGATGCGGGTGGCGTCGGTGATGCGGCCGTTCTCGAGCGGGACGTTGAAGTCCACGCGCACCAGGACGGTCTTTCCCTTCAGGTCCACGTCGTTGATGGTTTTCTTATGCATCGAGATGACCTCCCGAGGGTTGGGCGATTAGAGAATCGCTCGTGGCGCGTAAGAAGTGAGGCTTCGCGTTGTCATCCTGAACGAAGTGAAGGATCTCCGGAGATGCTTCGTCGCAAACGGCGCTCCTCAGCATGACAAAAACAGGTGAGCTACTGCGGATTGCCGGTGGCCACCACGTACAGGGCCGTCAAGCGATCAGGCAACTGCAGGACCTCGCGAATTTCAGCGTCGCGGCCGGCGCCAATGGGTACTGCACCGAGACCGAGCGCGACGGCCTGAAGGAGAATGTTCTGCGCACAGTGGCCAGATTCCAGGCATAGCATCTGCTTGTTTGCCATCCCCAGCTTCTCCTCGGCTTTGGGCATGTCAGCGGTGATGACAAAGGCGGTGGCACAGGTTTTGACTTGCTGCTGTCCACGGCAGGCGTCGCCAAGAGCCACACGGCGGTCTTCGGTGGCCAAGCGCTCAAGGGCGTGCTCTTTGGGCAGATAGTGGAAGACGCCGTCGGCGTTGAGCGCGTAAAGCTCAAGTGCGTACACTCCCATGGGAGAGGGGCACGTGCGCTTGCCGGAGGCGGGGTCTGTGATGCCCTGAGCAGCCCAGCAGAGCTGACCGAGTTGGGCGAGGGTCAGGGGCACCGGCTTCCATTGGCGCTTGGAGCGCCGGGTGGCGAGGGCTTTTTCCAGTGAGAAGGTGCTGTCAGTCTGCGGCGCGGGCAGGGCGATCTTCGGCGTCTGAGCCGGCTGTCCGTGGGCGGACTTGGTGTAAACGAAGGCTTGCAGCAACTCGAAGGCGACGGTGATACCAATCGAGAGGTAGATCAGGTTGCGGATTGTCTTGCGCATGGTATCAGCCCCTTGACCGGATTGCGGCCGGGCGTTGGCCGCGACGGGCAAGACGCCCGTCCTGCCGGGATACTGTCTCTGCCAAGCGACACGAAAACGGCGGAGTCGTTGCCGACTCCGCCGTATATTTCGCTACTGGAGCTTATACACCTTTTTCCGCGACGAGCTTCATGAGCTCAGCCATGCGGTTGGAGTAACCCCATTCGTTGTCGTACCAGCCGAGGACCTTGACGAAGTTGCCGTCAATGACCTGGGTGGTGAGGGCGTCGATGGTGCAGGAGGCGGGATCAGCGACGATGTCGGTGAGGACGATGGGCTCGTCGGTGTAGACGAGGATGTCCTTGAGGCCGGCCTCGGAGGCGGCCTTGTACGCCGCGTTGATCTCTTCAACGGTGGCAGGCTTCTTGAGCTCGACGGTCAGGTCAGTGGCCGAACCGGTCGGGGTCGGGACGCGCATGGCATAGCCGTTGAGCTTGCCCTTGAGCGCGGGAAGGACTTCGCCGATGGCCTTGGCAGCGCCGGTGCTGGTCGGGATCATGTTGATCGCGGCAGCACGGGTGCGGCGGAGGTCCTTGTGGGGGAAGTCGAGGATGACCTGGTCGTTGGTGTAGCTGTGGATGGTGGTCATGAAGCCGCGAACGATGCCGAAGCTCTCGTCGAGGACCTTGCACATCGGGGCCAGGCAGTTGGTGGTGCAGGAGGCGTTGGACAGGATGTTGTGCTTGGCGGGATCGTATTCCTGGTCGTTAACGCCGAGGACGATGGTCTTGACTTCGCCCTTGGCCGGGGCGGAGATGATGACTTTCTTGGCGCCAGCGGTCAGGTGCATGCTGGCCTTGTCGCTGTCCGTGAAGCGGCCGGTGGACTCGAGGACGATGTCGACGCCGAGCTTGCCCCAGGGCAGGTTCGCGGGGTCGCGGTCTGCCAGGCTGTAGACGGTCTTGCCGTCGATTACGAGCGTGCCGACCTTGCAGGTGTCGCCGCAGGCGCAACCGGTGCAGGTGTAGCCGTCGATGGTGACGTCTTCGCCGACGGCGATGGTGGCGTTGGTCTTGCCGTAGATGCTGTCGTACTTGAGCAGATGGGCCAGCGTCTTGTCATCGGTGAGGTCGTTGATGGCAACAACCTCGAGCTCGCCCTGGAAGCGTTCCCAAATCGCCTTGAAGACCTGGCGACCGATGCGACCGAAACCATTGATACCGACTTTTACTGCCATTTCATTGCCCTCCTCCGCAGAATGCGGGAAATCATTGACGGAACTCAGGGAGCGCCGGAGTTCGAGATATTGGGGGCGCGAACGCCCGCGAATGAGCCGACAGACCAGCCAGCTCATTCAGTATGTCATTATAACCTTTGCTGGCGGGGTGTCAACAGAGGAACGGCAGGGATCAGGTTTCAGGGGTCAGGGGTCAGAATCGGAAAAGGCGAACAGCAACGATAACGGTGTCATTCTGAGCGAAGCGAAGAATCGCGGGGGGATTCTTCGCTTCGCTCAGAATGACAGCCTGTGGGGCTCTTACCGGGTGGGGCGGCTACTCCGCCAGCCCCACCAGCAGGCGGGCCAGCTCGTGCGGGTCGTGGCGGGCGAAGTTCTCGGCGGCCAGCAGGGGGGCTTCGACGGGCATGAAGCCCAGTTTGGCGATCTGGCGAGCGTCGGGGGCGACGAATTCGGCTCCAGAGGCGCCGTAGCGCTGCAGGACTTCCTTCTGGGGGCGGCGATTGTTGAGGATCACGTAATCGAAGACCTGTTGCTCGGTATGGCGCATCACGGCCTGGACGTGCTCGGCGGCGGTCATGTGGCTGGTTTCGCCGGGCTGGGTCATGACGTTGCAGACGAAGGCGCGGATGGCCTGCGAAGCGGCGATGGCGGCGGCCATGCGCGGCACGAGCAGGTTTGGTATCACGCTCGTGTAGAGGCTGCCGGGGCCGATGACTATCAGATCCGCGGCTGCGATGGCATCAAGGGCTTCGGGCAGGGGCTCAGGGGTTGCGGGATCGAGGTAGACGTAGTCAACGGGGGAGCCGCAGCGGCCGATGGCGCTTTCGCCGAGGATCGTGGAGCCATCCTTCAGGCGGGCGCAGAGCTGAACGCTGTCGAGGGTTGGCGGGAGAACCTTGCCACGGATAGCGAGAACGCGGCTGGTCTCGCGAATGGCTTCCTCAAAGTCGCCGGTAATGTCTTCGAGCGCAGCGATCAGCAGGTTGCCGATGCTATGGCCCTCGAGTTCATGGGCGGACTCGTTGAAGCGGTACTGCAAAAGCCGCGTCATGAGGGGTTCTTCATCGGCCAGCGCCGCTAGGCAGTTGCGGATGTCGCCGGGGGGCAACGAGAGGGAGGGCACCTCACGCTGCAGGCGGCCGGAACTGCCGCCATCGTCCGAGACGACGACAATGGCGGTGATATTGTTGGAGAAGGCCTTCAGACCGCGGAGGAGCGAGGAGAGCCCGGTGCCGCCACCGAGGGCGACTACCTTGATCCCGCTGCCGAGGCGGCGCTGAGCCCACATGCGGTCAACCAGCTCTTTCTCGTCGGGCAGGATCGCGCGGGCGATATTGCGGACCATGGCGACGAGGGAGAGGGCGACGATGGTCAGGCCGGCCAGAATGGCGATGATGCCAATCAGGCTGGCCTGTGCGGTACTGCCGAGGCTGGCAACGACATCCCAGGCGTAGAGATTGAAGGTCAGCAAAGCTCCGAAGCCGACGGCCACGAGGCCGAGTAGGAGGAGCGCAATCCAGCGCTTGACCCCCAACCCCGGCTGCAGCCACCGCAGAGCCCTGCGCAGTGTGTCCATGTGTTACCTGCTTGAGGATAGCAAAGCGCAGGACGTGGATACCGTCCTGCGCGCGGTCGAGCAGCGAAATTATAGCAAAGCGAGAGCCTGTAAGTCAAAACGGGCGACGCACAACCGCGTCCGCGTCTCTATCCGGGCGGCGTGCCGGGCGGGGCCGCAGGTGGGGCGGCGGGCTTGCCCTCGGGTTTCGCGGGTGGCTCTATCGTCTCGACGTCCGCCGGTGCCGGCGGTTCCACCTCGACGTCCGTGGAGGGAGTGAAAGCGAGAGTCGGGGCGCCGACCACTTGGACCTCGTACTTACCGGACGGCGGGCCAGGCGGAGGTTCGCTGAGGGAATGGCGGACCGAGATCAGCACGGCGTTCGGGCGGGAACGCAGGGCGAAAGAGAGCATCAGTGCGGACTGGTTGTGCAAGAAAGCGTGCCGCCAGTGCTGGGGGACGAATTCGGGGATGATAACAGCCACGAAGGAGTTCGGATCGCGCTGCAACATGCCGTCCACGTAGTCCAGCAAGGGGGCAGTGAGGGAGCGATAGGGCGACTCGACAATGTCGAGAGGGATGTCTATGTCCAGCTTCTGCCACTGCTGTTTGAGTTTCGCGGCTGCTTCGGGATCGGTGGCGACGTGGATTGCGCGGGATGGTGTCTTCAGGCCGGCAGCGAAGCGCAACGCGCGGATGACGCCTTTATGCAGGCCAGCGACTGGTATGAGCACTGTCGTGGCGTGTACGGGAAGCTTCTCGACTACGTCGAGGCGGAGCCGCGCGGCGACCCCGAGGTAGTGCTTGTGGATTGCGCGGAATTCCAGGACGAGCAGGGGAATTAGCACGACTACCATCCAGGCGCCGGCGGCGAATTTGACCATGAGGATCACCGCGAGCACGACTGCGGTCGTGACTGCGCCCAGGCTGTTGATGATCAAACCGGCGTGCCAGCCACTTTCGCGCTTGCGCCACCAGCGGATGACCATGCCGGTCTGGGAGAGGGTGAAGGCGAGGAAGACGCCGACTGCGTACAGGGGGATCAGCGCATGGGTCAAGCCGCCGAAGAGCAGCACAAGGAAGCTGGCAGCCAGAGCCAGGATGATGATGCCGTTGCTGAAGACCAGACGGTCGCCGAGGTTCGCCATCTGGCGGGGCAGGTAGCCGTCGCGGGCGAGCAGCGAAGACAGGCGGGGGAAGTCTGCGAAGCTGGTGTTCACGGCCAGAAAGAGGATCATAGCTGTGGCGCCCTGGATGATGTAGTAGAGGAAACCGCGCCCGAAAACCGCCGCGGCGATCTGTGAGACCACCGTTTCATGGGCGGTAGGGTCAGGGGTTACCTGGTAGACATGGGCGAGCCAGGAGATGCCGAGGAACATCGTGAAGAGCAGGACGGCGAGGGCCACCATGACCTTTATGGCGTTGGCGGCGGAGGGATCGCGGAAGGCGCGCACGCCGTTGGCGACTGCCTCGATGCCGGTGAGGGCGGCGCAGCCGGAGGCAAAGGCCCGCAGGAGCAGGAAGGGGGTGACGGCTTTCGCCACCGCCGGCAGCCACTCCACGTGGGTGATGGGATGGACCTCACCGGTGAAGTGAGTGAGCAATCCAGCCACGATCAATCCAACCATTGAGAGGATGAACAGGTAGGTGGGGCCAGCGAAGACGCACCCTGACTCGCGGGTTCCTCGCAAGTTGATGAGCGCCACCAGGCCGATCATGGTGATCGAGATGGCGACGCGGTGTTCGGCCAGCATGGGGAAGGCCGAGACGACCGCCGCCACTCCCGAGGTTACGCTTACCGCCACCGTCAGAACGTAATCGATCAGTAGCGCAGCGCCTGCAATCAACCCAGGGTACACGCCCAGATTGTCCTTGGCGACAATGTAGGCACCACCGCCATCGGGATAGTGCATGATCGTCTGGCGGTAGGAAAACGCCACGATCGCGATGAGAACCGAGATGGCGATGGCCGGGTAGATTGACAGAGACAGCCCCGCCGTGCCCGCCACCACCAGCGCCAGCAGTACCTCCTCGGTGCCGTAGGCAACGGAGGACAAAGCATCGGCGGAGAAAACCGACAGACCTACAGCGGGACCGATGCGTTCATGGCTCATGCGGCTGGTAGGCAAGGGAGTGCCCATCAGCAGGCGCCGCAGGGAATAGGGCATGGTGGTACCTCAGAGTTTGTGCAAGAGACGACAGCCCAGGGGCTGCAGTGCGGTCGCACTTGGTTGGTGAACGGGGAGATACAGTACAGTCAGCCCCATGAGACGTGGGCTCATGCGGGAGGGGGCTCCTCGGCTGGCTGCGGCGCTGCGTCGGCTATCCGGGCGGTGCCGCAGGTGGTGCGGCGGGTTTGGTCGGCGGACGAGTCGGAGACTCCGGTTGAGGCTCCGGCGCAGGTGGGGATGCGGTCACAGGTGGCGGCTCGTGGTCCACATCCCCGGGAATCGTATCGGGTGGTGGCGGCGCGGTTGCGGCCTGCAGTGCCATCGGCTCAGGCTTCTCGCTGCTCTCTGGGGCACCGAGAGCTTCAGCCTCGTGCCTTGCGATCTCAGCCCGTTCAGCCTTGGCCGATTCCGCCGCCCGCGAGAGGAAATAGCGGATCGAGATCAGCACGGCGTTGGGACGAGAGCGAAGCGCGAACTCCAGCAGCAGGGCTGACTGGTTGTGCAGGAGCGCATGCCGCCAGTGCTGGGGGACGAATTCGGGTATGACCACAGCCACAAAGGCCTCAGGTTCCTTCTCGAGCGCCTCGTCCACGTAGTCCAGCACCGGGCCGACGAGTGAGCGGTAGGGGGAGTCCAGGATCACCAGTGGCACGCTCACCTGGAGTTTGGCCCACTGCTTGCGCAGCTTGTCGGCGGCCTCTTCATTGATGGCGACGTGGAGGGCCTCGGTGGGGCAGTTGAGGCCGAGAGCGAATCTGAGGGCGCGCAGCACCCCCCGGTGCAATCCGGCGATGGGGATGATGACACGGGTCGGATGCACGGGGAGCTTTTCTATCTTGTCAATGCGGAGCAGGTCGGCGACGCCGGCGTAGTGCTTTTTGATGGACATGAACTCATATACCATCACCGGCAGGAAGATCGCCACCATCCAGGCGCCAGCCACGAACTTAACCATCAGGATGACACCCAGTACCGTGAAGGTCGTTGCCGCCCCGACAGCGTTGATGGCTATGTTCATGTGCCAGCCCGTCGTCCGCAGGCGCAGCCACCGCACAACCATTCCTGTCTGTGACAGGGTGAACGCCAGGAACACACCAACTGCGTACAGTGGGATCAGGGCATGGGTCAGACCGCCGAAGATGATGACCAGCGTGATCGCCGCCGCGCCCAGCAGGATGATGCCGTTGGTGAACACCAGCCGGTCGCCCAGGTTCGATAGCTGGCGCGGCACGTAACCGTCGCGAGCCAGCAGTGATACCAGCCGCGGGAACCCGGCGAAGCTCGTGTTCGCGGCCAGGAACAGGATTACGGCAGTCGCGCACTGGATGATCAGGTAGAACGCGCCGCGCCCGAACACCGCCTCGGCAATCTGCGATACCACCGTCACCTTCGCATGCGGATCCGGCGTTATATGATAGATATGCGCCAGCCAACTGATCCCGATGAACATCACAAATAGTAGCGAGGCTAACGCTACCATGACCTTCACCGCGTTGTGGGCCGCCGGCTTGCGGAAAGCCTGCACGCCGTTGGCCACCGCCTCGATGCCAGTCAGTGCCGCACACCCCGACGCAAAGGCACGAAGGATCAGGAACGTCGTCAGTGGCGCAGGCACGGCCGGCAACCAGTTCGGGTTCATCACATTCGGTACCGGTGGGTGCGTGCTGCGTAGCAGTCCGGCGCCAATCAGGGCCAGGATGGACACGATGAACACGTAGGTGGGAATTGCGAAGAAGAACCCCGACTCGCGCGTTCCGCGCAAGTTCACAAAGGCCACGAAGGCGATGACCAGCACGGCCATCACCACGCGGTATTCCAGCAGGAAGGGGAAGGCCGAGATGACTGCCGCGACGCCGGAGGTGACGCTCACCGCTACTGTGAGGACGTAGTCCACCAGCAGTGCTCCCCCCGCAATCAGCCCTGCCAACACCCCCAGATTCTCCTTGGCGACGATGTAGGCGCCGCCTCCGTCGGGGTATGCAAGGATGGTCTGGCGGTATGAGAACGCCACGATGCAGATCAGGACTGCAATCGCGATGGCGGGATAGATTGAGACCTGTAGCCCCGTCGTGCCCGCCAGGGCTAAAGCGAGAAGCACTTCCTCGGTGCCGTACGCAACCGACGAGAGGGCATCTGCCGAGAACACCGATAGCCCTACCAGCGGGCCAATCCGCTCTTCAGTCATTCGGCTGGTCGGCAACGGATTGCCCACAAACAGCCTGCGCAGAGAGTACGGCATGTTACCACACCTGCTGATGCCGGCGCCGTGTCGGCGCCGGTAAGTTAAGGGACGATAGGTCAATGCATCGGCTCGGCGGGGGAACGGTCGCCGAAGCTGCAGCGGGGAATGCAGCCTCCCGCACGCACTCACACAGCGGAGGACATGACACCTACTGTCAGAGAATTGTAGCGAAGTGCATTTCGCAGCGCAATAGGCAAGTGGGAAGGTGGGTGTGACCTTCGGAAGTAGGTGGGATTTTGTGGTGGTGGGGATAGGTGTCGCCCTTTCTTAGCGAGAACTGAGTTTGCGCCAACAAATTCGGTCTCCAGAAAGGACGACACCAGATGACTATTAG
>JBDKRC010000309.1:0-21334 GCA_039683575.1 Armatimonadia bacterium | reverse complement strand
CCCCCGCCCTACAGAAGACCTACCCGACCGGGGATGCGACAAGGGGTTGATATAGATGCCGGGACCATATACCGGACCCATCGAGCAACTTGACGCTTACCGGTGGCGGCTGCCGCGCGACGAGAATCGCGGCATGCGCACCGATGGAATCGTTTTCGCCGACGCCGCGCTCTTTGAAGATTTGCGCACCGATCCCGCGCTCGGACAGGTGGCCGACGTGGCCTGCCTGCCGGGGATCGTCGGCTCCTCGATGGCGATGCCGGATTGCCACTACGGCTATGGCTTTCCCATCGGTGGGGTCGCTGCCTTCGATGTGGACACGGGCATCATCTCCCCTGGCGGCGTGGGCTATGACATCAACTGCGGCGTGCGTCTGCTGCGCAGCGACTTGCGGGTCGAAGACCTGAAGCTGCGCCTCGACAAGCTGGCCTCTGCCATCAATGCCCGCATTCCCGCCGGCGCCGGCGAGAAGGGCGAGCTACGCCTTTCGAGCAAGCAACTCGAAGAGGTCCTGACCACCGGACCCTCATGGGTAGTGGCACAAGGCTACGGCGTCGCCGCTGACCTCGAGCACACTGAGGATCGCGGCCGTATCGCCAGCGCGGACCCCGCGGCACTGAGCAAGCGGGCGTATGAGCGCGGGGCGCCGCAACTGGCCACACTGGGCGGAGGCAACCACTTCCTGGAGATCCAGGCGGTGGATGCGATCTATGACGAGAAGACCGCGGCGGGCTTCGGCCTTGACGAAGTCGGCCAGGTCTGCGTGATGATCCACTGCGGGTCTCGCGGTCTGGGCCACCAGGTCTGCGAGGACGCGCTCGATGTGATGGTGCTGGCCGCGCGCAAGTACGGCATCAATCTTCCCGACAAGCAACTGGCCTGCGCCCCGGTGACCTCTCCCGAAGCGCAGCACTATCTCGCCGGCATGGCCGCCGCCGCGAACTACGCGTGGGCCAACCGCCAGGCGATTATGCATTTTGTCCGCGAGGCCTTTGAGCAGGTCATGGGCCGGGGCTGGCAAGCTCTGGGCCTCGACCTGGTGTGGGATGTAGCCCATAACGTCGCCAAGCTCGAAGAGCACCGCGTCGGTGGGGTCAGCAAGCGCCTGTGCGTTCACCGCAAGGGCGCGACGCGATCCTTCCCGGCCGGCCGGCCGGAGCTGCCTGCGGATTACCGCCCGCTCGGTCAGCCGGTGCTCGTGCCGGGCGATATGGGCTCGGCCTCGTACCTGCTGGTAGGCGCGCCGACGGCGCTCGAGGCCTCCTGGGGCTCGACCTGCCACGGGGCGGGCCGCGTGCTCAGCCGCCATGCGGCGATCAGGAAGCACCCCAGCGGCGAAGTCCGGCGCCAACTTGAGGCGCAGGGCATCGTCGTCCGTGCCTCGGGGCGCGACACGCTGGCCGAAGAGGCGCCGGACGCTTACAAGGATGTTGATCGCGTCGTCGAGGTCTGCCACCAGGCCGGACTGTCGCTCAAGGTCGCCCGTCTACGGCCGCTCGCGGTCGTCAAGGGCTGACCGGGTTGAAGGAGTATCGTCTCGATGTCTGAATTGGCCGGGCCGTCATTCGTGGCCCTGATCGCTCTTGGTGTAATTCTCGCGGGCTGCGAGCTCTTTACCAACGGGATTGAATGGGTCGGCTGCAAGCTGAACCTCTCCTGCGGCGCCGTGGGCAGCGTCCTCGCGGCTGTTGGTACTGCCCTGCCCGAGACCCTGGTGCCTATCGTGGCTCTGCTGGTCGTCAAGGGCGAGCATTCCAATGCCATCGGCATCGGCGCAATTCTGGGCGCGCCCTTCATGCTCGGCACGCTGGCCTTCCTGATAACCGGCCTGGCTGCCATCGTGTACCACAAGCGCGGCCGCCGCGGTCTGGAATTGAGCATTGATCCGCATACTCTGGGGCAGGACATGGGGTACTTCCTCGGAGTCTACATTTTCGCCATCGGCCTGTCCTTTGTGCCGGCATATTGGATGCGCCTGGTTGGCGCGGCGCTCTTGCTGGGGGCGTATGTGGTGTACGTGCGGCGTCACTTCCAGCGCGAGTGTGACACGAGCGAAGCCGACATGAACCCGCTCTATCTCTGCCGCCGCCTGGACGTGCCTCGCCTGCGGTTCGTGCTCCTGCAGGTTGTGGTTGCTCTGTCCGCGATCTTTTTCGGGGCCGAGCTCTTCGTGCGCAATATCGAGACCCTGTCGAGCATTCTGGCCACCCGCCTGCTCGGCTGGGATGCCGCCACAGTCGCCCTGCTGCTTTCGTTGACCATCATCCCGATCGCGACCGAACTTCCCGAGAAGTTCAACAGCGTTCTGTGGGTCGGGCGTGGCAAGGACACCCTGGCCATGGGCAACATCACCGGGGCCATGGTTTTCCAGAGCTGCATTCCGGTCACGGTGGGCGTGCTGCTCACCCCGTGGCACCTGGAGCCTCGCGCCCTCGCCTCTGCGGCCGCGGCCCTGCTGTCGGTGACCGTCGTGTTCCTGGCGATGCGAACGAGGCATCGCCTGTCGCCGTACGTGCTGCTCCTGGGTGGCCCGCTCTATGCTGGTTGGCTCTGGTATGCCCTGCAGAAGTAGCTGTGACTATGGCTCGTGAAGGCTATGGAGGCTGTCGTCCATGATTGACCGCAGACTAATCCGTGAAGAACCTGACGTCCTGCGCCAAGGCATCCGCAACCGCGGCTCCGACTTCGACGTGGACGAACTAGTGCGCCTCGAAGAGCGCCGGCGCGAACTGCTTGAGGTCGAGCAACTCAAGGCCGAGCGTAATCGCCTCTCCAAGGAGATCGGCGAGATCATCCGCTCCGGCGGTGATGCCGAGGCTCTGAAAGCGCGCGTGAGCGAGCTGAAGGATCAGATCGCGGCCATGGAGGAAGAGTTTGCGCAAGTTGACAGCTTGTTCGAACAAAGAATGTTAGAGATTCCAAACATCCCTCTCCCCCACGTCCCCGTCGGCGGCGGCGAAGACGACAATGTGGTCGTGGCCGAGCACGGAACGAAGCCCAGCTTTGACTTCGAGCCGAAAGGTCACTGGGAGGTCGGCGAGCGGCTCGGGATCCTCAACTTCGGCACTGCGGCCAAGCTGGCCGGTGCCCGCTTCGCCTGCGACTTTGGGGCTGGTGCCCAGCTAGAGCGCGCTCTGATGAACTTCATGCTCGATACGCACACCCGCGAGCATGGGTACCTCGAGGTGCTGCCGCCCTTCCTGGCTAACGCCCAGGCCCTGATCGGGACCGGCTCGCTGCCCAAGTTCGAAGAGGACCTGTTCAAGACCACGGTTGGCTATTACCTCGTCCCGACCGCCGAGGTGCCGCTGACCAATATCCACCAGGGTGAGATCCTCGAAGCCGCGGATCTGCCCAAGTACTATACTGCCTACACGCCCTGCTTCCGCAGCGAAGCCGGCGCCGCCGGTCGCGAGTCGCGTGGCCTCATCCGCCTGCACCAGTTCAACAAGGTCGAGCTGATGAAGTACGTCACGCCAGAGACCGCGGCCGATGAGCTTGAGAAGCTGACTCGCAATGCCGAGACGATCCTCGAGCGTCTGGGTCTCGCCTACCGGCGCCTCGCCCTGTGCACGGGCGACATGGGCTTTGGCTCGGCCGAGACGTTCGATCTCGAGGTCTGGATGCCCGGCATGGGCCGCTGGGTCGAGATCTCGTCGTGCAGCCAATATGGCGACTTCCAGGCCCGCCGCTGCGAGACCCGCTACCGCCCCGAGCCCGAGGCCAGGCCGGTCTACGTCCACACGATGAACGGCTCCGGTCTCGCCATCGGCCGCAGCCTCGCCGCGATCCTGGAGAACTACCAGCAGGAGAACGGCGTGGTAGTCGTGCCCGAGGCACTGCGGCCCTACATGGGCGGCCGCGCTGAAATCAACCCGCCCGTCTGATCGCCGGCACTCCCGGCTCCCGGATGCGCCCGAGGTGCCAGATGCTTCCCATCGGCGCTTTCGCCGTCGCCGTCTTTCTGGGCGGCGTCCAAATCCTGCTGCCTGCTCCCGCCTTCGTTGAGCAGGGCCGCACGTGGGCTCCTGCGCGCGCAATCCTGCAGCGAGCAGGCTACACGGTGCGCTGGGAGCCAGCGCAGCGGCGGATGCTCCTCGCCCTGCCGGACCGATCCCTTGCAATTCCGACCACCGGCGCCCTCCTTGACCTCTCGACTCCTCACCCGCCCCTCTGCGGCCGCCGCGTGAATGGAACGGTCTACCTATCACTTCCCGCCCTGCGGCAGCTTGGCTTCAGGGTCAGTTGGGATCACACGCAACGGCGCGTGGAGCTGCAGACCGCCCCTGGCACCGCGTCTGACGCCGGTCTGGCTCCCATTTTGGCCGACCCGCCCGCATGGGTTGGGCGTGAGGTTATTGTGACGGGAGAGTATGTCGGCTGGGGACCTGATCGCTTCCATTTCGCCACCGCCCTCGGGCCGCCCGTCGGTAGCGGCGACTGGGTCCTGCACAATGACGACGGAGCCATCTACTGCTCTCCAGCCCCCGCCCCTCCCGCTCCGGCGAGTGCCTCGCTGTCGCCTCTGGGTGGCGGATCGCAACGCTTTACGCCCTACGCGCGCCTGGGGCGGCGGGTTGTCGTGCAGGCGACAGTCCGGCTCGCCGCCAATGCTCTCCCCTACCTCGCCTATACGAGCACCAGCCAGCCCGAGGGCGCCGCAGGCATTGCCTGCCGCATCGTCCCCGATAGGCAGCGCTATGGACGGGGAGAGACGGTATCGTGGACTATCAGCCTATGGAACCCGGGGCCCGGACGTTGGAGTCTGAAAGGTACCGAAGCCATAATCGCGTTGCGCGGCCCGCAGGGCGATGTTGCGATGCTGAAACATAGTTTGGGTAACCTATCAACAAACGGCACTGTGGCACTGGCACCTGGCTCAGAGGTCACCTCAGAGGGCGTCTTCACTCCCAGCCAAGTCGGGCTACCCGGCCGATACTCTCTCACTGTCCGAGTGGACGATGAGGTTACCAGCTATCCAGCCTACCTCGAAATGGAAGCCGATTAGACAAAGATGACGCAAGCGCCTCAGCGGCCCGACTTACCCGATCCCGGCACAGACGAATTCGCGCCGGTGGCAGCGCCTGCGCGCCTCCCCTCGCTCCCGCGTTTCCCCCTCCTAATCTTCGCGCTGGTCGGCGTCGTCGCCGGAGTGCTCCTGGGCTTGCAGTATTCGAACCGGCCACCAGGCGACACGGCCCCTAATGTGCCCCTGGCAGGGCAGTTGCTACGTATGGCGCTCCCGCCGCAGGATGAGGCGGGGATACTCTTTAGCAGCAATGACGTCAAGCCCACTGCAAATCCCGATCTCCTGCCTGCCGGGCTTTCGGCGGTTTATGCTTTCTACGAGGCGCCCGGGCGCCGAAGCGCTGATCAACCACAGGTCAGATGGACCCGGGACGGCAAGCCCCTGACCCCGCCACCCGCTGGTGACGTACGCGCGGACCCTGGCGGCAGCTCCGGTAAGATTCTGCTGCGCCCACCTGGGGGGAAGCTTGTGCCGGGGGTGTACGAGGTCGAACTGAAGCTGGGACCATCCAATCTCGCCGCAAGCTTCGTGGCTGCATGGGGTGCGGAGCAGATCGCCAGTCAAGCCGCGCCGGCCGACGCACAGGTGAAGGTGTCCGACCTCGCGCTTGCGACCGCCGTTTCGGCACAGCACCTGCCGCAACGCCCGCAGAAGAGCTTTGACGGGCGTGAGCGCATCTTCGCGGCCTTCAAGTTCGCACAGGCCGAGCCTGGCAGCGCTATCGTTGTGAAGTGGTACGGCGGCACCGAACCGATCAAGGCGGCCACGGAAGAGATAGTGCTCCCCTCAACCGCCGGGACAGCCTCTGCGTGGCTGCAAGCCCCTCCAGCTTCCCCGCTGCCCCCCGGGCAATACAGCGTTACCGTCAGTATGGCTGGTGACACCACTGCGCTCGCAACTGCTACCTTCTCTGTCGTAGAGCCCTCGCCCCTCGGCGCGGCAAACAAAAAGGGCGGAGCCCTTGGCTCCGCCCTTAGTCGTTAGTTGCGCTCCTGTCCCCTGCCCTACCCCTCGTCCGCCTGACCCAGGACATTCAGCAGTCGCTCCAGGTCGTTTCCATCATAGTAACGGATGTGGATCACGCCTCCCCGTTTTGCTCCGGGCCGGATTACCACTTTGGCCGCCAGGGCCGTCTGCAACGCCTGCTCGGCCGCCGCGACATGGGGATCACGGGCTACATCATGCGCCTGCGACGGTGATTTGGCCGGTTCTGGCTTCTCAGCGGCCTCTGTCGGTGCCTCTGCCAGCTCAGGATTGAGCGTTACGCGAACCAGGCGCTCGGTCTCGCGCACGTTCAGTCCATTCTCCAGCACCGCCTCGAATATCGTCGTGAAGGTGTCCACCTGGCTCACGAGCGGCAGCAGCGCCCGGCCGTGCCCCTCTGAGATGCGCCCGGCCTGAATATGGTCCTGAACATCGCTGGGGAGCTCAAGGAGCCGCAGGGAGTTTGCCACCGCTGAACGGCTCTTGCCGATCTTGCGGGATACCTCCTCCTGCGTGAGGCGGAAATCGTGCACCATCGTGCGGTAGCCACGGGCTGCCTCAATGGCATCCAAGTCATCGCGCTGCAGGTTCTCGATCATCGCCAGCTCCAGGGACTGGGCGTCGTCGGCATTCTGCACCAGACAAGGCACCGTCCGCAGACCAGCCCGCCTCGCGGCTCGCCAGCGCCGTTCCCCCGCAACGATCTGATAGCCGCTACCAGCCGCGCGAACCATGATCGGCTGCAGCACGCCGTGGGCCTCGATGGACACTGTGAGCTCCTCAAGGGCGCTATCGTCCATAATCTGCCGCGGTTGGTGCGGATTGGGCTCTATCTCGTCTAGTGGCACTTCGATCACTGCGCGGCTCTGCGACAGCACCTCGCCCGAAAGCAGGTCCGATAGCCCTCGGCCTAAGCCTCTCTTACGCATTGTCGAAGACCTCCTTGTACAGCATCCAGTAGCGTTTGGCACCGACGCTGTGCGGATCATAGAGAAGCGCCGGCAGGCCATGCCCCGGTGCCTCGGCGAGCCTGATGTTGCGCGGTATCGTCGTCTCGAAGACGCGTCCGTGGAAGGTCTCACGGACATCCGTGGCGACTTCGTTCGACAGGTTTGTGCGGGAATCGTACATCGTGAGGACCATCCCGGCGATCAGGAGGGCCGGGTTGATCTGGCTCTGCACCAGATTGATGATCCGCATGAGCTGGGAGAGACCTTCCAGCGCGTAGTACTCACACTGGATGGGGATGACGCACTTGTGCGCCGCCGCGAGGGCATTGACCGTCAACACGCCGAGCGAAGGCGCTGTGTCGATGATGATCAGGTCATAAAGCCCCTGTGCGGGCCCCAGAGCGTGCTTAAGGCGGGTATCGCGCGCAATGGCGCTGGCAAGGGTGATGTCCGCGGCCGCCAGATTGATGGTGGCCGGCAACACATCAAGCCCTGGCTGGCAGGAAGCCACAATGGCCTCCTGAAGCGGCACGGGCGGTCCACCCGTCATGTCCGAGGTCAGCACGTCGTACAGACAGCGCGTTAGGCCCGCGCGGTTAATGCCCAGGCCACTTGTGGCATTGCCCTGCGGGTCAGCGTCGATCAGAAGCACTCTTTTGCCATCGTGGGCCGCCCAGGCGGCCAGGTTGACCGCCGTTGTGGTCTTTCCCACGCCACCCTTTTGGTTGATGATGGCATAGGTGTCTACCATACATGCCCTCCAGCGCCGAAATGGCTAATTCAGGTATCTCGGCGGTATATTGTGAGCGCGAGCGCAGGCACGGAAGTCTGCAAGGTATCTGCTCGCGTGAGATGATCGGGAGGGTCAGGGGCAGGCGGCTGATGCCACAGGGCGATGGTACCCTCAGGCCGCGTCCAGAGGACAGCCTGCCTCAGGGCCTCTGTTGTGGGTCCGTACGCCCTTATCAAAACCGTGCCACAAGAGCCTTGCTGCTCCGGAGACGGGGCTGAGAGGTCAGCCAGCAGGCTGCGGCAGTTGCGCAGGCCGCCCCGGCTAACAGCGAGGTCGAGGAATTGTACCACACGGCTGCGTCGATCTGCAAGCACTACCTCGGCTTCGGGGAGCAAACACGCCAGAGACAGGCCGACAGCCCCTGAACCAGCCCCAAAATCAAGCATCGGCGACAGGCGATACGGCGCCAGAGTGGGGGAGAGCAGGTACAGAGCCGGTACAACTAGCTGGGCGATATAGGTCTGGATGTCCCGGTAGTTGGTCAAGCCCAGGCGGGCCGCTGCGGGGTGTAGCCAGGCCAGAAGGTCGGCAAGCCTGCGAATATCGAACTCGTCGGAGGACAGTTGAAGACTGGTGATGGTGGAGGCGAGTTGAGAGGTCAATGGGGTGTCGGAACTGGAAAAATGTTTCACGTGAAACATTATCCTCTATGGGGTGGTCGTTGCGTCAAGTCATAATAATCCTTCCCGCTCGCGCTTGCAAGGCTAATCACTGAGATGGTGCCGTTGTGGGCGGATTCGGCGGTATTGAGCCCAGGATCTTCTGCGCCTGCTCATTCCCCGGATCATCGGTCAGCGCGGCCTGACCCTCCTGTTGGGCCACGCCCAGCCACTTCATCCCATCCTCGAGCTGATCCGCCTGCAGGGCCGCAGAGGCCCGCACCAGCGCTGTGAGCGCCATGAAGGCCCGTGCGAACGCCCTTAGTCGCGGAGGGGTGTTGATCTTGGGGTCTGCAAGTTCGGTCGAGGCCGGAAGCTGCGACCCAATCGCGATTGCCTTCCGGAACCATTGGTCCGCGCGGTCGAGATCGCCCGTCTGACCCCACATCGCCTGCTTGACCAACTGGTCAATCGAGCTCACCATGGCCGGGTCGCCGATTCGTAGGTACGTTGTGCCCATCATGAGCGCCGCCAGCCCCATGTTAGGGTTCAACTCCAGCGCCTTCATATAGTGGAAGCGCGCGCCCTTGAAGTCTCCGGCAAGCTGAGCGTGCAATCCCGCGCGGTATTCGCGCTGCGCCCGGAACCGCGGTTGGAGCCACAGCCACGCCAGCAGCCCCGCGATGGCAAGTACCAGCGTCAAACTGCCAGCCACGGCCCAGGCAGAGCATCCGGAACGCCGCGCGGCGGGCGCAACCTCTGGTAGCTCTGCCGGTGCAGGCAGTCGATCCGGAGCCTCGGCGGGCGGAGGCGCTTCTGCCCCTATCCGCCCGCAACGTGGGCAATGGTCCTCCAGGGGGCGCAGCGCGTAGCCGCAGCGCTCGCAGATCCCGCCTGAGATCATCGGCAATTCTGGTTCTGCGGGCTTTGCCTCGGGCTTGGGGGGCGTCGAGGGGAGTTTGCGCGGGGGTTTGGGGGGGGCAGCGTCGTCCAGGCTGACATCCAGGACGTTCTCCGGCGCGCCCTCGGGCTCGTCGTCCAGTTCGACATCAAGGTAATCGTCATTATCTGGTGGCATTTGGTGACTTCGCGGAGTACTTTACCGTCTGCAGAAAGGCCGAAAGGTCGGCAACCTCAGGCCCTGAGGCCCACACATAGCAGCCCGCGGCCCGAACTATTTGGCCATCCCACCAGCCGAAGCTGGCAAAGCTGCTCTGAACCGGATCAAAGACCAGGGCGACGTGCAGCGGATGGGCAAAGAAGTTCTCTTGGATGAAAAGGTCCTGGGCGGAGAGAAACGGCCCAAATCCCGGATGAGTGTGGTACCAGCCAACAATCTGCGCCCCGTCGTCTCGCCGCTCCAGTTCGCGATGGATCTGCTGCCAGCACGCGTGGGTGAAGGTGACGTGCGTGCGGCTCGCCTGGTCGCTGTCGGCGATGATCATGTCATCTACCCGCGTCAGCGGCCCCTGGGACGTCTGTACGAACTGTCCAAGGAGGATGCCTCCGACCTCCCGGCCAGGCTCGGCAACCCCGTGGCCCTGAACATCCTCAAGAACACCGAGGGCATAGCACGCCAGGGGAGGTTGCAGAGCGCCGCCACAGCGCACGGTTACCGCGCCAGGCGGTCCCTCCGGCTCCCACGACGGCAGTGCGGCCTCGACCGACAACGCTTCTATCTCAATTTCATCTTCTTCAGGGGCTTGGTGGGGCTGATCCGGCACCGGAATCTCCCTTTTCTGGAGGAACTGCGGCTGGTGTGGGTGCTGGAGGGGGCGCTTTCGGCTCCGAAGCTGGCTCGCGCGACTCAGCCTGCGCCGCTGGTTGACGCTCTGACACGGCACTGCGCAGCTCCTGCATGTCACTGACGATGGTGTCCAGCTTGACGTTCAGGGCCTGGATGCTGGCGGAGGCTCGACGTCCGGCGTCGAAGTTCCCGAGGCTGAGACCGACAGCCAGGGCCACAAGCATCGCCAGAATCCCGAGAGCCCACGAGAGCCCAGGGTCTCGGCGCAGCACCGGGGTCGGCGCGGGCATGTTGAAAACCGGCTGCTGGGTCGCCTGCGGAGCCGATGCGGTTGGTGCAGGTGCCGGCGCTGTGGGCTTGCTACGGCCGCTGAGATGCTCCTGTGGCGAGGTCAGTACACCGAAATCAAGGTCCTGAACGATTGTCTTGTCCTGCCACACGAAACAACCACAGGTACTGGCCCTGGGATCGGTCACAAAGGCCACCTGCCACGGCAGATTGAAGAAGTTCTCGTGGATGAACAGGTCGTGGTTGGAGAGGAAGATCCCAAAGCCGGGGTGGCTGTGATACCAGCCCACTACACGCTTGTCCGCGAAGCGCTCGTCCTTGACGCGGTTGATTTCGGTCCAGGATTCGTGGGTGAAGGTCACGCTACCGCGGCTATGGGTCATATGTGTGCCGCGGATCACGTCCTCGATGATGACGACGGTCCCGGTGCCCTCTACGACGGAGCCGACCATGATGCCGCCGATCTCGTGCTCCGCCTCCTCGAGCGCATGCTGCGTCATCTCGTCGAAGGCCTGCGATGAGACCAGAACCGCCGGGCTGGCCGCCGTACTCGCGGGGGCCTCAGTCGGCGCTATTTCGAGCTCCAGGTCGTCTGACGGTTGGTCCATGAAAAGTCACCTGTTACGCCAGCGCACCCAGCGCTCGCGATCGATCGCCGCTGAGCAGGAAGTGCTTCATCGTCAGCCCCTGCCGGCCCGTAACGACGTCATACGCCGGAATGCCCATTTGCTCCAAGGTCATGTCCAGATACGATTCGGCGCCGCTCAGGCTGTGAGTCAGCTCCGGCTCGCATAGCTCGTGGCAGGTTGGGCACACCGCATCGTCAACGGTGACTCTGCCCAGGGAGCGGAAGTGCTCGTGCTTCGTTTGACAACGCGAACAGCTCAGGTAGGTGCAGAGCTCCCGCTCAAACTCCACTACGGCCTTCGGCCCCACCTCCGCCTGCACAATCTCGAGCATCTTGCGGCCGGTCAAGTCGGCACTCGAAGCATCCAACTCGACTATCTCGAACATCTGTTCGTGCGCAGGGCAGTCAGAACGCCGCTGGTACTGCACAACGTACGAATCATGGTTGAGCCCATTGAAGAAGAAGCCCCGCCCGGCAAGATTGGGCAGCTCCCGGTCGCTATGCAGGACCTTGATCCCCTCCTGCACCTGGATCCCGCCGATGATCGAGGCAATCGTCGGCGTCGTGGGCACCTTGCCCTGTAACACATCCGTCCGCGAAAGCAAGGCGCAGGATCGCCGCTGGCTAAGCAGCTTGTAGTCGAGTTCCGACATCGTGCACTCGTAGCACGGCGCGTCCTCGGCTGGCGCGAACACCCGCGCTACGCCCTGCATCAGCTCTATCGCCCCATCTATCCACGTCTTGCCGAGCTTCCAGCAGTTGGCATTGATCGTTACTCGCGCCTCGCGGTTGTCCAGCGCGCCGAAAACCAGGTCCATGTCGCGGAAGACGCCGAGCCCGAGATCGTAGTTGATGTCCCCGACGAAGGCCTGGGCGATCACGTCCGGGTTGATCTCGGGTACGCGTTCCGCGGCCACTTCCGCCTTACAGCGGCCGACGTCGCCATGGCGAAAGAGGATGGCCCGGGTGAGATTAGTGTCCTCTATGCGGTCAAGGTCAGCGATGAAGATCCGGCCGACGCCCAAGAGCGTGAGGTTCTTGATGATCTCGTTGCCCAGCGCGCCGGCGCCCACAACCATCACCCGCGCCGCACGCAGCCGCTCCTGGTCCCACCAGGGGATCAGGCGCAGGCGATCATAGCGGTCCTCCTCGAGGACTACATCCATTTCATCAAGCGGGGTATCGGATGGCATGGGGCCTCCTGAGAAGATGGTTGAGACCCAGCAGCGCTGCTAACCGGCGGTGATCTCCGGCTGCAGGCGCAGCACGTCGCCATCCTTGACTTCGGCCTCGCCCAGCGTCTGCTCATCGGTGAGCTGCTTGCCGGAGGCCTTGTGGTGGAACTTGTAGCTGAGCGGCTGACCGTCCGGGCCCGTGGTGGGGAGGGTCATCATCTGTACGAGCTTGGCGATGATCCGGCGCACGGGTGCATCGTCCGGCAGCGACGCCTTCTGCTCTTTACTGCCGGTTGTGTCCATGATGACCACGTTAACTTTGCCCATAAGGCACCTCCGCTCTATTCGCTGGAGTTTTCGGTATATGTCTGTCTATGTTTGTGACTATAACTTGCGCTAATGTGCCTATCGCAACTCGATGTCGATGTCGCTCAAATCGTCAGTAGGCGGGGGAGCCGCTGGCGGCGGAGGCATGGGTGCCGCCAACGGAGGGGCTGGCGGCTGCTGATATCCAAGCGTCGGCGCGGGCGCAGGATACCCCGCTGGCGCAGCAGGCACGACAGCCTCTCTTGCGGCGCTGCGGGACACAAGCAAGGCAGTAATCAAAGAGACCAGGAACGATACAAGCGCAGCCGCCGCGAGCAGCATCCATGGATTCTGCAACCCTATTGCCGGTGCCGCCGGCGCCTCAGGCACTGCGGGAGCAGCCTCAGCTGCCGGCGCTTCAGCCTCGGCAGTCGGCTTTGCTTCCTCCGGGGCCTCCGCGGTCAGGGCCGTCGCGAATGTTACGTTAGCCTCACTAAGAAAGGCAGTTACATCATCACTCGGGATCGCGAAGCCCATGTTCTCCGCCTCTTTCGCCACCTTCGTCGCGATCCCAATGACCTGCCCCTTCTCGTTGATGACTGGCCCGCCGGAGTTGCCCTTATTGAGTGCCGCGTCAATCTGCAGGAACTTCTGCCCGGAGATATCGCGGTCCGTCGCCGAGATGACGCCCTTGGTCACCGTGTTCGGCAGTCCGAGCGGCGCGCCGATGGCTGCCACGTCCTCCCCCTGCCTCAACCCCTTAGAGCTCGCGAACTGCACCGCCGGCAGATGCTGTCGCTCGACCTTCAGCAGGCACAGGTCGCGCTCTGTGGCGAATCTGACGACCTTGGCGCTGACCTTCTCCTCGTTGCGCAAGATAACGTCTGCCGCCTGCGCCTTATCAAGCACATGCTTGTTGGTCAGCACATAGCCGTCGGAGTTGACGATGAGCCCTGCCCCGGCGCGATTGCCAGCCACCACCGTCACCACGGCGTCGCCGATCTTGTCCACCGCTTCCTTGAGGCCGCCCTCCTGGGCCTGGGCCAGGGCTGCCGTGAGCAGCACGCACGCACAGATTGCCAACCGCCAGTAATTCTTCATTAGGGTACTCTCCAACAGCGAAGTGGCGCGGCAGCGGCTCTCAAAGTCCGTAAACCGCCAGCGGGCGGTCATCTACCGGCAGCTCGTCTGCGTGAGCCTCAGCCCACGCGGCAGCCTGCCGGTTGAGTAGATCCTCGGGGTTGTACAGCCGGTACTGTATCATCTCACCAACGCGCAGCACCAGGTCCGCCAGCGACTCGGAGGGCGTCCACGAGCCGATGCATACGCCGCCACCGTTCTCGGCGCTGATGATGTTCGGATGGAAGATCCGGGTCCGCCAGAGAATCTGCGGCGGACGCCGCGGGTAATCCCGGTGCAGGTAGTAATCAGCCTCGTGGTGGTCTAGCAACTCCGGCTCCGACGTACCCTCGGGCAGATACAACCCCCGGCAGCGATAAAGGATCCGATAGCGGTCGGGCGGGTTGCCAGCATAGGACGCCGCGATCAGATCGGATGCCCTCGTAAGCTCGATGACAGCGGCCAAATCTGCATGCAGCCGCCTCAGCCGCGGGTTACTGATACCCGGAACAGGGTTAACAGCCATAGATCACATCAAACCCCATGGCAAAGCCTCCCACCACACTTCGTCTCGTGAAGGCAATTCTCCTGCAGACGACAAAGCAAGTGGGACTCACGGGGAAGTAATACCTGATGGTCTCACACCATCGGTATAGCTAGAAGCGGAGTCGCCAAGGGGTTTTGTTCCCGAGAGTCAAGGATGCCGCACCAGTGGCGCGGCATCCTGATCATGTTCACGGACTGCTTTGGCAGCCTCCTATGGCGCCACCGCCGGCTTGGACTCCACCGCAATGACCTGCGGGTAGAACACCTTGTCGTTGCCCCCCTGCTGTACGCACTTCCAGGCGCACTCTCTGATGGTCCTGAATGCCTCTGTCACGTGTCGGACGCCCTGTGCATCACTGAGATCCACCAGCGCGGGCAGAGCGCGCGAGGCGTCAGCGGAACCGAAGCCAATGATCTGGTAGTCGCACTTCACTTCCTTGACGCTGGCCTTCACGCCCAATCCCAGACAGCCGCCCGTGACGCCGAACTCGACTCCCTCCTTCGTGGTGTGCATCACCATACGCGCCGCCACTCCGTATCGGAACCGGCAAAAGCCGTCTGCGCCGGTCGGCACTGTTATCTTGTAGGGCACCTGGTAGCGCCGGTACCGGCTCCACTCAAGAATGAGGGTCGTCTTCTTCTTGTCCGCCCCCAGATTCAGCCCTGCGGGAGCATAGCCGATCTTGATCGAGACGTCCTTGTCGAGCAGATACGCTCGGCACTCCTCATGAGTGAGTTCAGCGGGGGACATGGGAGGCGCCTCGAAGTCTGTGTTGGTGAGAATACTTAACAGTTTCCTGACCCACATGGGGTCAGCCGGCGTATTCCCCAGGAGTTCCTCCAGAGACTTCTTGTCCGCATCAGCGGCGCTATTCAGACGGAAGTACTCATCCATAGCCCGGGTGTTGATCATCCCCGGGTTCAGCGGAATGACGGGATCATCGATCGTCACCGGCGGTGTCCCAGCCGCCGCCACTCCCATCACCAGCAGCACCATCAACAGCACGAGCATGGACAGCCTCAATAGCTCAGACCTGCTCATCTTTACTGTCCCCTTCCGCAGTGGCTAAGCCGGCGCAAGCCGGCCGTTAAGGCCCTCTCACCCCTCTGCGCCGAAAGCGATAAGCTTCGGGTGAAGCTCCTCTGAAGAACTCCACGCCTGCTCCCTCCGCTTCTCCAGCTCCGCCAGTTCTCTCGACAGAGCATGTTTCCCCCATCGAAAGCGCCACTTGCCGCTATGGCGCACGGGGTCGGGACCGAACCCGATTTCCTGGCCGCGGCACAGGACCGCGGTCGCCCACCGGTGCAGGTCCGCGCCGTTGTCTGTAGGCCCGAAGGTCAGCCAGATCATCATGGTTCGTTGCGACACGCCGCTGCAGAAGGTGATTTGCCTTGAGACATGGGGGATGCGACAGACGCTGTAGCGCGACCACTCCAGGACGGTAAGGCCGAGGCCTAACTCCAGGCCGATCTCGGCCTTGGGCCAGCCAGCCGATCCTCCGGCTTTGCCGGACATAGTCTGCTCAGTGAACGACTCCTCCGGTAGGTCTCCAAGCCCGGACACCTCAAGCCCCCCTCCCTCATCACCAGGCAGCTTCAGGAGCTGCGGCAGACTGACTACCTGCCCGGGATCTGGCTGCAACTGCACGAGCCATTCCTTCACCCGGCGCTCCGCTCGGTGTGGCAGCCATTCCAGACGCCGCCACACCTCAATCTCAACCTGTCCCTTGAGCCGGGCATCGAGATCGCAGTCCCGCAGAGACGTTGGCTTGGTGAATCGTTTCGGGCCCTCCGTCAGGTACCGGCCAACGATTGTTTCCGCTGCGGCCGCCGGGTTGATCGGCATCATCGTCACGTCGTCTGCGCTCCACGCCACCCCAGACAGCACCGGCCACGGCAGCAAGTTCACCAGCAGCAACACGAGCGCGAACGCGGGCCTCGGCCGACCGCCCGGCAATTGCTCGCGTAAGCTCAGAACCACATGCCTGCCTGCCATCGGGACCTCCGCCAAAGCATCACAGCCAGCGGGTACTGCTCCCCATGCTGGCAGTATATGACTACCCTCCGAGGTCCGTCAATAAGTACCATTACGCGATTATTGGACCGCAACAGTACTCGGCACCGGGCAGAAAAGAAGACGCCCGCAGGGACCTTCTTCCCTGCGGGCTGATGCCATGCTATGGTCTGCTTTATGTGCCCTCACCCTCGCGCCCGAAACGGTCCCCCTTTGCGAAAGCTCCGAACCTCTGGCTGGTTCGGCGCGGGCTGCGCCTCGGTTGGCTCGCTCGGAGGGCCTGCGGGTAACGTGCTCGGCAGGCTCTCCAGGAACAGAGCCGTCGGCACCGCGCGGTGATGCACGACCGACTCGACCTCCGCCCCCAGCGCCTCGCAGATGGCAGCCTCCTGGCGTGCCTTGCGCGCCGCCTCCCTGGCGAGATCCTCGTCTCCGAGCTGGACCGCGGACAGGTAGATCGCCTGCCAACACTTCGCCGCCCGCCCCGGCGTTACGCCCTCATTGACCTGCGCCTTGAGCCTGCGCACGGCCTCCCGATAGTGCTCGCCCGCCTGCTCCGTGCGGCCGCTCTGCGTCTCGCTATCCGCCAGCCAGTACTGCGCCCAGCCACTCGCCTCCCCTTGCGCCACTGCCTGCTGCGCGAGCGTCTCCTGCAGCACCGGGTCGTTATTGCCCGCGACCACTTCCGCCGCAAGCAGCAGTGCCGGCAGAGGCGGCTGGTCCGCCGTCAGTAGCGGCTGCAATAGCTCCAAGGCGGTCTCGGGATGGCCCAGATCACGCTGGTTGCGAGCCATCTGCAGCCGCAAGTCATCCGTCATCGGCTGCGCTTCCTGCAGTTGCTCCAGGCACTGCGCCTCGCGCTCGAATCGCCCCAGCCACCGGCATGCCGTCGCCAGCCCGCTCCAGGCCTCCAGGTCCCCGCTTTCGTACGATACACATGCCTCAAGTTCCGCTGCCACCCGGCTGTAGGCGCGCACTTTCGCACACGCGCTGGCCACCGCCTTGCGCGCCTCACTCGGCTCCACCCCCGCCTGTATCGCTCGCGCGCTCTGCGCCGCCGCCCGCTGAGCCATTCCCGCCTGCAGGTATGCCACCGCCAGCCCGCCATACAGGTCCGCGCTCTTCGGAGTGTGTAGCAACGCTGCCTCAAAAAGCGGCAATGCTGCCCGCGGGGCGCCCGATTTGAGGTACGCGAAGGCGAGCTGGCGCGTCGCCATCAACTGCACCTCATCCGCCTTCCGTGACTCCTCATACTCATCCAGTGCCGCGGGCCAGTCGCCTCTGCTCTCGGCGATCAATCCGCGCAGGTAGTGCGTCCCCGGTGGCTCGGACTTCAGTTTCGCCAGCACGGCCCCGGCCTCTTCCATCCGGCCCAGATGACACAGCGCCAGCGCTATATTGAACCCCGCCGCGCTCTCATACAACTCATGCTTCGCAAGCTTCTGCGCCGCCGCCAGCGCGCCCTCATAGTCCTTGCGGTCGAAGGCCCTGGACATGGCGATCAGTAGTTCAGGAGGATAGCTCTCGTCCTGCGTCACGTCCGCCGTGACCAGGTCCAATTCCTCCAGCACCCGCCTCCACGCCCGCTGTACCGCCTGCGGCCAACTCTCCCGCACCTGCCCCTGCATTGCCTGCACCTGCAGGGCCTGCACCTGCGCCCGCGCAACCTCTCGCAGCGTGTCTTCCTTCGCGAGCCCGTACAGCAGCCGCACGGCGAAGACCGGCGTCACTGGCAGCACGAGCTTGGTCAGTTTGTCCAGGGCCCCATGCACCGTCTCACTCGCCGGGTCCAGTTCGCGCAGCAGATCAAGGCACACCTTGTGATGCGGCGGCAGCGCATGGCAATGCTGCAGCGACACGAGGTCTGCCTTCGCCCAACGCCCGATTGCCTTCTCGCCAAAGATCGCTCCGTACAGGCTCTCGGGTATCGCCAACTCCGCCGCACCGCACAGCGCCAGCATCACTTTTTGCTCTTGCGCCAGTTTCGGTCCTCTGTCCAGGTCCTGCCACAGTCCCTGCTTCGGATCCCACCCCTGCATGTACCGCGTCGCCTCCAGCAGGTCCGTCGTCGTCCCGACAGCAACCTCCTGACGCTTCATCCGGCCGAGTGACTGCAACTTCCGGGCCAGTTCCGCGAGGTCGTTGGGCGTGACGGGCGATGGGTGCGCCGTCCCCTCCGCCAGCAGCCCCGCCGGGCGCACGGCCGCGAGCTTGTGCCCGCCATACTGCGGCCGAGTTTCCTCGCTCGTCGTCGCCACCACCACAATCGGCAACTGGCTGCGATAGATATCGTACAGCCACTCCTCCGCCTGCGGCTGCAGGTCCAGATCATCGATGAACAGGTAGACCTGCCGGTTCCGCGCCGTCTCAATCACGGTCTCCAGACCGGCAATCTCTGGTCCCGGAAGCCCTACGAAGACGGTTTGGCTGTTCTCGGCGAGGATGCGCGCCAGCCGCAACAGCAGCGTGCTCCGCCCCGTCCCTACTGCCCCTGGCAGCAGGTGTACGCGCGGGCGCGACTCCCTTGTCAGGACCGCCGCCTGCAGTGACTGATGGGCGTCGCGCAGCACGTCCTGCTTGGTCAGGATGTCCACGTAACGGCACCGGCCACCGTCATAGAGCCAACTGTTGAGGGTGAGAATGAAGCGGTCGCTGCTCGCCAACCGCAGCAGCCCGCGCCGGGGAAGGCGAGACTGCGAATCCGTGAGGTAGTAATCAGCCAGGGTCCACGCCAATTCAGCCGCGACGAGGTACACCATCAGGCCGAGCCAGAACTTCGTGACTGGCTTGTCCACCAACTCATTGGTGGTGGCCCACACCCCAATCGCGATCACGCCCAATGCCAGGATGATCCGACCAGAGTAGCGTATCCAGTTCATATTGCGGCTCCAGTTTGGACGGGTGCGCGGAGACAGAGCCTCCCTGTGGAGACAGAACTCCGCTATTAGTCTTGACCCGGAGAAGTCTCGCAATCTACAGTAAACGCGCAATGTTTCTGCAACTGTCAATCATGACCGTTGAGCCGGAACTGGATCTAGAATTCGCACTGTAGGCTGAAATGACCGTTTGTGCCCCACGGGCCGGTCAGGAGTTGCGACATAGCCGCCGTTAGGAACGGGCTGTGGTCCGCGTGAGCGAGGACGAAGTACAGGCGTGCTGTCTGGCGATGATAGCCTAGAGCCCAGCCTCTCGCGGCGGCCGTCTCCTGATGCAGCCGGGCAAGCCAATCCGCTGCCAGCGCCGACATACCTCCACGCTGCCGTCCGGAGTGATGATAGACGATCACAGTCTGTCCGCGCTCCAGCCATCCGCCTACCTCGCTCACGAAGGCGAACTTCTGTCCCTTGTTGACGTGTGGTTTGGCAGACTTCCCGCCTAGACCATTGTCCGGGTCCAGAAAAACCAGGTCTGCCTCCCGCGTCTCGTCAAGAGCGGCCTCCAACCATTGCTGGCGCCGAGCCAGTCGCATTTGGCGCGCCTTCCCGCCGGCCACCGGCATTCCGCCGAAGCTCAGTGGGGATTCATAGAAGCTGGTCCCGGCGGGAAGAATCTCCCGCTCTCGCACACCCGCAACTGTGCGGTCTCGATCGTTCACCAGAGTGTCGAGCGCGTCATAGAGCCGCGGGTCACAATCCCTGAGACTGTGTCGCACCGGTGAAAAGTAGTCAGTGAGGGAGCCGTCGGAGTTGCTTTCCTCGTCCGGATTCAGATACCACACAATGCCCAAGCGGAACCCATAGCCCGCCATGAACCGCAGCAGCCCGTACTTCCCGAAATCACCAATGTCGCCGACGTAGCGGTCTTGCATTCCAATCCAATCAGGACGTGCCGACGATTCTCGCAGCGTCACGCTTTGCGCTTGCTCTCGATCAGCCTTAGGTATATCCGTTCCGCCCGCTCCGCCATCGTCTCCAGCGAGAAAACCTCGTACGCCCGCTTCCGCCCCGCCTCTCCATATCGCGCCGCCAACTCCGGCACAGCGAGAATCCGCTCGATTGCCTTCCCCCACTCCTCCGCATCACCCGGACGTGCCAGCAGCCCTGTCTCGCCATGCACCACCACTTCATCGATGCCCGGGGCGTCGCTGCCGATCACGGGCTTGCCCATGAAACCCGCCTCGATCAGCACTATCCCCAGCCCCTCTTTGGCAATCGACGGCAGCATCACCAAATCCATCGCGGCCATGATCTGCACCGCATCAATGCGGAAGCCGAGCATCCGTACGGCCCGCTCGACGCCAAGCTCCCGCGCCCGTGCCTGAAGCCTCTCCTGCATCCCGTAGTCCCTGCCCACGAGCACATACACCAGATCGGGGAACTGCTTCAGAAGCGTCGGCAGCGCCTCAACGATGACCATCTGCCCCTTCTTCTCAGACAGGTGCGCGACCACGCCGATCACTGGGGCCTGCGCCGGCAGCCCCAACTCCTCCCGCATCTCCGCCCCTGAGCGTAGCCCCTCAAACTGCGCCGTCGGCAGCCCGTTATACAGCACTTCCATCCGCTCGAGCGGCATGCCCTGCCTGGCCATGTGCTCCCGCACGCCCCCGCTGCAAGTCACGATATGGTCGGCCAGCGTGAAGCAGGTCTTGCTGTTCAGCGCCGCCACCTTCGCGACCACCGGGATGCCCGCCAGCTTCCCCGCCAGACTCCCCCACAGCGACCCGGTGGACAGATGCGTATGAATGACATCCGCTTGCATCCTCCGCGCAAACCTCGCCAATCGCAGGGGCGCCAGCACATTTGCCTTGCCGGAGATCGGCAGCGCATGGGCCTCGATCCCCCGCTTCTCAAGCTCGCCCATCATCTCCGCGTTGTGCTTGCAGGCCACGACCACGTTATGCCCGCGCGCCTTGAGCCCCTCGCACAGATACACCATCGTATGTTCGGTCCCCGAGTAGTGCCTCGGGGTGATGACATGCAGAATATTCATTACAAAGCCTCGTCGAGAATCCCAGGCAGGGCCCGCGCGAATTCGCGTAACGCCCTCCCCCGATGACTCACCGCATTCTTCTCTTGCGGGGTCATCTCCGCAAACGTCCGGCCCTCATACAGAAAAACCGGGTCGAACCCAAACCCGGCGGTCCCCCGCGGCGCCTCGGCGATCTCCCCCTCGCAAGTCCCCCCCCATCGCCCCAGGCCCGCCCCCGCCCGGCACAG
>JBDKRC010000308.1:0-7203 GCA_039683575.1 Armatimonadia bacterium | reverse complement strand
GAGGAAGGGGTCTTCGACCGGATGCATCTGACGGTCGAATCGGGCACCATCGGCGGCGTTCCCGCTGGGGGGCTGTCCTTTGGCGCCGCGGCCAACCCGCTGGCGATCATCTGCCACGACAGCCAGTTCGACTTCTACAGCGGCGGTGGCCTGGATCTGACCTTCCTGGGGCTGGCGGAGTTCGACGCCGCCGGTAACGTGAACGTCAGCAAGTTCGGGAAGGTCCTGGCGGGGTGCGGCGGCTTTATCGAGATCAGCCAGAACGCCCGCGAAATCGTCTTCTGCGGCACCCTGACGGCTTCGGGGCTGCAGCTTGAGATCGCCGGCGGGCGACTGCACATCGTGCAGGAAGGAAAGCTGAAGAAGGCCCGACAGCATGTCCAGCAAGTCACGTTCTCGGGCAAGGAAGCGCTGCGGCGCGGGACGCCTGTGAAGTATGTTACCGAGCGGTGTGTATTTGAATTGCGACCTGAGGGCGTAACGCTGACCGAGATCGCCGCTGGCGTGGACCTGGAGCGGGACATTCTGGGCCAGATGGAGTTTGTCCCGGCCGTGGCTGCGGATTTGAAGACCATGTCGCCGGCGCTGTTTGGCGAGGAGCCGATTGGGTTGGCGCTGAGGTAGCCGTATCTGTCTTGTCATGCTGAGTAACGCCGTCTCGACAGAGCCTTGCATTCGTCATATCTCTGGAGGACCGCCATGACCAGGAAGCAGGCCTTCATTACCGCTGTAAGCGGCGGTACCCCTGACGTCGTCCCCGTCGCTCCGCTGATCCACATGCGCTATGCGAACAGGCTTCTCGGACGCTATGACTGGAAGGCCGTGTTCGAGGTCCACCAGAAGCTGGGTTCATGCCACCATCGCGGGCCGATTGGCATCTCCTGCTCAAGCAAGCTGCCTGAGGGCGTTGGCAGCGAGATGCGTCTCATCGAGGAGACGCCTGACGGGCGGAAGACTTCGGAATGGGTCATCAACACGCCGAAGAAGAGACTTGTAGGCCAGCAGGTGAGCGGGATGATCCCGCACGACCCGCTGGTGAACAAGACGACCGTGTACCCCGTGAAGGACCGCGAGGACTGGGAAGCGTATCTGGAGTACGCGCAGCTTCTGCTGGAGGGCCTGCAGCCTGCCTCCTATGAGACGGTGACCGAGGCTGTGGAGTACATGGGCGAGGAGGGCATGCCAAGTTGCGGCATGACCGGGGCGTACACCGGCCTGGGCGGCGTGCGGGGGATGGAGGGGCTGATGGTGGACCTCATCGACTATCCGGACCTGATGGGGGAACTCTTCAGCATCCACCACGAGATACTCAAGCAGACCGTGAAGGGCTTCATTGCTTCGCCCACCGAGGTCTCCTGGCTGGACATCTGCTGGGCCACGGGCTCCGGGCTCAGCCCCGCGATGTTCGAGAAGTGGGCCCTGCCGGATGTGCAGATTGCCATGGACATAGTGAAGCAGCATCCCGGCAAGTATATGGGCCTCTATACGCTCGGGCGCATCGGAAAGCTCATGCCGATGTTGGCGGACGCGGGAGTGAGCTTCGTTTCCACCTTCGAGCCCAATGAGGGCGACCTGACGTTGCGTGAGGCCAAGCAGAAGTATGGCAAGAGAATGGCGATCTTCGGCAACTTCGATTGCCTGGTGCTGGCCTTCGGCACGGTGGAGGACGCGAAGAAGGAAGCGCGGCGGTGCCTGGATGATGCGATGGAGGGTGGCGGGTACGTCATGGTCACCGCTGACGAGGTCCCGGCCGACGCGCAATGGGACAATCTCCGCGCGATGGTGGACACGGTGCAAGAGTACGGATGTTACTAGACGCTTGAACGTGCCGAACAGACGGTACTGCGGGGGCTTGCCACGCGTGCCCGTTAGGGTTGACAAATCCTGGCAACCGCGTCAAACTGGCCGGGTTATATTCACAGTCGTCATAAGCGTGGTTGCCCTGCCGTGGTTCGATGGAAGTCTACCCTCATTGCCTCCTGGCTGGCCCAGATCTGCTCGATCGTGGGCTTTGCCTTAGTTATCCCCTTTCTCCCCTTCTACGTCCGTGAGCTTGGTGTCACTGACGAAAAGGCCGTTCTGCTCTGGTGCGGGTGGGGTTTGTCCACCAGTGCCGGTCTGACCATGGCCATTGTCGCGCCAATCTGGGGTGTGCTGGGCGACCGCCATGGCCGCAAGCTCATGGTCATGCGCTCGATGTTCGGCGGTGTGATCGTTCTGGCCCTGATGGGACTTGTGCAGAACGTCCACCAGTTGATGGCGCTTCGCATCCTCCAGGGCGCCCTCACCGGCACCGTATCAGCCTCCATTGCCCTGGTCAGCAGCATCGTCCCCACCCGCCGGGCCGGCTTTGCGCTGGGGCTCATGCAGACTGCCATGTTCATCGGCAACTCCATGGGCCCGTGGGTCGGCGGCAACCTCGCCGAGCAGGTAGGATACCGTATCCCCTTCGTAATCGCCGCTGGCTTCCTGCTGGTTGGGGGGCTGCTTACAGCATTCGGCGTCCACGAGAATTTCGATCCCAATGAGATGGTGGAAGACGAGAACGGCGCCACCACGATCAGGCAGGTACTGGCGATAACCGGGTTCACCACCATGATCGGCCTGCTCTTCATGATCCAGTTCTCCGGATCATTCATAGGCCCGATTTTGCCACTGTACATCGAGCGCATCAGCGGCCTGCACGGTCATGCCAGCAGCATCACCGGCAACATCCTCTGTCTTGGCGGTATCGCGGCGGCCATATCGGCCACGCTTCTCGGGCTGCTTGGCGACAAGCTCGGCTATGGCCGTGTGCTCGTGCTCTGCACGCTGCTGACCGGTCTGACGCTGATTCCCCACGGGCTCGCGCAGACCACTCACCAACTGATGTTCTGGCGCATCTGCACCATGTTCGCCGGCGCCGGCACGATCCCCGCGGCCAATGCCCTGATCAGGAGCATGATACCGCGCCATGCCTGCGGCAAAGCCTTTGGGATCGTGGCAAGTGTAGGGTGTCTGGGCTGGGGCACTGGCCCCGCCGTTGGCAGCACTCTGGCCGCCCACTTTGGCATGCGCCAGCCCTTCTTCATCGTCGGCGGATTCTTCCTGCTCATCTCCCTGGCCGTGCTTATCGTCATCCCTCGCATGCAGCGCCGCATAGCGGAACAGCAGGTGCTCGACGCGGCGGCCGAACCGTGCTGCTCGTGTACATCAGACTCCGCGGACTCCTCCATCGCCGCCTCAAGCTAGTTCAGTTCCTCCTCAACCATGTGGGCCAACGCTCTGCCGATTCTTCGGGATCCGGAAGGGACTATCGTGGGTCCTGGCAAATAGTCACAGGTACGCACTCCAGTATCCAGGTGGTTTCATGATTTCACGAATTGGTGGCCTCATTCTCATGCTAAGCGCGCTGACGGGTATCGCGCAGGCGCAATACCAGGTGCTGGACCAGCCGGAGCTGATCTTCCCCGGGCAGACCTTCCGAATCTGCCTGCAACAGGCGGCAGGGGCCGGTGAGATCAAGGTTCAGGTGCCGCCGACGTTGGAGTTGTATGACCGGTGGGATCAGGACAGTATTCAGCGGTTCTACTTCCGGGCGCTGAAGGACGGAGCGGCGCCGCTGGTGTTTTCGGGAGCGGGCGGCGAGGCGAAGTTTGACCTGCAGGTGCTGCCGTGGGCGGAGCTGATGCGGGAGAGGAAGTGGGGGAAGACCCCGTTGCCGCGGGTTTGGCCGCTGGAGAACCTGCAATTCGGCGAGTTGAAGACACGCCGGACGCTGCATGGCGAACAGGAGATGCAGGCGCTGAAGGGGGCGAAGGTCGGGGGCACGGCCACAAAGTGGCATGACATGCCGGACCAGGCGATCTTCAACACCATCCCCGGGCCGTGCGTGCCCCGGACGTGTCTGATCAATATCGGCTTCGAGGGCGTGGGCAAAGGGTGCCCGGTATGCGGAGATGCGGTGTACAAGGGCCGCAGCGGGTTCTACCCCTGGCTGATGGACCCGGACAAGCACCCCTGGAAGGTCGGCTGTCCGAACTGCAACAACTGGTTCCCCTCCAATGACTACGCAGCGGGGGACATGCACTCTGGCGATTTCCCCGACGACGGGTTTGGCTGCGAGCCGGTGAAGCCGGTTCTGGACAACAACGGAAAGCCGTGGCGCTTCCCCTTCATCGCGTACTACCACGAGTGGCAGTCGTACATGAGGATGTTCACGCCGGGCATCATTGAGAGCGCCCGGGCGGCGGTAGCGACTGGCGACAAGGTGTATGCCCACAAGTGCGCGATTGCGCTCTTCCGCTATGCCGAGAGCATGCAGGACATGTCTGTGAACATGAGCCATCGGAAGATGGCGGTGCGAGATGCGATCCTGCGTGGGCCGGTTGGGGCGCCAAAGCTCTCGGGACTCGGCGGGAGCTTCATGTATATCCAGCCAAACTGGGACACGCCGCGGATGGAGGATGCGGCGCGGGCGTGGGACCTGGTTTTCGATCAACTGCAGGGCGATGAGGAACTGCTGAAGTTCTGTCAGGCGAACCATCACCCCGAGATCAAGACCTTCGACGATTTTCGGCGGTTCATAGAGGCCGGGGTAATTCGGGTGCCACTGCAGGCGTGTCTGGACAACGCCATCGCGCGGAACTACCCGATGCAGGAAACTACGCTCGCGACGATGGCGCTGGCTCTGGGGACGCCGCAGACGATGGAGGTCGTGGATGGGCTGCTGAATAGGACCGGCATCCGGTTTGCTCTGACCAACAACTTCTACCAGGACGGCGGGGCGTACGAGTCCGAGGGTTACAATAGCATCCAGATCTCGGACATGGCTCGCTTGTTCCACACGCTGGAGCGGCTGCGGGAGCTTCATCCGGAGCTATACAAGGAGCCGAGGTTCGTGTCGCTGCTGAATGACCCACGATACCGGCGGCTGTACGACTTCTGTCTGGACTACAGCATGATCGGGCGTACGACCCCAAGCTGCGGCGACACTGGGAGCTGCGCCCCGGCGGGGGTGGCCAAAGAGGCGCAGGGAGTGCCGCTGGACGCGAAGGACTTCGAGGAGGCATATCGAGCGACGAAGGACCCGCGGTATCTGCAGGCACTGTACGGGCCCGGCGGAAGCGGCCTCGCCAAGATCAGCGATCCAGCGCTGCGGGCGGAGGCGGAGCGGGTTGGCAAGGAGCAGGGCTGGCAGGTAGCGGTGCCGAGCAACTTCGTCGACGGCTACGGCTATGCGCTACTGCGCAGCGGACGTGGCCCCAACCAGCGGGCACTGTGGGTGCGGTACCAGCAGTGCCTGCAGCACCGGCATCCGGATATGCTGACCTTCGGCTTGGAAGCAATGCAGCGCAAGCTGCTGCCCGAGTTGGGCTACCCGCAGGGGTGGAGCTACGCGACGCACTGGGAGACGAACTGGGGCACGCATTACGGAGTGAAGATCGCGGGGATTAGCACGTGGGACTTCAACCGGGGCAAGCTGCGGACTTTTGCGGCGGCGGAGCCGGTGCAGGTGGCGGAAGCGGAATCGAGCGTCAAGCGTGCGGACAAAGTCTACACGCGGCGGCGGCTGGTTGCGCTGGTGGACATTTCAGATGAGGACTGCTACGCGATCAGCCTTGAGCGAGTATCGGGCGGGGAGGAGCAGACATGGACCTTCCATGGCCCGGATGGCGAGGCGACGGCTGAGGGCGTGACGCTGCAGCCGTACGAGGGCACGGCGCTTGAGGCAGGCCGCAAGGTCGGGGACCTGAGCAATCTTCCCGACAAGGAACTCGCCTCGCTGGCGTTGATGCGGACGCCGTCGCGCGGCGAGACGCAGGGCCCCTGGAGCCTGGATTACCTGCTTCGCGACCAGAAAGACGTGCACCTGCGGATGACAAGCCTGTCGCCGCTGGGGACCGAGGTGACGCTGGCCAAGGGACAGGCACCCGGAGGCAGGTCGAGCTATGACCTGACGTTCGCGCTGCAGCGTCAGAAGGGGCAGGGGCCGCTTGTGCGGCAGTATCTGAGCGTGCTGGAGCCCTATCAGGGCATCAGGAAGCTGCAGAGGGTTGAGCCACTGCCGGTGACGGGCGAGGCAAAAGACGGGGCATTCCCGCCGCTTGCATTGCGCGTGACTGGTGAGGGCTTTGCGGACACGATCATCATCCAGGACGTGCCCGCGCGGGTACAGGCGGGAGGGCTGACAAGCGACGGCGTGTTTGCCCTGTGGCGCGAGCGGGATGGAAAGCTGCAGACGGCGTGTCTGGTACAGGGCACGGAGGCGGCTGGCGCTGGCGGGGCCAAGGTGACGCTGCCGGTGGGCGCCTATGAGGGCAAGATCGCTTCGTGCGACTGGGCACAGAAGACGGTACGGGTCGAACTGGGTGAGGCCTCATCAAAGGCCCTATCAGGCAACGCTCAGGGCCTCGTGGGGCGGCATGTGCTCGTGACCAATGAGGCGGGCAACACGGCTTCGTATGCCATTCAGAAGGCCAAAATCGTGAATGGCGGATGCGAGTTGAGCTTCGAGTTCGACCCGCGAATCGGTGAGGGGTTTGTGGACGCGGTAGCGGACGGGCAGGTCACGAGCAGCGCCAATCTCATCAAGTGGCAGTATGGGTACTACGCCGGAAAGGTCTTGGCCAATGAGGACGGCTCGGCGACCTACCGGCTCGCGGACGTGAAGGGGACGGCCTGTACGCTGGCGGATGGGGCCGAGGGGAAGGTCAAGGCGGACGTGCTGAAGGCCAGCCTCGTGGACAAGGATGGCGACGGTCTGGCGCGGTTCGTGATCTATGACTATGGCGTCGGAGACAGGGTGACGATTCCGGCCTTTGTGGTCGTGCAGGCGAAGTAAGACGGGCGGCTAACCTGCCGCTTGTTCAGGAATGGGGAGGGGTCGGCAGACTCCTCCCCTTTTTGATGCTTGCTCCTCACGGGGCGAAGTGAATGCGGCCGGCTTCGGGGACCAGCCAGGTGCAGCCGCCGGTGCCTCGCCACATTACCCACGGCTCGTCGCCCTGCTTGCGGACGGCGAGGTTGAAGGGATGGCGGAGGTCGGCGCGGGGGTTCAGACCCAGGGACGCGAAGCGCACGCGCATCTCGGCGACCCAGCGCGAGGGGCTGATGACCTTCGCCTTGAATTGCACGTTCTCGCTGGCTTTGCGGACCAAATTGGGCGGGGCACCAGCCTCGTCGCTGGAGCTGAAGGCGCCGCAGGCGAAGCCACGCAGGATG
>JBDKRC010000307.1:0-11417 GCA_039683575.1 Armatimonadia bacterium | reverse complement strand
CTCTCGACCCCAACTCTGGTGCGCCGCTTCATCTGCAGCTTAAGGAGCAGATGCGGCTGGCTATTGCTACCGGGGCGCTGGTGGTCGGGGATCAGCTTCCTACGGTGCGGGAGTTGGCCGCGCAGCTTCGGATCAACCCCAGTACAATCGCGCGGGTGTATCGCGATCTGCAGGCGGAGGGGCTTTTGGCGTCGCGGCAGGGGAGCGGGACGTTTGTGGCTGAGGAGGCCGTGGCGCTGGCCGGGCGGCAGAGCGCCGATCTGGTGCGGGCGCGGCTGCGCGGGGCGGTGGCGCTGGGGCGGAGTGTGGGGATGGGGTGGCGGGAGTTGCGGGAGGTTGCGGGGGAGATTTTGCGGGAGGCTGAGGAGGCGGGGGTGGGAGGGGATGATTAGGGGGGTGAGGCAAATGGTGGTCGTAGATGATCGCGGTCTGGTGACCGCTCCTACAGGCAGCGTTAGCGGTTACTTACGAGGGGAGAGTTCGATGATGAGTGAGTTGGCTATTGAGACTACCGGGTTGACGCGGGCGTTTGGCAATGTGCTTGCGGTGGATCATGTGAACCTGCAGGTGCCTGGGGGGAGCGTCTATGGGTACCTGGGGCGCAATGGGGCCGGGAAGACTACCACCATCCAGATGCTCATGGGGATGCTGCAGCCGGATATCGGCTCCATGCGCGTGATGGGGTTCGATCCGCTGCGGGAGGATGTGGCGATGAAGCGGGTGGTGTCGTATGTGCCCGAGCGGGTGCATATGCCCGAGTGGATGACGGTGGGGCACTTGATGGGCTTTGGGCGCGGGGTGCACCCGAACTGGGACGCGGGGTATGCGGAGGCGCTGCGCAAGCGGCTGGAGCTGCCGGCGGAGCGGAAGCTGGGTCAGCTATCGCGGGGGATGCAGGGGAAGGCGGCGCTGTTGTCGGCGCTGGCGTCGCGACCGCGACTGCTGATACTGGATGACCCGACGATGGGTCTGGATGCGCTGGTGCGGCGGGAGTTCATGGAGAGCATTGTCGGGGCGCTGAGTGATACCGGGACGACCGTGTTCTTCTCGTCGCATATCCTCGAGGATGTGGAGCGGGTAGCGGATGTGATCGGGATCTTGCACGAGGGGAAGCTGGTGGTGCAGGCGCCGCTGGAGGAGTTGAAGGGGGCGGTGCGGCGGGTGATTGCGACCTTCGCGGAGCCCACGAAGGTGGAACTGCCGGGGGTACTGCAGCATTCGGATGGGGGGCGGCAGCAGGTGTGGGTGGTACGGGACTATGACACCGGGATACTGCAGCGGCTGCATGATGCGGGGGCGCTGAGCGCGGAAGTGGAGCACTGCTCGCTGGAGGACATCTTCGTGGCGTTTGTGCGGACGGGTAAGGCAGCATAGGGGGAATGAGGCATGAAGGCGCTGATTTGGAAGGAGTTGCGGGAGATCTGGTGGCTGCCGGTGGGGCTCGTGGGGGTGCTGGGTGCGGTGACCTACGCGCTGCGTGTGAGCGCGTACTGGACGCCCGGGATCGTGATGATCTACATGCTGGCGACGGTATTGCTGGCCTTGTACCTGGGGGCGGATGCGATCTGTGCGGACCGGCTGCGGGGGCTGGAGGAGTGGCACTACATGTGGCCGGTGTCACGGGCGCGGTGGTGGTGGCTGCGGTTTGGGATGAATCTCGTGATCACGCTGGTGGTCGGCGCGGCGGCGACGGCGATGCTGGTGTGGCTGACGCAGCACTATGCGCCTGAAGAGATGCGGAAGATCACCACATACACGCTGGCAGGCCTGCTTCCTTCTCTGGTGTTCCCGTTCACGTTTGCGTTCTTTGCCTCGGGGGTGACGCGGTCGGCGGCCAGGGCGTTCGGAGTTGGCATCGTCATCTTCTTTGCGTGTAGCTGCCTTACACTTTTCCCATGGTACATACTGCTCATCACCATGGCGCGGCAGATTGGTCCCGTCACGCCCGCGCTTACGCCTTCATATCTCTTTCTCCTGATCATAGTTGCCGGTCTGGCAGGCGCATCATACTGCGCGTTCACTACTGCGCCGGTGCTGGACGTGCGCGCGCGGGTTACGCGTACCCGGCAGGCAGCCCGGGTGAGTGTCGTCCCGTGTCTGGCAGTCGTGGTGGCGGGCCTGCTGATCGCGTACGTGCTCCCGCTCCGGGCGATACTGACGGCGAAGCCTGAGCCGCAGGGGATAGCGAAGAGCGAGCTGAGCCCCGATGGGAAGCAGATTGCGTTCAGCGAGAGTGAGGGCGCGGGGTTGTGGCTGATCGGCGCCGATGGGACGGGGCTGCGGCGGCTTGGTAAAGAGCAGGCGGAGAAGATCATCTGGCTCAAGGACAGCCGGCGGCTGGCGTTTGGGAGCGTGGCGATGGAGGAGACGGTGAACCCCGGGCGGTGGGGAAGGGTGCGGTCGCATCGTTCAACCAATTACACCCAGTGGTGGTACCTGGACACGGGGGCGGAGAAGCCCGAGCCCACGAAGCTCTTCGTACTACCGCGCGTTGAAGGCGACAGCGAGATGCTGTCGCCGCAGGGGAAGTACCTGTGGCTGGGCGGGGAGTTTGTTGATACGACCACGTGGCAGCGGGTGGGGAAAGTCGCGGCACCGTATTACTGGCCGTCGTTTCTGACGTGGCTCACGGATGACAGCGCGATCCTCGTGAAGAACAACCGCGAACCTGAGGACCAGGCGCCGAAGCGAATTGAGGTACCATCGGGAGAGGCGAAGCCACTGGGGATCGCGGGCTTGCCCAAGCCCGATGTCAGCTTCTTCAAGCCCTGGGGTAACTGGATGATCCAGGACCGGAGCTACACGGTGCCGCTGCCGAAGAGCCAGCTCCAGGTGGTTCAGCGGACATACCCGGTGCGCACGCCGGACGGCAAGACGGTGAACCGACCTTACAGGTACACGACGAACACGTGCCAGCCGGTCTACGTGACGAGGTTCCGGCGGATAGACGGCAGCAGGCAGTTCGACGTGCCAGGTTGGGGATCATTCAGCGCCAACATGTCGGACTCAGAGCAGTACTGTTTACTGATCCGGAGCCCCACGGAGGACTACGAGCTCGACCATGACCCCTTCAGGAACGGAGAGCTCGTATTCGGGCTTCTGGACATGCGGACAGGGAAGATAGTCCGCACCATGAAGGTGAAGTTCCCATACCGTGACCCGTCAGACCTGAAGTGGTCGCGGGATGAGAAGCAGGTGGCGCTGTACTCGCGGGAGACTGTCCACTTCCTGACCCTGGACGGCGAGCACAAGGTGGCTGAGCTGCCAAAGACCGACGCGTATGTCACGACGGAAGACGAGCTGCTGGGGTGGAGCGCTGCGGGAGAGGTGATAGTGAGGCGGGGCAACCGGCTGGTGGCCGTCAGCCCGAACGGCCAGACGCGGACTTTGCTGGAGGCGCCGACGCGCTTTGACAAGCTGGAGGAGCTGGCCAAAGCACAGGAGGCGAGGAGGAAGGCAGGGAAGCAGCCATGAGAGCGCTGATCGCGAAGGAACTGCGGGAGATCTGGTGGCTGCCGGTGGGCCTTTTGGGGGTGCTGGGGGCGGTGACGTACATCCTGCACTTGCAGGGGTATTGGTCGCAAGGGCTCATCTTTCTGTACATGTGGGCAGGGCTTTTGCTGGCGCTGTACCTGGGGGCTGACACGATTTCGGCGGACCGGCTGCAGCAGCGGCAGGAGTGGCACTACCTGTGGCCGGTGTCGCGGCTGCAGTGGTGGATGCTGCGGTTTGTGATGAACCTGGTGATTACGCTGGTGGTGGGCATCGCGGCCATGTACATGCTGGTGTGGCTGGCGCAACACCACACGCCGGTGGTGGACCTCGGCTACACGCTCAAGACCGTCTGGCCTATCGGCAGCCTCAGTTTCTTCTTCGTCGTTGCCTTCTTTGCGTCGGGGCTGACGCGTACCGCTGCGGGCGCCTTTGGGCTGAGCCTCGTTCTCTCTCTCGTCTTCTCCGTTCTCGCCGCAATGCCATTGTACATCTACACGGCAATGGCGATGCGTAACCAACCTCATCTGCCATCTCCTTACCTCTCGTATGCTGCATCCGGCATCATCATCATCGCCCTCATCACCGGCTCCCTGCGCGGGTTTCTGACTACTCCCGTGCTCGAAGTCGGGCGCAGGGCCCGGCGGTCGCTTGGTACTGCCGCCGCGATCATCATCCCCGCGCTGCTGGTGATGCTGATGGTGTGGGCGGCGACCGTATTGCGGGTGGAGCCGAAGCCGCAGGGCATCTCGCACAGCGAGCTTAGCCCGGATGGGAAGCAGGTGGTGTTCAGCGAGAGCTTTGGGAAGGGGCTATGGCTGATCAACACGGATGGGACGGGGCTGCGGCGGCTTACTACTGAGCAGGCGGATAAGATCATCTGGCTCAAGGACAGCCGGCGGCTGGTGTTTGGGAGCGTGGTGATGGCCGAGGTCAAGAGCCCCAACGGGCGGCGGGGACGAAGGCGCTCGTTCCAGTCGACCAACGACTTCCAGTGGTGGTATCTCGACACCGGGGTGGAGAAGCCGGAGGCGACGAAGCTGTTTGTGGTGCCGCGAGTGAACGGCACGGCGGAGCTGCTTTCGCCGCAGGGGAAGTATTTGTGGCTCGGCGGGGAGTTTGTGGATACGAACACCTGGCAGCGGCTGGGGAAGGTCGCGGTGCCCAACTATGAGCCATGGTTCCTGACGTGGCTGCCGGATGACAGCGCGATCTTTGTGAGCGAATCGGGCGCAGACCACCGCCGGGCACTGAAGCGGATCGCAGTGCCGTCGGCGGAGACGAAGCCGTTGACAATTCCGGGGCTGCCCAACCTGAATGTCAACTTCTTCAGTCCGTGGGGGAGTTGGATGATACAGGACCGCAGTTACTCGGTGCCGCTGCCGAAGAGCCAGTACCGGCCGGTGCAGCGGACGTACCCGGTGCGCACGCCGGACGGCAAGACGGTGAAGCGGACCTACACGTACATGACGAATACGTACCGGCAGGTTCTCGTGACGAGGTTCCGGCGCATCGATGGCACCCGGTACTTTGACCTGCCAGGGTGGGGGTCATACAACGCGAGCATGTCGGACTCCGAGCGGTACTGCTTCCTGATGCGGAAGGCGGACCGCAGCGACGAGTTTGGCATGGACCCGCGCCGGAAGGTGAAGCAGGAGTTCGCGGTACTGGACATGCGAACTGGCAAGATCGTCCGCAGCATGTTCCTGGAGCTTCCGGACATGTTCAGGCCGATGGAGATGAAATGGTCGCAGGATGAGAAGCGGGTGGCGTTCTACGCGGAGGCGTTTGGGCAGAGGGAAGCCAGTGCGGTGTACATACTGGGCCTCGACGGCAAGACAACGAAAGTCGCGGTGCCTGAGGGAAGCAGCTTCGGCATGGGGTCCGAGGAGTTGCTCGGCTGGACCCCGGCGGGGGAAGTCATTTTCAGCCAGGGCAACAGACTGCTGGCGATCGGCAGCGGCGGGCAGATACGGACGGTGCTGCAGACGCGGTCGCGTTTCGATGCGCTTGAGGAGCGGGCGAAGGCGATGGAGGCTAAGAAGAAGGCAGGCAGCCAACCATGAAGGCCCTGATCAGGAAGGAAGTCCGAGACCTGTCCGTCAGTTTCTGCGCGGTGCTCGGTACTGCCGTTGTGCTGGCCCTGATTGATCTGGCGTACAACTACCAGTGGGCGCGCTATGAGGGGCTGGCGGTGAGTATCTGGGCGGTGCTGGCGTTTGTGATGGCGTTCCTCGGCGGGGCGGGGGCGTTCGCGCGGGAGAGCCGGCAGAACATGGTCTTTCTGAGTTCGTGGCCCTACAAGCGGGTGACGCTCTGGGGCGCGAAGGCCCTCGTCAGCGCCTTGCTGACATTTACCGCCATCACCCTGGGCTTTCTCATCTGCCTGAGCGTGGTGGACTTCAGTTCGGGGAGCGCTGATCTGCAGACATGGGTCGCGCCGGAGACGTGGACGGCGCTGGGCTATGGGCTGCCGCTGTGTTTTGCTTTCGCGCTGCTGTGGTCGACGCTCCTCTCCCCCATCCTGGCAGCGGCGGGGCTGGGGCTGGTGACCTTGTTCGCGCTGGCGGCGGGGTATGTGTATGTGCTGGGGTTTTACCTGCCGACGGCGTGGGGACCGTACTTTGGCGAGATCGAGACCTCCGTTACGCTCTGGAAAGGCTGCGCGGTGATGCTGTCGATGCTGGCGCTGGCGACGGCGGGCTATGCGTTCGTGCGCCTGCCGGTGCTGGAGACGCGGCGTAGGCTCTGGCGGGCGCTGGGAACGTTACTCGTTCTCTCTGTCCTCGCCCTCGCCGGGATGGCAGGCTGGCAGTACACGCGCACGCCGTCGCTGGCCCAGCCACTTCGTGCAGAGAGTCTCGGGCTCGTCGGCGACAGTGTTTGCTTTGGCACCAGCGCTTCGCCTACTGACGTAGGGGGCGTGTGGGCCCTGCCGCTCACCGGTAGCACGCCCCGGCTACTCGCCAAGGGCAATCCCTGGTACGATGATGCCTGCGGGAACTCGGTCTACCTCGGATATGGCCCGATGCTCCAAGAGAGTATCACATGGTCTGCCGACACCGCCACCAGGGCCCTGCGCCGTCTTCCAGAGCGTTTTCGCATGGGCTCCCCCGATGGCCGCTATACGGTCATCCAGCCTCCCAAGCTCTTCAAGCACGTCATCTATGATGGCAATCGCCCTGTCGCCACAGTCCCGCAAGAGGGCGGCCCCGTTTTCTCACCCGACAGCCGCTACGCGTACTACCTCGCCGCCTCGGTCAGCGTCACGCGCCTGGACCTGCAGACCCGCCAGACGCAGTCCATTATCGACATTCCGGGCGTATCGTTCTTGCAGCAGGTGTCGCCGGACGGACGCTATCTGGTCGCGCAGGCCACCGGCAAGCCACGCCCGAGCGGTGCTGAGTCATCCGAGAGCACTTTGCTTATTCTCGATCTCCAGACGCGCTGTCTGTACCGCTTCCCGAATCTCTCGGCCACTCTCGACAGCTTCCTCGACAACCGACATCTCGTGGTCCGACACCGGCCGTTCGGGCCGGAAGGGCCCGCTGTGTTCTATTTCCTTGACACCGCGACCATGCGGATAGCCAATGCGAGGCCGCTCTGGGGCTTCAGCACCGGATCCACCCCCCAGATCGCCCACCACATCGGCGTGCCATATGCCGTCGTGCACGTCCCGGTCAAGTCAAGGGGGGCTACGCCCGCCCAGTTCCACCTCTGGCGCCTGAACCCCGATGGCTCGGGCCTGCGCGATCTGGGCGAGCAGCAGGGGGAGGTGCTGGGGATGGCGCCGGATGGGAAGGTCATTATCTGGGACAGGGAGCGCAGCTTCACGAGCTATGACCCGCGGACGGGGGAGCGGCGGCATATTGCCACGATTGGGGCGGGGAGCGGAGTGTAGCTGGGGAGACGAGTTGCCCAACATGGGGACCGGCAGGTGTTGGGGATGCCGGGGATGCTTCGCTTGCCGGACGCGGACGTCCGTGCTCGGCATGACAAGCGCGTGGGCGTTGCCAAGCTCCTTTGACAAACGTCCCCGCTTCCGCTATACTAACTCTCGACGCCCCTTGAGTGTGCACATAGACGTAGGGTCCGGCAACGGACTGGGGTCTGAGGGGGTCGGTCACGGTTGGCGACTGTCCGGGTGTAAACAGCCGCGCCAAAGATTACAAAGCCTCGCTCGAATGAGCGGGGCTTTTTTGTGTTTTGGGATGAAGGGGCCGGATTTCTCTTTGGAGGGGCCGAGCTTTAGCCGGCCCACGTCTGCCAATGGCAGAAGGTGTCATAGATAACGGCTGGGCCGGCTAAAGCTCGGCCCCTCCTGAGAGACGGCCCCTCCTGAGTCCACAGCGGGAACCATCCCTGGGCTTGCGCTTGTTGAAACTGTCAGTCGCCATATTACCCCGCTTCATGAGGCTGTTTGTGCTATTCAAGTACGCCTGGAGAGGCTTTGTCCGCCGCCGGACCCGCACTTCTTTGGCCATTGCCGGCATTACCCTCAGCATCGGCATGCTGGTGGCGGTCGTGTCCATCTCCGAGTCCGTTAAGGGCGCCATTGATGATTCGCTGGGCGCCGCGGGGGCGGATATGGTCATCCAGCGCCGCGTCAAGCCCTGCCCCTTCGCCGATGTGAAGCTCCCCAAGGACCTTGCCGAGATTGACGCGGAAGTGGTCAAGAAGATCGGTGCGCTCCAGCAGGTCGAGAATGTCTCGGGGGTGCTGCTGCTGTGGGCGTTCCACAAGGGGCATCCGACCGTGGTTGCGGGCGTTGACCCGACGCTCAAAACCATTGGGCCCGTGCGGATCAGCAAGAAGACTGAGGAAGAGAAGGCCGCCCTCGCCGGCAAGAAGGCTGAGGAGAAGACGGGGGAAGATGATAAGTCCTGCTGCGCCATCACCTCGGGGCGGTATTTGACGCGCTACGACAACCGCGCAGTGATGCTTACCAAGGAATACGCGAAGGCGTTTGGGTACAAGGTTGGGGATAAGATCCACCTGGGGCCGCGGGACCTGTTTACGGTGGTGGGGGTTGTGGACTTGTCCGGCTCGGCGCGCATCGCGGAGGCGGAGGCCTTCATTCCGCTGAAGACCGCGCAGGCGATGTATGGCAAGGGCGACATCGTGGACACCATCTTTGTCGCGCTGAAGTCCCAAAAGAGCATCGAACTGGTCTCGGCGGTGGTGCAGAAATGGATCGAGCCGAAGCCGAATGACCCACCGGAGACGAGCATCACGACCTCTAACAACGTGGACGCGGGAACCTCGGCGGTGGCCGATCTCACCCGGCGGACGATGCTGGGGCTCGCGGCGTTGGTGCTGCTCTTCACGTTCCTGCTGATCGTCCGCAACGCGCTTTCGACCGTGGCCGAGCGGCTCAAAGAGGTCGGTCTGATGCGGGCTCTGGGCTGGCGGCGGATGGACGTGTCGCGGCTGTTTATGGCCGAGGAGCTTATCGGGGGCGTCATTGGCGGGGTTGCGGGGTGTCTGGTGGGCTGGGGGCTGGCCTTCGCTTTCAGCCAGTTCGCCCACCTGCGCCTGCCATCGGCGCTGAGCTCGTTTCCGCCCTGCTCAACCACGCAGCCGCCGCTGGCGTTGCCGCTGGATACGACGCCTTCAGTTCTGATCTTTGGCCTGGGGCTGGTGGCGGCACTGGTTATTGGCACGCTGGCGGGCCTGGCGGCGTCACACCGAGCAGCGCGGCTTGATCCGTCTGAGGCCTTGAGGCGGCTGTAGTGCGTTGGAATGAATTGGGTACAGACACCATTTTCGCACGTGGGTTACTGGCAAGCGATAGTACAGGCTGCGAAAATGTGTCAGTCCCCAATTCACGCAGCCCCGCTGCAATCTCGCTACTTCCTGATTCTGAACTCTGATCCCTGAGACCTGAAACCTGACCATGGATTTGACTGCCAACCTACTCAGCAAAGTCTACACCCAGGGCGCGCGCGAGGTTATCGCGCTTAGCGAGGTCTCATTCGTGATCGCCCAGGGAGAGCTTGTTGGTCTGAGCGGACCCTCGGGCTCGGGGAAGTCCACACTGCTCAACATCCTCGGCGGGCTGGACCGGCCGACCTCGGGCACGGTAATGGTTGATGGTTCGTCGCTGGAGAACCTGTCCGACGACGGGCTGACGCTCTATCGCCGCAACACCGTGGGCTTCGTGTTTCAGGCTGCCAACCTCGTCCCGGCGCTGACGGTGTATGAAAATGTGATGCTCCCGCTGATCCCGGTCCCTCTCTCCCACTCCGACAAAGACGAGCGCGTGCAGGCTGCTTTGGAGCAGGCTAACATCGCCCACCGCGCGACACATCTGCCGGGTGAGCTATCCGGCGGCGAGCAGCAGCGTGCGGCGGTGGCGCGGGCGATTGTGAACCAGCCCTCACTGATCCTCGCTGATGAGCCGACGGGGGAACTGGACTGCGCGAACGCCGGGCGCATCATGGAGCTTCTGACCAGCTTCTCCGACCAGGGGCGCACGGTCATCATCGCCAGCCACGATCAGGACGTGATAGGCGTGATGGACCGCGTCCTGCACCTCCAGAACGGCTCCCTCGCTGACGACTAAGCCCATCTCTGCAGGTCCCCCACCTCACCATCTCGAACCCTCTGTGCCGTATCCTGTCCATCATTGCCTCTATCCTGCACATCCTGTAAAGCTCTCATTCGGAGGCATTTCCCATGCCCTAGCCCCTACCGGCACCTCGATTCGGGATGGCCCGGCGACCCGCTGGTGAGCACCATGACAGTATAGAAGTTATGTCAAAAACCGTAGACAACCAACGACCTCCCAGCTAAGCCACCCTCCAACCCAAGTCACAGAATCACCAATATAGCCTTGCCGAAGCGCAATACTTGCCCACTGGGGTCTGAGGAGCTTCTAGTTCGCGGAACTCACCGCCGTTTGCCGTGTTTCAACTCGTAACTTACCGCACCGGGGGAATCTCCATGCGCCTCACCCCAAGCGACGTCGCCGTCGACCTCAAGCGCAACGGCCTGCTCGCCGTGGGTTCCGGGGTGCTTGGCGCGCTTGTCTTCTACCCCTTCGACCTCTGGTTCCTGGCGCCGGTCGCGCTGGTGCCACTCCTCATCGGCCTCCACCGCACCGAAACCACCCGCGCCGCCGGTTATCTGGCGCTGCTCACCGGCTGGACGATGTCGCTGGTCTCGCTGCACTGGCGCTGGAGCATCTTCGCTACCGGCATGATCGCGGTCTGCGTGCTCATTGCGCTGCCCTGGCTGCTGTTTGGGCTTGGGTATCATGTGCTGGCGCGGCGGCTTGCCTTTTGTGCGCGTGGTAGGCATGCTCCGCATGCCGGAATCTCGGTCAGTGAGTCCGGCATGCGGAGCATGCCTACCACGCGTCTAGAGATGATCCTCGCTACGCCTGTGCTCTTCACCGCGATTGAGTGGGTGCGCTGCCAGGGCTGGTACTTCCGCTTCTCGTGGCTGCAGCCCGGCAGCGCCTATGTCGCCTCGCAGGCCAGCCAGTCCACGTACCCGCTCGTGGGCGTGTATGGGATGACATTCCTGACGGTATTGGTCAGCGCGGCCCTGACCCTGGCGCTGTTGCAGCCGAACCGGGTGCGCCGTCTCAAGGCTCTGGCCGCTACTACCGGACTGGTCGCGGTCCTGGCCCTGGCGTTCCGCGTGGCGTGGCTCACAGGGCTTTCGAGCGGCGGGGCCGTGGGAGGGGGCACCGACCCCGACCCTCTCACCGTCCTCATGGTGCAGAGCGAGACTGAGGACCTCGACTGGCTCATCGAGCGCACGCGCGAGTTCGCACGCTCGCGGCCGAAACTCATTGTCTGGCCGGAACTGGCTGTGAATGACTACGTGACGGATGATCCGGCAGTTTTGGAAAGGCTGCAGTCTCTAGCGCGCGAGATGCAGGCGACGCTGATACTGGGGTGCAAGTCGCACGTGCC
>JBDKRC010000306.1:0-5600 GCA_039683575.1 Armatimonadia bacterium | reverse complement strand
TTCGTCATCCTGAGCAAAGCGAAGGATCCCCTCCCCGTTTCCCGCCACCCTTTGTCATCCTGAGCAAAGCGAAGGATCCCCCCGCGCCTCCCGGAGGTTCTTCGCTGCGCAATGACAATGGATAGCGATAGCCCCTCTTCCCTGCCTCGTAGCGCTCCATCGTCCCCTCCGCAGGCCCGAAGGGCCGGCCAGCCTCTAGCCCGGGGCGCAAGCCCCGGGTCATCCGCCCCCAATCACCTTGAGCCCCGAAGGGGCGGCAGAAACCTCTGGCGCCCCTTCGGGGCTCCAATGATGCCAATGTCTCGCACCGGGGCCTTGCGGCCCCGGCTAGCAGCTCACCGGCCCTTCGGGCCTAACGCCTCCGTAGTCTGCTCCCGCCGTTGTTCCCGCGTTCCCGCCTCACCCGTTCCCGCCGTTCCCCCTCCGACTGTTTTCCGTTTTCCGTTTTCCGTTTTCTGTTTTCGCCTTTCTACCCCTCATATGCTACAATGCCCCAAATACTCCCTCTCCGCACGAGGTCGCCGAACATGAGAAGCAGAATGCGCCGCAGCAACCGGTTTCGTGACCTTGTCATCTTCTGGGCCATGGTCGTCGTGTGCTCCCTCGTCCTCGCCGGCCTGGCCTTCATCGCCGGCAAGTACTGGGTCGGCGGTCTGATTGCCCGCAGCAAGTCCGGTACCACTGCCCCCAAGATCATTGTGCAGACGCCTGACGAGGAGGGCAAGGACGGCGGCGACGCGGGCGTCACCGAACCGCCGTCGAAGGTGGGCGTCAAGATGCAGGAGCGCGCTCCGACTGAAGCCGAGCGCAGCGAGATTGAGCAGACCTATCCACAGGACGGTGCGCAGCTTAACAAGGAGACTGGCACCGAGCCTCAAGACACGAGCACTGGCAGCAGCACCAAGGCCCTGAATGATGATTCACCCCCGGACGGCAACGACGAGTACCTTGTCACCGCGGGGTCATATGCCAGCGCCGCGAACGCGGACCGGGAGGTCGCTGACCTGCTGGAGCGCGGCTACAGCCCCTTTGTAGTCAAGGCCGTCAAGGACGGCAAAACCTACCACCGCGTCAGCCTTGGGCCATATTCAACGCGTAAGGAAGCGGTGCGTGTGCGCGACAAACTCACGACTCAGGGGAAGGCCGCGAGCATCGTTCAGCGCTAAGAGACTATGCAGATACCAACACCGCTCAGTGAAATCGTCGGCCTGGTGGTCGCGCTGGCCCTCGCTCTCGGGCTGGTCAGCCTGCTGATCTGGGCCAGGGGAATGTCGGCAGGCCTGCCCCGCCGTGCCATCCGCCGCGCCCTGCTGTCGGTGTGGGTACTGGTCCTCGCGATGGTCGCGCTGCTCTTTGGGCTTCGAACCGTGCTGGGGGTTGGGGTGCTGAGCGGCTCACCCACTGAAGGCATCGCCGCGGCCGAAGGTCTTCCCGCCTGGGGTTGGGGAATTGTGGCCCTCGCCGTCGCTGTCATGGTCGTCGTGGCCTGGTGGCTGCGCCGGATACTGCGGCCCTTCACGCAGCCTGAGTCCTCCGGCACCTTCCCTGCGGATGAATCATGATGACCACTGTGCTGCTGTGGTTGCTGATGCTGGCGGTCGGCGCCTTCATCATCTATTCACACTTTTTCGAGCCCAAGTGCCTCGAGTTGACGCACCGGCGCATCAGCCTGCCGGGGCTGCCGCCCGCGCTCGAGGGGCTCACTATCGCACACCTGTCGGACCTGCACATCAAGAGCCCGGCCAACAACTTCTCCTATGAGATAGCCGAGCAGGCCGTGGCGCTGGCGCTCGCGCAGCGGCCGGACCTCGTATGCCTCACCGGTGACCTTGGACACGCCTCCCGCCATGTGGACCGGGCGGCTGAGGTGCTGGCGCCGCTTGCTATCTTCCCCGCCTATGCCGTTATGGGGAACCACGACCACGACAAGGTCCTTGAGAACGACGTGATCGGCCCGCCTGCTATCCGCTGCACTCCCCGCGAGTGGCGCAGCACCATTGAGGCCGTGGGCATTCATGTCCTGCAAAACGAACACACCGTCCTGAAGCTGCGGGACAGTGAGGTTGTCATTGCCGGAGTGGGCGACCCCTCCTGCGGCTGGGACGACCTGCCAGGGGCTTTGGAAGGCGTGCCGGAGGGCGCTCTGCGCCTGCTGCTGGTGCACTCACCGGACCTTTTGGATGAGCCTGACGCGGACTGGGCGGACCTCGTGCTCTGCGGTCACACCCATGGCGGGCAGGTCAACCTGCCGGGCATCGGGTGCCCGTGGGCTCCTGTCTGGCGCGACCGGGCACGTGCTGAGGGCCTGCTGGCAGTAGGCGACACCCACTGCTTCATCACTCGCGGCATCGCCGCGGGCCTGCGCACGCGCTTCCGCTGCCGCCCGCAGGTAGCCCTGTTGACACTCACCTCCGGCGCCGGCGACCGCACCCGCCGCCGCCCGCGCCTGCCGTTGCCAGAGCACTGAGACTGCCTCTTCGCGTGGTAGGCATCTCCGCATGCCTACCAAGGCATGCTCCGCATGCCGGAACTCGCATCATTGCCGGATTCCGCGGAGGGCCGAAGGCATCATGGAGGGGCCGAAGGCACGGCCTCCTCGTGCCTCCGGCCCGCCGTTTCATCTGACCTCACTTCTGAACCGGAACCATCAAATGCGCACCGACAACAAGCCCCTCGACCGGATAATGATCAGCCTGCACCTCAAGAAGCCCCAGGGCGGCTTGACGCGCGAGCAGGCGATGGCCGCCTGGCCGATCCGGAACCCCTCACTCAAGACCCACGAGAGCGATGACGGGCTGATTGGGGTCGAACTCCCCCGCCGCAAGGACTGGATGGGCGGCGTGCTGGGGTTCATGTTCTCGGTGCCCGAGACCAAGCCCGTGGCGCTTGATGAGGTCGGCACCTTCGTCTGGAATCTCTGCGACGGCGACCACACGGTCAACGACATCGCCGTCGCCCTCTCCAAGGAGTACAAGCTCAACCGCCGCGAGGTCGAGGTGTCGCTGACGCAGTTCCTGCAGACCCTTGGCAAGCGCGGCATGATCGCCTTCGCCATCCCGCGCGAGGTCGCCGAGGCCGCCGGGATCGAGGGTGAGTCGCTGAAACTGCCTGAAGAGTCGGACGAAGAGCAGGAGCAGCCGCCGGAGGAATAGCCCCATGATTCGCAACATCCTGCTGGGCTACAACGGGACCCGTGGCGCCGATGTGGCCTTCAGCCAGGCCGCCGACATCGCCCACGCCGCCAAGGCTCGCATCCACGTCGCGCGCATCGAAAGGATGCCAGCCGACGCGCGGATTCAGCTCTCCGGCGACACGCTGGCCGACTCGTCGCCCTCCCCCACCTTCTCGGAACTCAACGGGGCCACAGAGACCGTTGCGGAGCCCTCAGGCGTTCTTGACCAGGTGCTGGACAAGTGCCGCCGCGAGCAGGTCTTCTGCACCTTCCGCGAGTACTACGGCGACCCTGCAGGCCGTTTGATGGAGCTCTCGCGCCTGGCCGAGTTGCTGGTCGTAGCACGGCGTGACGAGCCCCGGCACTCCCGGGCCCACCCCCTCGGCCGCGTTGCCCGGCAACTGGCCATGCGAACCAGCACGCCGGTCCTTTTCACCGGCCACGAGCACCTGCCGGTGAAGTCCGCCGCCCTGCTCTACGAGCCGCGCATCGCCGGTGGGCACGCCCTGACAATGGCAGGAGGGCTCTGTTCGACGCTCAACATCACGCTCAACGTGCTGTGTGTAGGCCACGGTGAAACCGATGCCGCGCAGGCCGAGGCGGAGGCCAAATTCGCCCTGCGAGCATGGCATGTCGAGGGCGAATTCGTCCGCAGCACCGTCCCGGCGCTGGAGGCGATTCGCAACATCGCCCTGACCCACAGCGACCCTCTGATCATCGTGCCGGCGCCTCCCCGCCGCCTCTTCCCCGCCCACTCAGAACTGGTCCACGCCGCCGCCGAACTGCCCAATACTAATCTACTTCTCGTTCCGTGAGCCCCTGCAGGCAGCGAGGCCGATAGCCGGCCAGGCGGACAGCAAAATGGCCGCTACGGGGCAAGGCGTGCCCGCTGCGGCCATTACAGACTATTTAGGGGAATCCTTAAATAGTGGTCCAGAAGGGCCGTAGCGGCCCCTCACATTTCTGATTCACATACAAATGGCCCTGAGAGCCACGTAGAGGCCCTTTTCCGCCCTTTTAGAGATTCTGGCGGTCCCGAGATGCACAAACGCGCTCAGGCGAACGTGCGCGCGGGCCAGCTTCACAAAGGTATATTACCGCAACACCACACCCCGCCGACAGTCCCCTCAAGCCACCCCTCCACCCCTATATTCACCCGTTGCCATACCACGATCAGCCGACCTGCCTCGCGAAGGCTTGAACCGCAAGACCAAAAGTCTCCTCAGCCTCGGCGGGCGTTGCGATTCCAACCACCACCCCATTCACTCCGGCCACTGACGCGATGTAATCCATACCATCTTGCGGAGCCACGCGCCCCATCGCCAGCGGCTTCATGGCGATGATCTGCTTGCTGGAGTTGCGCACCACCTGCAGCACCTGCTCCTCACACGGGCACATCCGCCACGCGATCTTGTTGATGGGGGTATTGATGACCGCGACATCAAACTTCTCGGCCACGGGAACGGTCTCACCGCCATTGTGGCTGGACATGCCAGGCACGAAGCCCCCGGAGCGGATGGTGGCGAGGAGTTCGGCGAACCCCGGCTGGAAAGTGCCCTCAGCGCGATTGAAAAACGAATCGGTGCGCTGGCCGTGGACGAGGCAGACCTGGCACTGCACCCGGCGCAGGTAGTCGAAGTGGTCAGCCACGTCGGGCCCGACAATGACGAGGTTCGACATCTGCACGCCGGTGTGCTCCTGGGCCTCCTCAATGGCCTGGGCGAGCATATCGCAGCTTGGGTGGCCGGTGCTGATCATGATGCTGCGGACACCCACGCCCATCGCGGCAATGATGATATCGCGGATGGGCTCATAGCAACTGAAGCGTTCAGCGTATTCCTTGCAGCGGGCGTTGCTGAGGTAGGAATAGCCGAGGAGCGGGTTGTGGCCGAGAATCAGCTTGCTGAAGGTGCGGTCTTCGACTTGGAAAGTGGGCATGGTTGGCATTTGGTTGCTCCGTTTCTGAGAGATGAGGCTGCCGCCCCTTCGGGGCTCTGGGGCTGGTGTGGCCCCGTTCCAGGGCCTTGCGGCCCTGGATAGAGGCCGGTCGGCCCTTCGGGCCTGACGACGGACAGGAGGACCACGGTACGGCCCTACGGGCAGGCGGGAAGGAGGCCCGCGCTGCGCATTGGTCGGTGGTAACGGCCGGCGGGGTACGAGCACCCGCCCTACAGCAGAGACGCCCTCGTGCAGCGGTTGCGCCCCCAGGGACAGGCGGGAGGGAGGCCCGCGCTGCGCGATGGTCGGTGATAACGGCCGGCGGGGTACGGAGCCCCCGCCCTACAGCAGAGACGCGCACGTGCAACGAATGCGCCCCATGCGGGCAGGCGGGAGGGAGGCCCGCGCTGTGCGATGGTCGGTGATAACGGCCGGCGGGGTACGAGCCCCCTGCGACGCAGACGTCGCTACGCCCTACAGCGCACGTGCA
>JBDKRC010000305.1:0-3983 GCA_039683575.1 Armatimonadia bacterium | reverse complement strand
GTGCGCCTTGCGCTGGCGGGGTTGCTTGAGGTAGAATTGCGTTACCACCAGCAGCTTCGTCAACTGGCGGAACGGGATGCCCTTTCAATAGAAGATCTCCAGGCGGCCGGGGAACGGCACCGGATTGGGCTGGAGAGTGTGCGGGAGTTCGCGGGTCGGCTGGAGGAACCTGAGGTACTAGGCGGGGCGTTGCGCTCACTGGTGATCGCTGAATGCAGCTACCACCTGGGGCGGACCGACGAGGTGGTGGAGGCCCTGGAGCAGGCGACCGAGATCGGCCTGGAACACCCGTTAGTGCAGTTTGCGCTCGGGTATAACCGGTACGCGTTGGCCCTGGAGACCTGCACCCACCCGACCGGACGAGACGATGAGGTTGTGCTGCACGATCCGGCGGGGTTCCAGTTGCTGTGTCTGCGCGCGGTGGCTGCGCTGGAAGAGGGGCTTTCAGGTGGGGAGTTGGACGCGCAGTTGTACTGGTGGATGGGTGCGGTTTTGACGGCAGCCGGGTTGACAGAGGCTGCCCGAGATGCCTATGATAGATCAGCCTCAGCAGGCGAAGGCCCAGAGGGCCTGGACCTGTTTGATGAGGCGCAGCATACGGCCATCACGGAAGATGAGATACGGATGGCCGGCGAGTTGTTTAAGGGAAGCTTCGACCCCTCAGATGTTTTGGGGTTGGATGGCGAACGCAGCTAACTCCTCCGGAGGTTCGATTTTCGCGCCGAGCCCGGGTCCTTGGCGCGGAGCAGGTCGAGCAGAGTATTCCGCAGGAGATAGTGGATAGAGAGGCGTCATTTGACGCCTAGTCGTGGGTAACGCAGCCCGCGAAAGGATGGTGCAGATGTACAGGACGCTTGGTGTTGTCGTACTCGTTCTCGTCGTAGCCGCGGCTGTCGTACTGGTAGCGGGATGCCCGCCCAAGGAACAGCCCGCAGCCCCCGCAGTAACCCCTCCCGGACCGCCGCCGCCGGCTCCGGCTGCCCCGGCTGGTGAGCCCGGCGCCGTCGCCCCGACTCCTGGTCCGGCTGGTCCTGGTGCCGCTCCGGCCCCGGGTGCTGCCCCCGCTCCGGGCGCCGCTCCGGCCCCCGGTGCTGCTCCCGCTCCGGGCGCTGCTCCGGAAAAGGGTGCCGCTCCCGCTCCGGGTGCTGCTCCCGCCGGCACGCCGCCCCCGCCTGGCCCGTAGCACTGGCCTAGCCTGAACTGACACCATAGTCACCGGCCCACAGTTCCCGGGCGTGCCGGAATGGTAGCAGTCAATGGAAAGCCCCCGTCACTTGTGGCGGGGGCTTTTTCACGTCTGGGCGGCAGGTTGGGCCAAGTCTCCGAAGGCTTTGCGAGCAGCTACTCGCAGATCATTACCAGATTGTCCCTGTGGATGACCTCGTCGGGGCCCGACTCGCTTAGCAGGTCGGCAATCTCCTTGCTGTGGTGGCCCATGATCTTGCGGATCTCTGCGGATGAGTAGTTGGTAAGGCCACGGGCAATCTCGCGCTTGCCGGAGTAGACAGAGATGAGATCCCCGCGCTGGAAGTCGCCGGTGGCGCCGACGATGCCGCTAGCGAGGAGGCTTGCGCCATCGCTTTGGCTCAGGGCACGGGAGGCGCCGGCATCCACCGCCACGCAGCCGGAAGGGTGGCGTACAGTGGCCAGCCAGGGCTTCTTGCCATTGACCGTGTGGCGGCCGGGCAGAAAGAGCGTCCCCACGCGCTCGCCCTCGCAGAGCCGGAGGAGCACGTTATCTTCGCGGGCTGTGGTCATGACCGCAGGGATGCCGCAGGCCGCGGCAATGCGCGCGGAGGCGAGCTTGGCCTCCATCCCGCCGCGGGACTCGGGGCCGCCGGTGGTATTGACCTCGGCCTGCAGCGGCTCGCCAGAATGCACGACTGGGATTAGCTCGGCTTTGGGGTTCAGGAGTGGATTGTCAGTGAAGAGACCCGGCTGATCGGACAGAAAGACCAGCAGATCCACCTTCATCTTAGTAGCCACGATCGCCGCCAGCTTGTCATTCTCGACGAAGGTCACGCCTTCGACGGAGACGCTGTCGTTCTCGTTGATTACCGGGACGACGCGGGACTTGAGCAACAACTCCAGCATGTTGCGGATATTGATGTAGCGCTCGCGGTGAGCCATGTCGTCCATGGTCAGGAGGACCTGCGCGGCCACGAGGCCATGGGCTGAGAGCGCTTCGGAGTAGTTGCGCATGAGCTCAGGCTGGCCGATGGCGGCCGTGGCCTGGCGGTAGGTCAGCGTCTCTTTGTCGCGCGTCTGGCGGAGGACCTGGCGTCCCAGATGGACCGAGCCGGAAGTTACGACCAGGGTCTCGATGTCACGGTCCTTGAGGCGCGCAATCTGCCGCGCCAGCCGGTCCAGGAAGATCATGTTCAGGCCCGCGGATGGGTCAGTGACCACGCGGGTGCCGACCTTCACGAGCAGGCGCCGCACCGGCGGGATCTGGGTTTCATCTGCTGCGGCGTGGTCGGCCACTTTAGCTGCGCACCTGCCCGTTACCATGGATTACATACTTGTAGCTGGTCAGTTCACGCACTCCGACGGGGCCCCGAGCGTGCATTTTGCCCGTCGAGATGCCAATCTCGGCACCCATGCCGAATTGGCCACCGTCGGTGAAGCGGGTTGAAGCGTTGTGGTAGACGCAGGCCGAATCGACTTCGCGCAAGAACCGCTCGGCGTTCTCGCTGTTGTCGCTGATGATGCACTCGGCGAGACCGGAGCTATGCCGGGCGATGAGATCCAGCGCCTGATCCATGGACTCGACGAGGCCCACGGTGAGGATCAGGTCGAGGTATTCGGTATCCCAGTCTTCGTCGGTGGCGGGGAGGCAGCCGGGGCAGAGCGCCATAACTCCATCATCACCCCGGATCTCGACGCCGGAAGCCTGAAGATCGTCCATGATGGCCCTGAGCGCGCCATGGTTAGCGTGGTGGACGTAGAGGTTCTCGACGGCATTGCAGACGCCGGGGCGCTGCACCTTGGCGTTGTGGATGATGTTGACGGCCATGTCGAGATCACAGGTCTCGTCGACGTAGATCTGAGTCATGCCCCGCTCGTGCTCGAGCACGGGGACGGTTGCGTTGTCCTTGACGGTACGGATGAGTTCCTTGCCGCCGCGCGGGACGACGAGGCTCAGGTACTGATCGCAGCGGACCAGTTCAAGCACTGCCTGGCGGTCGGTAACCGGGACGATCTCGACGCAGGAGGCGGGGAGGCCAACAGCCTCACAGGCTCGAGCCAGGATTCCGGCCAGGCAGACGTTGGAGTTGATGGCCTCGGAGCCGCCGCGCAGCACGACGGTATTACCGGCCTTGAGACAGAGCCCGACCGAGTCGACAGTCACGTTGGGACGGGACTCGTAGACTACGCCGACGACGCCGAGAGGGACCGGCACTTTGCTGATCCTCAGGCCGTTGGGCCGCTCCCATTCGGCGAGAACGCCCTGCAGCGGGTCGTCAAACTCAGCAATCTCCTCGAGGGCGACCGCCATGTCCTCGATGCGCTTGTCGTCGAGGCGGAGGCGGTCGAGCATCGCTGAGGAGAGGCCCTTTTGCTCGCCGTTGGCCATGTCCCTGGCGTTCTCGGTCTTGATCTCGTCCGCGGCTTCACGCAGCGCCTGTGCCATCTGTCGCAGGGCGCGATCGCGCCAGGCCGCATCGGCGGTGGCGAGGCGGCGCGCGGCCTGCCTGGCGCGAGCAGCGCGTTCGATGACAGCTTGCTTGATGTCCATGGAAACCTCCGGCTGCGACTGGAAGGGAATGAGTCTGTGGGTACAACCGCTCTTCAGAAGAGAGTTGCTCTTAGTTTACTCTGTGGGGGGGATTTCGGCAACAGGAGGCAGCGTTGTGGGCTCTTCCTCAATTAGTGTGGGCGACATGATCTCATCATGGTAGAAAGGAGAAACATCCGCCGATCCCCTATCTTGGTGTGTCCAGCATCAAGGGAGGGATCAGCGGATGCCCCTACAGAGTATC
>JBDKRC010000304.1:0-2453 GCA_039683575.1 Armatimonadia bacterium | reverse complement strand
AGGGGATTGAACCACGGAGAGCAGGGGACATAGTCCACAGGCTGGCGGTGCAAGGCGGCAAGGATGCGTTCGCGAGAGGTCATTTCGGGTGAGGGCACTGGACTTGGCTCCGCTTGGTGAACTTACTGAGGTTCGTATTGAACAGTCTCGTAGAGATTACCTGCCGGGGTTGTGCAGGAGGAGAGGCGGCGGAGGGCGAAGAATGATGTAGAATCGCAGCAACATCACAGCCATCATCGCAGCCACCATGAAGCTCTTCTTGCCGGCTATCGCCGCGTACTACGCTGCCTCGGGTATGAGGCAGTGCCTCGATTCTGCCCCTCGACAGGGCATTTCCACGGCTGTTTGGGTCAACGACACACAAGCGAGCCACGGCGCCGATCAGGTGCGGTGGTTATTTTGCGAGGAATGTTGTTGATGAGGGTTGAAATATGTTCAGGTTTGCGTTAGTATCTTATACAGAGCTACACTGAATGCCTTAGAAGGCATTAGGTGTGATCTGGCACGGATGCCTGGACTGGTACGGGAATTGCAGGGTGAGAGGCGGAGCGGATAGGGATCGCAGCAGATTGAAGCATGTAGAACGATGTAGAAAAGACGCGAGGATAGCGATGTCCGACCGCAAATACATGGACCTCGACGAGCTGAAGGACTTCCTCGGGGTCAATCATCAAACCATTTATAACTTCCGGCGGCTGTTTGGGCTGCCGTACATCAAGATCGGCGCGACGGTGCGGTATGACCGGGACGAGGTGATGCAGTGGATGGCCGGTTTCCGGTGCGTGGATAGCGAGACGGCGCCGACGATGGGGGCGAGGGCCCATTAGCGCCACGCGGGGCCGCACAGCGGGCGAGACAGGGGAGGGGAAGCCCGAGTTCGGCGGCTTCACCGTCCCGAGCGCGACTGCCGTGCCGGACCAGTTTTTCGATGAGTTGATGCCGACGCTGGGGCTCGCGGAGATGCGGGTGCTGCTGTCCATCATCCGCTGCACGTACGGTTCGCGGCGGCTGGCAGCGGAGATCTCGCTGCGGCAGATGCTGGAGGGGGTCGTGGACGCAGAGGGTTACCAGCAGGCACCGGGAGTGGGGCTGAGCAAAGCGACGCTGTGCCGGGCTCTGGCCTCGCTACGGCGCCGCAAGATCATTTTGGCGGAGCGGCGGCGGAGTGAGGACCTGGGCAATGAAGCGACGAGTTACCGCCTGAATATGGGCTTTTTTTAGCACTACCACCCCTTGTCTCACTAATGAGACAAGGCTCATCACACCATTGTAAAGCATCCATACTGTTGCGAGAACATCCCGTTTTCGCCCGCGGAAGCCGAGAACCTTGCGCCCCAGTCACCGCCTGGACGACCAGCCGTTCCGCTATGAGGGCTTTTCAACCCCCAACGGCACCATCGTCCCCGACGACGTGTTTGACGTGCTGGCCCCTCGCCTGAGCGAGGCGGAGCTGCGCGTGCTCCTGTACATCGTCCGGCGGACCTTCGGCTTCAAGAAGAACGCGGACGCAATCTCCCTCAAACAGCTTACAGACGGCATTACGGCCCGCGACGGCCGTATTTTGGATTCTGGGACCGGTATGAGCCGCAAGGGCGTCATCGCGGGAATCAAGGGCCTCCTGGATAAGGCGGTCATCAACGTCCAGAAGCGGCTGGATGACCGGGGCGAGAACCAGGTAAACGTATATACACTGCGCTTCCGCGGAGGGGTAGTTACCTCAGGTAACTACCATAGTAACCCAAATACACTACCGGGGGTAACTGACGGTTACCCACAAGAATCAGCCTTACAAGAGTCAGTAGGACAACAACAGCACGCAGACAGCAAAATGCGCGAGGATGCGCCAGGAGAGCCTGCGACGACCGATGTTGTTGTTGGGCATGCGCCTGATCCGGCTTTTGGACGTCCTGATCTATATGAGGCGCTGCGAGATCTGGGCGTTCACCACCACACGGCAGGGAAACTCCTGCGAGAATATGCCCATTCTGAGATTGAAGTGATGCTGCAATACGTCTCGCAGCGGCTGCAGCAGGGCTGGACACCTCAGGAGAGCGTGCCGGCGTGGCTGGTGGCGGCGATTCGCAACCATTACGAGCCGCCGCCGCACTTCCGCTCGCGCCAGGACCGGGAGGCGGAGGCCCAACAGGTGGCTGAGCAGCGTGAAATGGTGGAGGATGCCGACCAACGGGAGCGGGAACGGGTCACAGCGGAACTGAGCCGGCAACGTCAGGGGAAGCTGCTGGCGCTCGGTATAGCGTCGGCTGTAGACGAATTGTGGCAACGGGCCCAGCAGATGCTGCGCGAGCGTGGGGAGTGGTCACTGGCACTGGCCATGTGCTATCTGAAGCGGGTGGAGGATGGCTTGGCGATTGTGTTGGTACCGGTCAATGTACGGCGGCGAGTGGAGCCGTACCAGCAAGCTGTGCAGACGGCCCTCAGCGAGGTTTGGGGGC
>JBDKRC010000303.1:0-15163 GCA_039683575.1 Armatimonadia bacterium | reverse complement strand
GCCCGACGAGCAGGGCCGCGTGACCGGTCTAAGAAATGTCTGGCTAAAACTGCGCGAACGGCTCTGGGAGCAGCCCACAAAGGCCCAGCTAAGGTGTCTAGGTTTTTTGTGAGGCACTACTGGCGAGACGCCCGCACTACGCGTGGGAAGGCGGCTGACCGTTGCGGGCAAGCGTGCCCGGTGACGCCGACGTCTCTTCGCGCGCCCACGGCCCTCAGTAGAAATGGAAAACGGGATCCCAGATGGGATCCCGTTTTCCGTTAACCAGTGCCAGGGGGCGGTGAGGCTAGGGCTCCAGGTAGCCCTTGTCCGCGCCGTCGCAGTAGTTTTCGTTGATGGCAGTGCAGGCGTCGCTGAGTTCTGAGAAGGTGTAGGTCATATCGTCACTGTCGCCGCCGAGGACCTCTTCAGCGAAGTTCAGCAGATCCCCGACTGTCCAGCCCTCGAACGTGCCCTGAGTGATCTTCAGCCCGGCCAGCCCCGCGGGCAGCAGGCCCGCGTCTGAGTAATCCACGTTGAGACGCAGGGCCAGAACCTGTCCGGCGAACGCGCCAGCCTCGGTGCGCTTTTTGGGCGGGTCGTAGTTGTTGATGAGCGTGCCGACAGGGCCGCCCTGCGGCAGGAACGAGCGTATCTCGTCACCGCCGTCGAAGCGGAGCCAGTGGTTGCTGCCAAGCACCAGGCCTTCCGGGTAGACGTCGGCGAAGCGATTCCGTAGCTGTTTGGTTGCGTTGCCGCTCCAGCCACCCTGGGTATAGGTGACGCAAGGCTGGGTCGGTGGCTCAACGGGCGGCACGTAGCCGAAGTCAGCACCGCGCTCGGGCTTGTCGGCCTTGAGTGGCTTCACGATCTTGTTGGGCGTCTGGACGCCGTCGAGATCGTAAGTGGGCTCTAGCTGCGAGACGTCGGTGGTTACCGTGTAGGTCGCGGGCAGCAGAGTCTGGAAGAGGTACTTGCCCGAGGCATCGGTCTTGCGGGACATGCGGACGTCAATCACGCCGTCCCCATTGAGATCGGCGGCAACTTCGACGACTACTCCGGCGAGGGAGGGCTCATCGGCATCCTGAACGCCGTTCTTGTTGGCATCATGCCAGATATTGCCGCCGAGGCTGGCTTTCACGCTCAGACCGAACACTGCGGCGGGCAGCAGGATCATGGCTACTGCGATTGTGATGGTTAGCTGCTTGGTACTCATTGTCTTCCTCCCACTGCGACGGCACCGTCACCGGAGCATTGAACCGAAAAAACAAAACGAGCGAGAGCGCCCAGGCTGGGGCACTTCGCTCGAGACGTATCTTAGTCCAAATGCGGTGCAAATGTCAAGGTTGCCTCAAGATTGCCTCTATACGGGGTAAACTTGTCACTATATGTAGTCAAAAGCGTTGCAGCAATTGCGTGGCTTGACGCGTGCAACCGTTTGCTGTTTCATGTAGCCATGAAGAACCTGCACCTTTTGACGCTTCTGTGCTGTGTATCGGCGGTAATCCCCGCCCATGGTGATGGTGTCTCGTGGAAGGCCGTGTGGGAGTGGTCGATGCCGAAGAAGACCGAGGCGGACCTGGTGCGCGTCGCAGACGCGGCGCAGGGACTGGGCTTCAACGCGATTCTGATGGCGCCGCCGACGCCGTTGATCGGGTTCATGCGGGACCAGTGCCACCAGCGTGGAATGAAGCTGTACTACTCGACGGTGTTTGCCGGGGGCGACAAGGCGTGGCGGCAGGTGATGTCGCCGGAAGAGCAGGCACGCGCGGCTGAGCCTGAAAACAAGCTGCACATGTCCGGTGGGGAGCCAGTACTGGAGGGGGAGGTCTTCCGGGGCCCGTTGCCATGCTACAACCGGCCGGAAGTGCGAGAGTTCTTCCGCAAGAAGGTAATTGCCAACGCGGCCCTGCCGGTGGATGGGCTCGCGTTTGACTATACGGGCTATGAGAACTACCGGCGGTGCTACTGCCCGGTCTGCGAGGGGACGCTGGCGGCGTACCGCAAGCAGCACCCACGGGTGCCGGAGCGTGAGGCGGAGCGGATCGTGTTTGAGCAGATCATCGTGGATTTCACGAATGAGATGGCTGCGGCGGCGCGGGAGGCGAAGCCGGGGATCGGGCTGACGGTGCACATCTACCCGTGGTTTGCGCCCGACCCATATTGGGGGCACCGCACGGACATCGATTACGTTGGGCAGACCGTGTCGTGGTTCTTCAGGCCGCACTGGCCGCTGCAGAAGGTCCGGGAGCGGACGGCGGCGCTGGTTCGCGACCAGCATCGGTGCTATCCGCAGCACACTGCCGCCCCATTCGTGGCGTTTGATGCGCGGAAGATACGCAACTACCGCGCGCCGGAGCGGGTGGCTGCGGACCTGCGGGTTGTGAAGGAAAGCGGGGCAACGGCGCTGCAGATGGCGGAACTGGGCTATGTGCTGGCCGAGCCGAAGGTGGCTGAGGCGGTGGCGCGCGAACTGGGCGGGAGCTACCGGGCGGAGGCACGGTAATGGCACTAATTGCGGGCGCGGGGAGAGCTCCGCTCGATTTCCCCGACTTTCCTAAGACAACCGATGGGACGCCGCTGGCGGCGCGGGTGCTGGTACTGGATGACGGGCAGACGCGGCTGGCGTTTGTGTCGCTGAGTGTCATAGCCCTGACGCGGCGGCAGGTGGAGCCGATCAGGGAGGCCGTGGCGGGGGTGTGCGGTACGGACAAGGTCATGGTGGCCTGTACGCACGTGCATTCAGGCCCGCCGGTGATGTCTCCGAACGAGAGTGTGCGGCGGGAGATGGCCGGGCGGCTGGCCGAGGCGGCGGCGCATGCGGCTGAGGCAGCAGTGCCGCTGCAGCCGGCACGGGCGGGCTATGCGGCGGATCACCTGCCGGGGGTGTCGCGGGTGCGGCGGATTATCCGGCGGGATGGAACAGTGATTACGCTGCGGCGCGCGTGGCCGCAGTGGTGGGGGTGGGCGACCGATCCGGAGACGGTGGGTCCTGAAGAGCCGCTGGACGATCTGCTGACGGTGGTGCGGGTGGAGACGGCGGAGGGGGATCCGCTGGCGGCGATCATGCAGTTCACCTGCCACCCGATCCCCGATTTCTTCGGCTATGCGGCTCGAATGGTGGAGGAGGCGTCGGGGGCGCCGTGCCTGGTTTTCAACGGGTGTCAGGGGTCGGTGGATACGCCTTTTGAAGTGCCCATGAGGGGTAAGACGCAGGCGGAGCAGTTGCCGCAGCTTGGCGATGTGCTGGGCTACAGGACGTTGGAGCTGCTGGCGCGAGCGGAGACTGAAGGCGAAGTTCGGTTGGGGTTTGCGCAGAGGGAGCTGTTCCTGCCGGTGGATGAGGCGTTTCTGGCCGAGCCCGGGGAGCGTGGCCGCATCTGGCCGGAGGCGGTGGCAGAGCGAGGCTTCAGGACTGTGACGCAGGTGCTGCGGATCGGCGATCTGGCGTTCGTGGCGGCTCCGGGCGAGCCGCAGGTGGGGTTTGCAGCAGAGGTGGCAGCGCGGTCGCCGTTTGCACTGACGCGCGTAGTGGGTCTGGCAAACGACGAATGTGCATACCTGTTGTCGGCCGAGTCGCGGTCGCGGGGAGGATACGAGGCGGATCCGGCCACGTGGGGTGTGGTGACGGGTGAGGGGTTGCCGAGGCTGTTGGAGGGGATGGTGGAGTGTTTGGGGGAAGTGGGTGGGGGGTAACGGCGAAAACAGAAAACAGAAAACGGAAAACAGCCCCGAGGTGGTGTGCGAAGGGAGTTGGTCAAAATGGGGACGGTGCCTTCGCGCCGGATTTCTGTTGGGTGGCGCTGATGAAGCGTCCGTCGGCGCGAAGGCACCGTCCCCATTTTGGGCGATTGCGGGTTGCGCACCGTGGCAACCAGTGGAGGTTTCCCCTCTTTCGTAGCGAATTGCCCTGCAACGCAATCCCTGACTCTGCTTTCCTACCTGGAGGGTTTCCATGTCTGCTACGATGCTTGCTGGTGCTGCTGAAGCCGTCATTACCCCGCCACTGGGGACCAACCTGGCGGGGTATTTCACGCCCCGGGTGTCCGATGGGGTCATATCTGATCTGAAGGCAAAGGCTGTAGTTGCGGGGGAGGGAAAGGACGCTGTCGGCATCATTGCCTGCGACCTCATCGGCATTCCCGAAGAGGTTGTCAAAGCCGCGCGCGAGGTCTTTGAGGCGGCGACGGGGATCGATGGCAACCGCATACTGATCTGTGGCACTCATACTCATACCGGGCCGGAGACGCGCAAGGGGCGCTTGATCCCGACCAATGACGACTATCTGGCGCAACTGCCGAAGCTGATCGCGCAGGCCGGGATCGACGCGGCGAACAGCCGGAAGGCATGCGTACTGTCGCTGGGGCGGGACCAGGAAGAGGGGCTGGCGTTCAACCGGCGGTTCCGGATGCGTGATGGGTCGGAGCAGTTCGGGCCGGGGAACGACCTCGACTTGCTCGCAGGCGTGGCCGGGCCGACTGACCCCGAGATGGGCGTGCTGGCGTTCGCGGAAGAGGGCAAAGACCCGTTCGCACTGATCGTCAATTACTCGCTGCACATCGACGTCACCGGCGGCAACCGGATCTCGGCGGACTATCCGGCAGTAATGACCGAGATCATCCGCAGCGTCTATGGCCCGGACACCATCATGCTGTTCGTGAATGGCGCGTGCGGCAACATCAACCATGTGCCGTACCTGATGGACCGGCCGTGGCCGCTGAAGGGCGTGGAGAAGTCGCGGCAGGTGGGCCGGGCGCTGGGCGGCAAGGCACTGTGCATCGCGGAGAAGTGCGTGCCCAGCAAAGACCAGAGCGTGGATGTGCTGCAAGAGATCATCGACGTGCCGTTCTACAAGTGGGACGACGTTCTCGAGCAGCGGCTGGCGGTGGCCAAGTCGAAGGCGGAGCCGAACTTCTTCGAGAAGACGTTGCTTGAGTGGGTGGATGGCTGGACGGGGGAGGGGAGCCGCCCGGTGGAGACGCAGGTGGTGCGGTTTGGGGATGCGGTCTTCTGCTCGGCTCCGGGTGAGCTGTTCGTCGAGTGGGGCTTTGAGATGAAGAAGTGGTCGCCGTTCCCGTATACCTTCATCGCGGAGTTGGCCAATGACAGCGTCGGGTACATTCCGACGTTTGAGGCGTTCCGCCGCGGCGGGTATGAGGCGACGCCGGTAGTCAGCGTCAAGCTCACGCAAGCGCTGGGACAGCTGGTCTGCGACGCGAACTTCCGGTCGTGCCAGAAGCTCTGGGCGAAAAAAGCGGAGAAGTAGCGTAGCGTGCCGGGCTGTCGGGCAAGCCCGGGCGTATGAGTGACGATATGGGGCGGAGTCTTCGCGCCAGTCAGCTTTACCGGCGCGGAGGCTCCGTCAGTGTTTTGGCGTAGCCCAGGGTCGAACATAGTTCAATTCATACCAGAGCGGGCGACGTGGCCCCGCAACGTGTGCAAGTCTCATGACAGAACCAAACTTCAATCTCCTTACCATGCTCTATGCCAGCGTCGAAGCCCATGGCGAGAGGCCGGCGCTTTCCTCACGCACGAACAAACACTGGCAGCATCTCACTTACAGGGAACTGTGGCAGGCGATTCACCAGGTGGGTTCAGGACTCGTGCGGCTGGGGGTGAAGCCGGGGGACTCGGTCGCGATGTGTGCGGAGAGCTCGCCAAAGTGGGTTGTCTGCGATTTCGGGATCCTGGCCGCGGGCGCGGTGAATGTGGCCATATTCCCCAGCCTGCCTCCGGCGCAGATCGAGCATATCCTGGTGGACAGTGGCGCGACGCTCCTGATCGTGGGCGACCAGAAGCTGCTGCAGAAGGCGCTGGTTATCCGCGAGACGATGCCCGACCTGCAGATCATTGTGATTGGCGGGGAAGGTGATCCGGCACCGGGGGTGTGGACGCTGGACGAGGTGATCGAGCGCGGCAAGGCGCAGGCGGTGGCGCTCTCGGATATCGAGGCGCAGGCGGGCACCGACACGCTGGCGAGCCTTGTGTATACCAGCGGCACGAGCGGGCTGCAGAAGGGTGTGCGGCTTACCCACGGCAACTTCGTGGGCAATGTACGCCAGTGCCAGCAGGTGCTGCAGTTCCAGACCGACGACGTGCTGCTCAGCGTGCTGCCGCTGAACCATGTCTTCGAACGCACTGCGGGCTGCTATCTGCCACTGGCTTGCGGGGCGCATGTCTACTATGCCGAGAACCTGCGGCGGCTGCGGGAGAACCTGCAGGAGATACGTCCCACCTACATGATCCTGGTGCCGAGGTTCCTGGAAGTGCTCTGCGACGCCCTGACCGACCGCATGCTGAAGATGCCGGCAGCGCGGAGGAAGATGTTCTTCTGGGCACTGGAGGTCGGGCGGCAACGGCTGCGGTGCCGGCTGCAGGAGCGGGGGCCACGGCCGCTACTGGCGCTGGAAGTGGCGCTGGCCGACTCGCTCGTGATGCGTAAGCTACGTGAGGCTATGGGGCTGGATCGCGTGAAGGACCTGGTATCGGGCGCAGCGGCGCTCTCAACTGAGGTGAACGAGTTCTTCCATGCGCTCGGGGTCGAGGTGCTGGAGGGTTACGGCCTGACCGAGTGTGCGCCGGTGGTGGCAGTAAACCGGCCGGGCTGCACGCACATCGGCTGTGTGGGACCACCGCTGCCGGACGTCGAAGTGCGGCTCGGGGAGCATAACGAGATACTGGTGCGCGGGGCGAACGTGATGCAGGGATACCATAATCTGCCCGAGGAGACGGCACAGGCGCTCGACTGCGAGGGCTGGCTGCACACGGGCGATGTGGGTGTTTTTGACGAGCGGGGCTGTCTGCATATCACGGACCGGCTCAAGGACCTGCTGGTGCTCAGCAATGGCAAGAACGTGGCGCCGCAGCAGATCGAGAACCTGCTGCGGAGAAGCCCGTACCTGTCGCAGGTGGTGGTGTTGGGTGATAAGCAGGCGTATGTCACGGCGCTGGTCGTGCCGAATATCGAGCGGATACGGCATTGGTGGGAGACGGTACGAACGGCGGAAACAGAAAGCGGAAAACAGAAGACAGGGGGAGAGGAACCGGGGGCGCGGGCGGAGGACGTCATTGCGAACAAAGAGGTGGGGGAGTTGGTGCGGGGAGAGATCAAGCGGTTGACCGAGGAGTTGGCTGATTTCGAGAAGGTGCGGGATTTCCGGCTGCTGCCCGAGGAGTTCTCGATTGAGGGCGGGGAGCTGACGGCGACGCTGAAGGTGAGGCGGCGGGTGGTGCTGGAGAAGTGGTCGGCGTTGGTAAAGGAAATGTATAAGTGAGAGGCGGTGGGCGGACCGTGGTCCGCTCGGTTTCGCCTGTGGGTTCGGGACGAACCCACAGGCTACGCGCGCGTGTCTGTGGTTCGTCCTCAAGCCGCGTCAGAGTGACGCCGCGGTCTTGATCATGGCCAGGTAGTTCCTTACCGTCAGGTCGCTCAGGGTCGGAGTGTGGGGGGAGGCGGTGGGGCAGAGAATGTAGCCCCGGTTGCCCGTGATCTGGTAGTTGTGGCGGATCTGGGCGATGATGTCTTCGGTCTTCCCCGCGTATAGATCCCCGATTTGGATGTTCCCCTCCAGACAGATGCGATGGCCGATCCGGCGCTTTGCATCCTCCAGCGTGACGTCGCCCATGGGCGGGGCCTCGAGGGGGTGCAGGCAGTTGGGGCCCAGCTCCAGGAAGTCCTCCAGCACGTGCGTCAGCGGGCCGTGGCAGTGGATGTGCAGCAGCCCGCCGCGGGCGTGGAGGTGTTCCGCCAACTCCTTCTCGGGCTCGACAACGAACTCGTGGAAGTCATGTGCCGAGTGCAGTGGGGGCGTGACGTACTCCTCGCCGCTCATCGCAAAGACCGGGCCGACGCCCTGGTCGAGGAGGTAGTCCACCAGGTCCAGGCAGCGGCGGTGGAAGAGCCAGATGAGCTCCATCAGGCGCGGTCGGTCGGTGAGGCTCCAGATGGCGAGAAGCTCGCTGCCCATGAGGTTGTGAAGCATCGTCAGGCCGTTGTGGATGCCGCAGTGCACGAGGCCCCGCTCGCTCATTTCCTCGACGCGGGCGAAGAAGGGGGCGCAGTCTGGGCGTGAAGGCTCGTAGGGCACCGAGAGAACCTTGTCGAGGTCGGCGAGGTCCTTGACCATGAACTCCATCTGCATCCCGGGCATGCCGGTTTTGCTGGAGAGATACATGCTGCGCAGGTCGCCACCGGGGGTGTGGTAGAGGGTATAGTTGGCGATCCAGTCATCGCGGTCCTCGGTCCACGTCTCGGTGGTGGTGACGTCGGCGGCGGAGTAGAAGAGGCCAGCGGGTGCGCCCCAGGTGTCATTGTAGTCGCCATGTTCGGTGACGGCATCGATGAGCGGGCGGTAGCTGGGGTCGCGCGTCTCGACCCAGTCCGGGTCCCAGGCCCGGACCCCGCGGATGTTAATGGGGAGACGGTCCACCGGCTGCAGTTGGAAGGCGGCGAGGAGACGTTCGCGTGAAGTCATGGGATTGGCAAAGCCCTGTTGAGAATGTGCAGGAATTCGGTAACGAGGGTCGAATATTCTCGTAAATAACTCCTGTTCCCTCTCAAAGGAAGTGATACGCGTGCGAAGACGGCTTGGTTTTACGCTGATTGAGCTTCTGGTCGTGATCGCTATCATCGCAATCCTCGCGGCGATTCTATTTCCTGTTTTCGCGCGGGCACGTGAGAAGGCACGGCAGGCGTCATGCCAGTCGAACCTCAAGCAGATCGTGCTGGCGCAGTTGCAGTACCAGGCGGACTATGACCAGGTGCTGCCGATTGTCACCACGGCCTGGGGGCCCACCGGCTTGTCCGTGGCTGACCCGGCCTCCGCGTGTTGCTCCAAGGCCTGGAACCAGAACAAGACCGCCTCTGCTACCATCAGCCCCCCGGCGGCGGTACAAAACGGCTTCGTGCACTGGCGGCTGGCCCCCTACATCAAGAGCGACCAGGTCTGGATCTGCCCCTCGATGTCACTGGCGCCGGCGACAGTTGCCTCCGCCGACTCAACCTCATATCTCTCCGGCAATAACATCGCACAGCGCAACGGGACCTTCCCGGTCATTGGGGGCTACCCCGAGGCCTCACTAAAGGCCCAGCCGGTGGACATCATCATCTGGCAGGACGCGTTGACCTGGTACGAGCCCAGCACCGCTGCCAACATCGTTCGCAGCAGCGGTCAGGCGGGGAATTACGGGAGTTCCCACGGTCTCGGCGGTGGCTGCATCGTCAACTGCGGCTATCTCGACGGCCATGTGAAGTCACTGCCGATCATGGCGTGGTGGTCTGAGATTCGTCGCGCTGCTCCCTGGCGCTAGACCGATTTCTGGCGAAGTTCGGCAAGAGCGGCCCGTGGGGGCCGCTCTTGCTTTGAGCCGCAGGGCTAAGGCGCAATGGGTAGGGTTCAAGCGCGGCCCCTCCATACTAAGGAGCTGGTGATTTGGCTGTATCAACTGTAACACTGCGCGCTACATGCGCATTTGGGCTGGAATCGATCGTGGCCCGGGAACTACGGGCTATCGGGTATGAAGACCTGCTGGTCGACCGCGGGCGCGTGGACTTCAGCGGGCCCCTGAACGCCCTCTGCCGGGCCAACATGTGGCTGCGGTGCGCGGACCGGGTGCTGCTGGTCGTGGGGGAGTTTGAGGCGCGGACGTTTGATGAACTGTTCGACCAGACGACAGCGCTGCCGTGGCCGGAATGGCTGCCCGAGGACGCGGAGTTCCCGGTGGACGGCAAGTCGGTGAAGTCGCAGCTGTCCTCAGTGCCGGCGTGCCAGGGCGTGGTGAAGAAGGCCGTGGTGCAGTCGATGGCGCGCAAATACGGCCGGGAGCGTTTTGAGGAGAACGGAGCGCGCTACCGCATCCAGGTGGCCCTGCTCAAGGACAAAGTGACGCTCACACTGGACACCTCCGGGGAGGGCCTGCACCGGCGCGGGTATCGCGATGTATCGGCACCCGCCCCGCTGCGCGAGACGCTGGCGGCGGCGATGATCTATTTGAGCCACTGGCACCCGGACTTCGTCCTGGCTGATCCCACGTGCGGGTCCGGGACGATCCCCATAGAGGCGGCGCTGATGGGGCGTAACATTGCGCCGGGAACGATGCGGAGCTTTGACGCACTAAAGTGGCCTGCTGTGCCCCGGAAGTCATGGACGGAGGCGCTGGAAGAGGCGGATGACCTGGCGAAGCCGCAGCAGGCCTTGAATATCATCGGTTCAGACATCTCGGCCGAGGCCATTGAGATGTCCAGGCATCATGCGAGCCGAGCGGGGTTTGCCGAGGGGGAGATCAACTTCAAAGTGCGTCCGCTGGCGCAATTCTGGCACCCTGATCAGTATGGCTATGTGGTGTGCAATCCGCCCTATGGCGAGCGGCTGGGGGACCTGAAGACGGCGGAGACGCTGTACCGGCAGATGGGGGAAGTGTTCCCGAAGATGCGCAACTGGAGCTTTGTGATCCTGACCCCGCACGAGGAATTTGAGCGGCTGTTTCGGGGGCGGGCGACGCACCGGCGGAAGATGTACAACGGCGCCATGAAGGTGTGGCTGTACCAGTATTTCGGGCCGAAGCCCCCCAGTCGGCACGGAAGGGAGCGTCAGGAGAGGCCGGAGGAAGGGGAGGATTGAACAGGACGCGGAGGATACGGGCAGGGAGCAAGGGGGGCGGCGTCAGTGCCCCCTGTGGGCATCCCGATTCAGACCAGTGACTGGTAGATCTCCTCGATCGCATCGGCCATGGCCCTTGAACTGTAGCGGGCCTGCGCCTTTGTGATCGCTTGCTGCATCTGCGACTCATCCCCCCGCCATTGTGCCTCCAGACCCACCTGATCGAGATCAAAGCCAGCCGTGGATACCAGCATGTCCCTGAGGTTCAGGTTCAGGCCGTACTCGGCATACCCCTCCTGATTTGGGGGCGGGAGTATCTCCAGGCGGACAGCGAGGGCCCGGGCGAGCGCTACAGCGTCGTCGCAGGGCACGAAGGCCTGCGGGTCCACGGGCTCGAGCACATCGCACAGAGCCGGGGTCCTGACTGAAACGACGGGGATCTGCAACGTGAGAGCCTGCAGGGCGTGGGCAATCGCGCCGGGGGTCTCGCGCGGGATGACCAGGACGTTGAGGCTGGCGATGATCTCCGGAATGTCCACCCGGTCTCCGCGGAAGACCGTGGCCCCGCTGATGCCCAGTTCATGCGCTTTCATGGCCAGGCGCTCCTGGTCGGCGCCGTCACCCACGAACAGAAACTCCACATTGGGGAAGTCGCGCGTGATCGTCGCCGCAGCCTCGATGACGGTCTCGAGACCGAGGCCGCGCACGGCCGGACTGAGTGCCCCGATCACAGCGGTTTCGGAACGGACTCCCAGCGAGCGGCGCTTGCGTCCGAGGTCGAAGTCTGAACTGATCCCGCGCGGGTCGGCGGCGGAGTAGATGAGGCAGGCCGAGCCATCGAAACGCGGGTCGATGCCTTGTAGGGCCGCACGTTCGCTTTCGGCGGTGACGACGAGGGCCTGGGGACGGCGCAGGAGTTGCCGCAGGGCGCGAGTCGGCTGCCGGCCGCTGAGGTCCCCGAGGCTGGCGACGAGAGGGGCGCGCGGCGGGAGAGCCTGCGCCGCAATGGACAGCGCCGGCACGCCGTGGCAGTGCACGAGGTCTGCCTCGAAGTCCGCCATCAGGCGTCGAAGCTGCACGACGGGTTCGGGAGGCTTGGCAAAGAGGGCCGGGCGCCGGGGCTCGGGGCAGGCGGGAAGGGCCAGATTGACCCAGCGGGCACCGGCCAGCGCCACCTGCTCTTGCTGCACGCGGTTAAGGGGCCCAACCACGAGGGTCGGGCGGTCCTGTCGGCGGCAGTGGCGCGTCAGCGCCAGCATGTCCTGGAAGGCAAAGCCGCTGTCGGAGCTGAAGAGTTGGAGTATGTGGGGTGCGTCGGTGTTGGGCATGAAATGCTATTGTCGCAAGAAGACGGGCAGCCTGTCTACAACGATTTCGCAGTGTACAAAGGCAAGAACGCTGTGGGGGCGGCAATGCGTTCCGCAATCGCGTGGCAAAGGTATGGAAATGTGGGTCTTGCTCCTCCCGGGGAAGCGGCATGGAACCTGCTGTCGAAATGAAAGAGCCGCCGGATGGTCCGGCGGCTCCTTGGTGATTGCACACAGGGGAGCGGTTAATTCGCCCAGTACGGCTGGTTAACCTTGTTATTGTACAGCGTTTCGACCCTGTACCACTTGGCGTGGCCATCAACATGGACGGCATTCACGCCTTCGTTGTGGAGGTTGGTGTACAATGCCTGGTAGTCGGCAAGGGTAGCGTAGCCGGAGGGGACATAGGCTGTTGGCGCGCGGTTGGTGTCAATGATGGCGACCATGCTCGCCGGGTACGTGATTCCTGCGAGGGAGGCGCCGGTGCCCATGTTACTGGGGGCGGCAACGGTGGCGGTGTTGTAGCCATAGCCCAGCGCCTGGGTGCTGTAACTGGGGCAGACGAAGATCTGAGCGTTCTTGATGTATGGGACCAGCACGGTGTTCCAGGCCGCGTAGGGGCTATCCGGGTACACCGTGGCCACATAGCGGCCGGGAAAGCGTTCGTCGTAATCCTGAACATACGAGAGCAGGGCGATGCCGAGCTGTTTGACATTGCTCAGACAACTCGACTGCCGGGCCTTCTCACGGGCCTTGGCGAAGACGGGGAACAGGATCGCCGCCAGAATGGCGATGATGGCGATGACCACGAGCAACTCAATAAGCGTAAAACCTCGTCGCATGGGAGGCCTCCTTCGGATAGTGTCGTTTTCCCCCCGGTAACGTATCTATTGGACGTTCTCGCCATGATTCCTGCTCCGCTTCCGGCCCTTCTGCCGGCTCCCCCAGGAATTGCCCCTGTGGGTAGCGAAGCCTTCCCGCAGACCAGTAACCGGAGTTCGACATGAAGATACTGAACATCGAGAGCATTGCGGATGGGGCCGTGTACCCCGACGGCACGATGCGGATCAGCTACGCCAGCAGCGTGGATGGGTATGAGGACTGGGCGCTTTTCCTGCCGGGCGACCCGCACCGGCCCGTGATTGTCAATATCCACGGCTCGTTCTCAACCGGCGACCAGCTTTTCACGCGGCAGGACATCCGCAACCACTTCCTGCCGGTGTTCCTGCGCGAGCGGCTGAACGTGCTGACGCCGAACCTGCGCGGGACGACGTACATGTGCCCGAAGACCGTGGTGGACATGGCGGAACTGCTGGACGTGGTAGAGGAGCGGTTCGTGCCTGAGGCGCGGTTCATCTTCCTGAGCGGCTCCGGCGGGGCCTCGAGCAGCCAGATCTTCGCGGTACGGCATCCGGAGCGGGTGCAGGGGCTGGTGGCGCTGGGGGCGTGCGACCTGGTTGATCGCCTCAACTTCGCCCGCCAGAGCCCCCTGCCAGTGATGCAGGACCTCGCGCGGACGATCATCACGGCCTACGGCGGCACACCGGAGGAGCTTCCGGAGGTCTACCGGGCGCACTCCGTCATCGCCAACAAAGACAGGCTGACCATGCCCTTCCTGCTGGCGAGCGGGGAGTGCGACGCGCTGGTGCCGGTCGAGAAGGTGCGGCTGGTGGCGGAGGCGCTACGGGAGCAGCCGGGGTTCACGTACTGGGAGGTAGAGGGCGGCGACCACGATTCGCCGCTGTTTCTGCCGGTGGAGGAGATGTTGAGGTTGGTGGGGGTGGAGGTTGGTCAGAGATAACAGCCCTGGGCCGGCTAAAGCTCGGCCCCTCCTCGCGGTGACCCCAGCCGCGTCACCGCCTCCGGGCTTGTTAGCTCATCAAACTCCTCCCCGGTCAGCAGCCCCATCTCCACCACCACGTCACGAACTGGGCGGTTCTCCGCGCTCGCCTTCGCTGCGGCTGCCTGGGACTTCTCGTACCCGAGCCGCTCTACCAGCGCCGTCACTGTTGCCGTCGCGCCCCGGACTTGCTGCCGCGTGCGCTCCTCGTTGGGCTCGATCCCTACCACACAAAAGCGCGTGAAGATGCTGCAGGCGTTGCGGAGCAGGTCGAGACTGCCCAGCAGCGCGTCGGCGATCAGGGGCATGAAGGCGTTGAGTTCGAGGTTGCCGAGGCTGCACGCTATCGCGATGGTCTGGTCGTTGCTCATGACCTGCATCGCGGCCTGGCTGACCGCCTCGGGGATGACCGGGTTGACCTTGCCGGGCATGATCGAGGAGCCGGCCTGGCGCGCGGGGAGTTTGATATCGCCAAACCCCGCGTCGGGGCCGCTGGAGAGCAGCCGCAGGTCGCTGGCGATCTTGAGCAGGTTGCTCGCGCAGGCCTTGAAGATGCCGCTGACCTCGACGAAGACGTCGGTGTTCTGGGTGCCGTCGACGAGGTTTTCGGCGCGGGCGAGGCCGAGGTTGGTGAGGTCCCGCAGGTGCTCGATGGCGCGGAAGATGAACTGGCGCGGCGCCCCGAGGCCCGTGCCGATGGCAGTGCCGCCGAGATTGACCACCCGCAGACGCTCCTCGCACTTGTAGATGCGCCAGCGGTCGCGCCCGAAGGCCTCGGCGTAGGCGGACATCTCGCGGCCTACGGTGGTCAGCACGGCGTCCTGAAGCTGGGTGCGGCCGACCTTGACGATGTGAGCGGTGGCCCGCTCCTTGCGCTGGAACTCCTCCAGAAGCTGGATGACCTCGCGCTCAAGCTCCCGCAAGAGCCTGATCGCGGCCACCTTCAGCGCGGTCGGGTAGGTATCGTTGGTGGATTGATGGAGATTGACGTGGTCGAGGGGCGAGACGGTATCATAGGACCCCAGCGGTTGGCCGAGGATTTGCAGGGAGCGGTTGGCAAGCACCTCGTTGACGTTCATATTGGTCGAGGTGCCGGCGCCGCCCTGCAGGGCGTCTACGACGATGTGCTCGTCGAGTAGGCCCTCCATCATTTCGCTGGCCGCTGAGGAGAGCGCGGCAGCTACTTCGTCATCAAGGTAGCCCAGTTCGGCATTAGTGCGGGCGCAGGCGAGCTTGACGGCGCCATAGGCATGAATCAGCGCGGGGTTGACGCGCCGGCCGGTGAGGGGGAAATTCTCCAGCGCGCGCTCGGTATGGATGCCATGCAGCACCCCAGCGGGGACCTGGCGGTCGCCAAGGAGATCGTGTTCAAGACGCCATTGTGATGATAGAGGCATGTGTGGGAGTCACCTATCCTATAGGGCGGGGGCGGAATCAGT
>JBDKRC010000302.1:0-75172 GCA_039683575.1 Armatimonadia bacterium | reverse complement strand
CCTCCCAACCAAGGGCGCACAAGCCGACAGGCCACCAACCCGCCTCCGACCACCCCTGGCGCAAGTCCTACAAAGGGACATTTCTAGCTGGCAGATAGAGGGACATTTCTACTTTGCGTTGACACCGCTGCACGGTGGGCACGTATGCCTCTCCCACCCCTGCGCCGGACCACCTTCCGCCTCCTGTCCTACTTCTGTAGAGCCTGCTGCATCTGCGCCTGCAATTTCAGGGCTTTCTGATCGTCGGGAGCCTGTGCCAGGACCTGCTCGATGGCCTGCAGGGCTTTGTGTCGTTGTCCGCTATTCCACAGCGCGACCGCGAGCTTGACACCGGCGTCCGTGAACTCCGGCAGCAACTTGACCACGCACTGCAACTTCTCGACCGCTTCAGCGTACCGCTCCGAATAGAGCAAGGTCAACGCGACGTTGTACAGGGCGTCGGGATCGTTGGCCCTGTCTTTGAGCCGCCGGTGGTAGGTCGCAGCCATGTCTTCCATGAAGCAGGACCGCTTGTCAGCCGCCTGCGCCCGCAGGGCGGCGCCACATTTGCGGCAGAAAGCATCTTGCTCTGCAGTGTCTGCGCCGCATTTTGGGCAGTTGGCCATGATCAGGTGATCTCCGGGTATCGTTGCTACCAGATACGCTGACGCTTCGGCACGGCCGGTGTTTCTCCCTGCCCGAAGGCCTATGATGTAACAATTTCGGCCACAAGGCTGATCCGCACTAAACAGCCTCCGGATCCCGCCGATAAGGAGCACAGCGGGTTTCACAGGGGCTTTGGCCGGTTACGCCGGCTGAAGGATGGAGGGTCCCGCGACAGTGCCGCGTGGAGTGTGCTCCCACAGCGGCAGTCAAGGAGCCCCCTATGCCCCGAACGATCCTGATTTGTGAAGATGACCTTGCTCTGGCAGGGACGCTGCAGGAGAGCCTGCGCGCGTGCGGGTATCGCGTCGTGACCACTCGCTACGGCCGGCAGGCGCTGGAGCACCTCCGTCAGGACGAGCCAGCGTTGGTCGTTCTGGACCTGATGCTGCCGGATATGGATGGTCTCGACGTTTGCCGCCTGATGCGATGCCGAAGCTCGGTTCCAGTAGTCATGATCAGCGGCCGCAGCGGCGAGATCGACCGCATAGTCGGGCTGGAAGTGGGGGCGGACGATTATGTGGTCAAGCCCTTCGGGCTGTCGGAGCTCGTGGCGAGGATCGACGCGCAACTACGTCGCGCCAACGAGTATTCCCAGCGCCAGGAGGGCCAGGGACGCCAGGAACTGGGCGACCTGTGCCTCGACCTTGATGGCCATCAGGTCTTCCTGCGCGGGCGCCTGCTGCACCTCACACCCAAGGAATACGAACTGCTCAGCGTGCTTGCGGAGAACCGGGGCCTTGTCGTGCGGTCGTCTCAACTGCTGATGCGCGTCTGGGGCTATGACTCCAGCATCCGCACCCGCACGCTCGACGTACACATCGCGAGGCTGCGGGCCAAACTCGAGGATGAGGCACGTCAGCCAGTGTATGTCCTCACCGTGCCGGGCGTCGGCTACAAGTTGTGTGCGCCCGAGAAGCTGCCGCAGGCGGCCTAGCGCCACAGCAGGAGGCGAGGCCGCGCAGGGCGAAGGAGCCTGGCACTTCCACACTCACGCTGGAGGCTGCCCATGCGCCCTGCCTGCCTGTTGGTGCCGCTGCTGCTCATCATCTGCCATATTGCCGCTGCCGAAACCCCCTATTCCGGCACCGCCCTCGTGGACTTTGCCGGGTATGCCAACTGCCCCAGGCTCTATAACGGCACGACCACGGTAATCCTCGGCCCCCACGCCGGCGGACGCATCCTCGACTATTCCCATTGCGGCAAACCCGCGATACCGCTGAACCCCGCGCAGAATGGTTATACCTGGCAGCGCGGACAGAAGGTCGTGGACCCCTACGGCGGGCGCTTTGACATTGGGCCGGAGTTGACTGCGCCCCGGCACATGGATCTGTGGCTCGGGCCCTGGCGCGCGCAATTCACAGGGCCGCGTGAAGCCGTCATGATTAGCCCGGTGGACCGCAACACGGGCCTGCAGCTTATCCGCACCTTCCGGCTTGAGGAGCAAGGCTCACACCTGCGCTGCACTCAGAAGATCAGGAATCTCTCGCCTAAGACACATCGCGTGTGCCATTGGAGTCGCACCTTCGCCCTCGGTGGGGGCATCTGCCTCGTACCACTCAACCCCAGGAGCCGTTTCCCGCGTGGCTACCTGACCTATGGCCCGGGTAATGTGATGGACTTCCGACCGGCGCCGCATGAGAACGTCCGCGTACGGGAAGGCTTTCTCGAGATTCGCGGGAACCCGCCGTTCTCGAAGTTCATGGCTGACCCCGAGGGGGAGGCGGTGTCCGCGGGCAGCGGTTGCCGCACAACGCAGACTTCCGCCTGGCTCGCATATATCACGCCCAATGACCTCATGTTCGTGAAGCGCTGGCCGGTCTACCCGCAACGCGCCTATGGTGAGATGTGCGCGGCGACGCTATCTTTGTACTACTACCCGTTCCTCGACGAACTGAAGAAGGCCCCCGAGCAGCGTCCGCTGCCGATCGATTTTTGCGAACTCGAGCCCATCGGCCCGCAGGAAATAGTGAGACCGGGGCAGTCAGCGAGCTTCACGGAGGATTGGTGGCTGGCACCGTACGGGATGCCGGCGGCGGGGCAGGATGTGGATCTGGGGAAGGTTCGTGAGGTAGTTGGCGGCCTCCATCAGTAGAGATTGGAGTAGAAGAACCCGCGATTTTGTGTATAATAAGCGCGAGATGGCCGCTGACCGGCGGGGAGCCGGTGGCCAGGTGCGAGAGCTTCCTCCACCCCATCACAAGAGCAAACATTCTGCGGTAGCCAAACGTCACAGCTTGCGGCGGCGCATGTTTTCGTGCGCTTGCTGGGCTGGTGGTGCGCGTCGCTGACCGCGGTCCTGTCGTCGGAGGTTGACGTTCCCCATGCCGAAGAAGAACCCTGGCCTGGTAGCGGTGGTGGCGCTGACCTGGCTAACCATATGCGCCATCAGCTTTAGTTCCTTTCAGAGCACCATTCCCACCTACTGGTCGCCACTGCACCGATTCGCGGTGCTGACCTTCTACGGCTGGTTCCTACTGATCTGGCTGTGGGGCCTGAATACCTTCTGGCACCAAATCCTGAGCTTCTTTCCCAGTATCACGAGCCCCCGCCCGGGCAAGATGCCCGAAGACTCCCGCGTCGCGATCCTGTATACCACCTGTGACGACTTCGACCCCGAGGCCTGCGCCTCGTGCCTCCGCCAGACGCATCCCAACACCCGCCTGATCATCTGTGACGATAGCCACGAACCCGCTTCGCGACATATGGTCGATCTGTGGGTGAAGGCTCAGAAGGACGACCGCATCACGGTCACCCGTCGCGGGGACAACAAGGGCTATAAGGCCGGCAACCTCAACTACGTCATCGCGAACCACGCATTCGAGGAATACCTGCTGCTTTGTGACGCGGACGAACTGCTGCCGTCGGACTTCGTGGAGCGCCTGCTACCGTACCTCTCGCACGAGAAAATCGGCTTCGCCCAGGCCAGCCACTGCGCGCGGCAGATCCCGAAGACCCGTTTTGCGGCCGGCTTCGCCCTCACCATAGACATGTTCTTTGCCCACTTCCTGCCCGCCAAGAACCGCTTCGGCTTCGTGGCCTGCCAGGGCCATGGTGCGATCATCCGTCGTAGCGTCTGGGAGGCGATTGGCGGATTCCCAGAGATCGTGTGCGAGGACCTGGGCTTCTCCTCCAATGCGCTGGCCGCCGGCTATCGGGGCGTGTTCGTCCCGGAGGTCATGGCTCAAGAAGCGACTCCCCCGACCTACAAGGCGCTTCTGGGCTCGCGTACCCGCATCGTTCGCGGCACCATTCAGTACTTCCAGAAGGAATTCTGGAGGCTGTTGACTTCGCCCCGGGCGACGCTGGTGGAGAAGCTGGACGTGCTGATGACTTCGTCGTCTTGCTACCTCGGACTGGTCGTGGTCGTCAACATCTGGGGTGGGATTGTACTGTCGTACCTCCACGACCTGCAGGGCTACACGGCGTCGCAGCCGTGGATGCCATTCGTGTACGTGCTTGGGCCAGTGGCGACAGTCGCGCCGATTCTGTACAAGATCCTGCGCGAGCCAGTGCGCTACGGCCAGTACCTGTTCGTCACCACGGCCAACCACGCGAGCCTCATGCCGGTCCTGGCCATGCGCACAATCGAGCAGACCCTGCACATCCGCAAGCCTATCTTCCACGTAACAGGGAAGATCGCCCGGGAGCGGCAGAGCGTGATGGACTACGCTGTCAGCGTGCCGTGGGGGCTATCAGTGTTCATCGGGGCGTTGGCTCTGCGCTCCTCGATCTCGCCGCTGATGCTGGGGGTATCGCTGACATTCCTGCTGACCCCACTTCTGTACTTCACGGAGAAGGAGGGCGTGCTGGGGCTGGTGGGAAGACAGTGGGGGCTGGCGCCGTATGTGGCGGTGGTGCTGCTGGGGGTTTGGCCGCACTAGTGCGAATAGTCAGTAGGTCGGTTCGTCTCGAACCGACCCGCGGTGCGGGTTCAAGGATGAACCCGCCTACGCGCGCAGCTTCCCTACGCGCATATAGCCTCTCCTATCCCTCGTCGTCCTGCCGCAGTAGTATCCCCTGACACTCCGTACACACGTGCATCTTCCCCATCAGGGTCTGATTACTCCCGCAAAAGCCGCACTTTTGCACCACAGGCGTGTCCAGGAGCGCGGGGGGCTCCGGAGCCGGCTGCTTCGCGGGTGGCAACGGCTTGCGCTTGCGGTAACGCTTGCGCTTCGGCTCTGCCTCGTCCGGGGGGAATTCGAACTTCTGCTGGTTCATCGTCTGCGTATTATACACCCCGAACGAATTGTCAGCAGGGCAAATGTGCGGCGGCGGGAATATATCCTCATATCTAAAACGCCCCGCCGCGGCTGAAGCGGCAGGGCGCTGCTCATGATTCCCCAGGAGGCCCACACATGCCCCGCCGCATCATCTTCGACACCGACATTGGCACCGACATTGACGACGCCTACGCTCTGGCTTTCATTCTGGCCTCGCCGGAACTCGAACTGGTCGGCGTCACTATTGCCAACAATCGCACCGACCAGCGCGCCAAACTCGCGCTGAGGATGCTTTACGATACCGGCAATTCGCACATTCCCGTGGCGGTCGGCCGGCAGACCGAAACCGGCGGCACCGTGAACCAGGCGCCGTGGGCCGAGGATTTCGAGGCCTTGCAGCCTGTGTCGCAGAGCGCGGCGGAGTTCATCGTAGAGCAGGTCAACGCCGCTCCGGGCGAGTTGACGCTGGTGCCGGTGGGGCCCTTCACCAACATCGCGGACGCCCTGGCCCTCGATCCCGAACTGCCTGGGAAACTTCGCGAGATCATCCTGATGGGCGGTTGTGTCGGCTGGCCCGAGGGTGCCACTCCTGAGATCCGGGCGGAATACAACATCGTGACGGACGTTCCCGCCTCACAAGCGATGCTGAGCTGCGGCACGCCCATGACGATGGTGCCACTGGACGCCACGCTGCAGGTGCGGCTCGAGGCGGAGGATCGCGCGAAACTCGCCGACTGTGGTACACCGCTGACCGAGGCGCTGTGCGGGATGCTGTCGTACTGGGGCCACCCGACGCCGACGCTGCACGATCCGCTGGCCGTCGCGGTGACCATTGAGCCTGCCATCTGCGGCATGGCCAACCTGAATGTGGTCTGCGATGACAAGGGGTTCACTCGCGTGGTGGAGGGCGAGCCCAACATAAAGGTTGCCGTCACACCGCAGGTCGGACGTTTCCTCGCGATGTTCATGGAGCGCCTGCTGGGGTGGAAGAGGCAAGGATGATGAAGCCGCAGCCGTCGCCGGGCGAGACGGGAACCGAGGGCCAGGTGGCTCTCGACCGGCTGCTCGCCTGGCGCGGCGTGAGGCACCACAGCCTGGGCCCGACCGGGCAGCAGCTCTGCTGCTCGAGGCTCGAAAACGCCTTCGGTATGCAGGGGCAGTTCCACTACGGGACAGATGATCTTCAAGACGCACTGGTAGACCCGGTGCGTCTCTCGATTCTGGTCAACGGTCAGCCGATGGAGGGCAAACGAGCGTCGTGCATGTGGTATCCAAGCCATGTGCGGCGGCAGACCCGTGAGAGCGATCTGGGCCTCATCGAATGCAAGTTCATTACTTTTGACAACGTCATTTGTGATGTACTGGAACTGACAAATCACGGAGAAGAGGCGCTGAAGCTGCGCCTGGAGGCCCGGACGGCGGACGGTGGTAGCGTGGCGCGGTGGGGCCATGACATGCTGGTGGGGCAGCGAGCGTTGCAGAACGAGCGGCTGTGGCTGGTGCTGGCGATGAAATCCACACGCACCGCCCCTTCCGAGGCGTTGATTTGCGATCTGGCCCTGCAACCCGGAGAGCAGGCCAGCCTGATGGTAGGCATGGGTCTGCACCCGCAGCGCTCTGAGGCCGCGCATCGGCTTGGGGCGTGGGCGGCCAGCGATGATCCGCTCCAGAAGCACGTCCGCGAGTTTCACGAATGGTTTGAGGCTAACTGTCCGGCTTTTGACTGCCCGGATGAGAATATCGTCCGCCTGTGGTGGTATCACTGGTTCGTGCTGCGGCACAACCTGCGAGTGGTGGAGGGGGCGCCCCGGCTTCCGCTGTCGGCCGTTTCCCAGGCGCGGTGGCTGCGTGACGGGAAATCGCTCCATGATATGCTGCGCCCGGCTTTCAGCCTCGAGGCCGATAGCGTGCGGACCCCTCGGCTCGTACAGCAGGCGCTGCTCGTGTGGCCTGAGGCCGAGGTCACGTCTGCCGCGGCCGAGGCCGCAGTCCGTGCAGTCGCGCAGCTTCGACAGCAGCGAGACCCGGACCACGACCTCCTGCTGACGGAGGGCGAAGGGGTGGTCTCGGTGGCGGAGACGGCAGAGTTCTGCGCTTCCTTAGCGGCCACCGCTGACCTTTGTACCGCGGCTGGGCGGGACGTGGATGCCAAATGGCACAGAGGCCTGGCTGAGCGCTGCCGACAAGCCATTCTCGAATGCCTATGGGACGAGTGGGATCACAGCTTCTACGGACTCAACGAGCAAACTGGGGAGCACATGCGCCAGCCCCAAGCGGCTAACCTCACTCCATACGCCCTCGACCTTGTTCCTGCTGATCCCGCCTATGATCATCCCCTGAGACGGCAGCCCGAAGACCTGCTGCAGCTTGCGGGGGCCCATCAGCCGGAGAACTGTGGCCGCCTTGCCGAGGCCCTGGCTGTCTCCGCGCGTCGTCGCGGCGAGAAGGTCACCCCGCGCCGCTGGGCGATGGACTGCCTGTGGCTACAGGCGCGCCTTGCATGTGAGGAGGCGGACTGGCACCGGCCTCTGGTGTACCAGTACTACACCGACGACGGCAGCCCCTGGGGGGCCATGGATTGGCTCCACGGAGCTTTCAATGACCTGCTGATCCGTCATCTCGTGGGCGTGACTCCGCGTGGCGACAACATCCTGGAGATCGACCCTCTGGCTGTGGGTTGGGATTACTTCCGGCTCTGGAATCTGCCCTATCGCGGGCATGAGATCGGCATCATCTGGGAGAGCCGCCCTGAGCACGAACACCCGCCGCAGACGCCACCAGGGCTATCGGTGTGGGTGGACGGGCGGATGGTAGCCCAGTCACCGTCTCTGGAGCGTCTCACCGTCCCGCTGGACTGAGCCTTTGTCCGCACATGCGCGCAAGGAGAGTGCCATGAGGACCTACCGCGCCGGCATCATTGGTCTTGGCCGCATGGGCAGCACCATTTGCGATGAGGTGGTGGGTTATCCGGCTTTCGCGCTGCCGTACTCTATCGCGGCCTCCTGCCTCGCCAGCGAACGGCTGGAACTCACGTGCGGAGCGGATACCTCTGCCGAGAGGCGCGAGGCCTTTGCCGCGCGGCACGGGGTAGACGCAGTCTACGAGGACTTCCGGGAGATGATCGAGCGGGAGAACCTCGACCTCGTCGCGGTGTGTACCCGAGGGGATACCCACGCCCCCATCGGGATCGAAGTGGCCGAGATGGGCGCACCGATGCTCTACGTCGAGAAGGCCATTGCGGGCTCGATGGCCGAGGCCGATGCTCTCCGCGACGCCTGCGTGAGGCACAAAACGGTTTTCAACACCGGCGTCATGAGGCGTTTCGACGACCGCTACCAGCACGCGCGCAGCCTCATCGAAGAGGGCCAGATCGGTCGCCCTCACTCCGTCGTCCAGTACTCGGGCGGCAATCTCCTCCATAGCGCCATCCACACTGTTGACACGATGCTATACCTGCTGGGTGACCCGGCCGCGCTTAGCGTGCGGGGTGAACTGCACCCACCTGCTACCGTCATTGAGAACAACCGCCTGGACCACGACCCATGCGCAACCTTCGAGATCGAGTTCGAGGGCGGCGTGACGGGCTATGCCATCGCAGCCGGCAATTGGGACATCGAGGTGTTTGGCAGCGAGGGGATCATCCGGGCGCACAACAATGGGATTGACTGGGGCTGGCGCAAGCCAGCGAAGGACGCGGACAAGTGGCAGGCCATGCGCGAGGCCGCTTATCCGAAGGTCGGCTTCCGCAGTTCGACGCTCAACTGTCTGGAAGACATGGTCGAGGCTTACGAGACTGGCCGCCAGACCCTGAGCCACATCGAGCAGGCCCATCACGCGATGGAGATCTGTCTGGCTGTAGCCGAGAGCCACCGCCAGGGCTGCCAACGCGTCAAGCTTCCCCTGGAGAACCGCGAACTGTACATCTCCCATGTCTGAGGAGGCGCCGCATGCAGGTACAGAACGGCCGTCTGCGCCTGGAGTTACACCCTGACTTTGGGACGGTGGTCAGTCTCTTTGACACAGCAAGCGGTACGGAGCATCTGCCCGCAGCGACGTACTGGGCTCAGGCCTCGCCGGCACCCGCCATGCCCGGCAGCGACCAGCATGTTGACCGTCCCCGGCTGTTTCGCCTGCTCATGGCAAACGACCGCTGGTCCTCGGTCTACGCCGATAGCGCGGACGGCGTACGGCCGCGTTTCGCCGCAGTCTCCGGTGGGTGGCAACTTCACTGGGAGGACTTTGTGGCCGCGGATGGCGGCTCAGCCGGCGTGCGAGCCGCTCTGACCGTTGTGGCCTCGCCCAGACCCGATGAAGTGCTCTTCTCGCTGACTCTCACCAACCACGGCACGCGTACTATCGAAGAGGTCATCTCGCCCTGGCTCGGGGGGTGGACGGGCTACGGCGGCCCCGGGCGGGACAGGCTTACCCTTGGCGGCATGAGCCAGACCGAAGCACACCTCTTCCCCACTGCGGCAGGGAACAACTACACCCGCAACGCCGAGCGGGTGACATGGGAATACCCGGTGCGACTCCACGCGCCCTGGGCAGACGTCTCTGGCCCCGATGCCGGTCTCGGGCTGCTCAACTACATGCCAGCGGCCCAGAATGGCTACTTCCTATGGGAGAATGTGTCCGCGGTCCAGCAGCCCCCGCGGCTGGCGCTTGCCTGGGCGCACAGCGTGCTCCTGCGGCCCGGAGAGGTCTGGAACTCGCCGGCGATGGGCATCTACCTCCATGACGGCAACTGGCAGCGCGTTGCTGACCGGTTCCGGGAGTGGTTTGAGCAGGAGCAGTGTTGCCAGCGACGGCCTGCCCTCGCCACCATGGGCTTTCAGAATGTCTTCTTCAGCCAGTTCGATGGAGCGCCGTGCCGCCCGTTTTCCGATATCCCCGAACTTGCCCGCCAGGGGCGCGAAGTCGGTGTCGACCATCTTTGCGTCTGGGATGCACTGACGCTGGGGAACTACGCCCGCCGGGGGGCCGAGGACCTGCTCGAATACACCAGCGAAGAGGCCGAGGCTCTTTCCAGTGCCCTGAGCCAGGCCACCGCCGAAGGAGCGCAGGTCAGCGCGCTCACCAACTTCCGACACCCGAACTGGCAGATCCTGCGCGCCAACCCGCAGCTTGAGCAACATATGCAGCGTCGGCTCGACGGCAGCGCCTCAACCGAGAACTGGTCCGGGTCTGCCTGTCACGGGTCGCTTTGGGCGAAACGCTTCGGCCCTGAGAGCCGTCTGTACAGCCCGTTCAGCCCGATCCAGCGGGAGCGCGTCCTGGCGCTGACGAAGCGGTACCTGGACCTGGGCTATACCTCGCTGTTCTACGACCAGCCATTTGAGCTCCAGCCGGATTACAGCGCCCCCACGCACGGCGACAGCCCGTTAGGCACGCACGCCGCGGCGCTGAGCCTCATCGAGGCTGCGCGCAAGCTGATTCTGGCCCGCGACCCGAAGGCCATCGTTATCGGCGAGGAGTGCGATCTGCTCGCGACCCCGTGGGTGGACATGTGGATGAGTTGGCGCGTTTCTAACCTCCGCGAGGCAGCGAATGTCGCGCTCACCCGCTATTCTGTGCCGCGCACGATGCAGTCGTGGGTGGTGGACTACCAGCCCGAGCGGGTGGCTCAGGCCTTCGCGATGGGGATGTATCTCTGCCTGATGGTCCATCGCGCGGAGGGAGCACTGGCAGATGAGCCGGCGCTGGCGACGCTCATTGGGCGTTTCGCAGAGCTGCGGCGGCGCACGGCGGACTGGACCGTGCGGGGGCGGTTTGTTGATCAGCAGGGGTTGACGGTCAGCGGTGACGAGGGGCTGGTGGCCTATGCCTACGAGAGCGCGCAGGGCCCGGCGGTCATCGCGGCGGCGGTGGGTAGAGCCGCGGCGGGAAAGCTGACGCTGGAGACGCCCGGATCGGGCTCGTCCGGGCGGCTGCTGGGGCTGGATGGCGCGGAGACGGAGGTGGCAGGGCAGACTGTGGAAGTGCGGCTGCAGCCAAACGAAGCGACCGTCTGGCTGCCCTGATCCCGCAAGCACGACGTGAGGCTACTGCACCGGCATCAAATGCGGTGCGTTCGTGCAGAATATGTCCACACCCAGCTCGGCGAAGGGTCTCCACAGCGCCGGGTCATCTATCGTCCAGGCGCACACCCCAACCCCCGCCTCATGCGCCTGCGCCACGAGCTGCTCGTCCACGGCCTGGTAGTGCACGTTGAAGAACTGCAGCTTGTGCTCGATGGTTATAGCCAGGTCCTCGCCACGGCCGGTGATCAACGCCAGATACGGGTTGTCCCAGTGCTGCCGCACCTCAAGGACGGCCTGCAGGCCGAAGGACGAGATCATGCTCTGCTCCAGCACTCCCCCACGCCGGAGGATCTCCACCACTTTCCTGCTACTCTCAGGGTCAGCGGATGACTTGATCTCCACGTTGAGCCGAATGCGGTCCTGTACAAGGTCCACCACCTCCGCCAGCGTCGGCACCCGCTCATTGGTGAACTCCGCTCCGAACCAGCTCCCGGCGTCCAGCGCCTTGATCTGAGCGAGGGTCATTTCCGCAATCACGCCGCTGCCGTTGGTGGTCCGATCCACCGTCGCGTCATGCATCACAACGACCTCGCCATCAGCGGTGAGATGAACGTCGAGTTCAGTCCACTGCGAGGGCGTTTTGAGGGCCATGGCGAAGGCGGCGAGGGTGTTCTCGGGCGCGAGTGCCGAGTTTCCCCGGTGAGCCATCAGTTCGGGTTTCATGGGTCTAGCCTCCCGTAAGATGCGACTCATGTTCCTGTGGCGCACCGGCTTCTCCTGCGCCGCCGGTAATTTTCTACATTTTCATCAACATCTTGTTGCACTTCTTCAGGTACTGCTTCGTCTACTCTCTTGCCGGATCTTGTACCGGATCAACTAGTCGAGGAGGGTGTGCGATGAGACGCTACGTTTGGCTATTGCTGCTGGCGGTGCCGGTGCTCTTTGTGATGGGCTGTGGGGGTGATGGCCACGACCGCATCAACATCAGCCGCTCTGGGACGCTAACCACCAACGACATTCTGCTGGCAGACAACAGCCGTGCCGACCTGGTGCGCGTGCGCGCGACCCGCGACGGGTTCATCCACGTGACCATGACAGGCTCTAACGTGGACCCATACGTGCAGGTGTTTGAGGGCGCGGCCTACAATTTCGAGGACCTGCAGGACCTGTTCGATGCTGGCAAGCTGATCGATAGCGACGACGACGGCGGCCTTGGCGACAGCGCCGAGTTGGTCTTCCGGGCCGAAGACAACCAGGTGTACACGATTGTCCTGACCACGAGCGAAGGCAACGATCTGGGCAGCTACCGGTACACTATCCGCGAAGTGGACGATGATGACGTCGTCGTGGCGTCGGCCGAGGCGGGCGACAAGAACACCCCGGCAGAGGTGAAGTTCAAGAAGTAGCGAATGAAAGCATATGCTTGAGGTCGTCGGCAGCGCCCGTCTCACCGGAGGCGGGCGCTTTCTTTTCTGCCGCCTGGGAGGGTTGTGTGGCACTGTACTATCTTAGTCACATCGGTGGCCTGCAGGATATCGTGGCCGAGGAGGTTCGTGAGAGACTCCCCGGGGCGCGCCTGCTCTTCTCCGAGTTTGGCCGTCAACACCTGTCCTATGACGGCGATCCCAGCCTGCTCCTGACGCTGCGGACCATCGAGAACGCTATCGTATTGATGCGGGAGGTTGAGGGGGTACGTCCGGGAGTGGAAGGGCTGGACGAGCTTGAGGCCGCGCTTGCGGCTACCGATCTCAGGCCCGCCGTCGAGGCTGTCCGGCGGGTGCGGCCGGTGGGGGAACCGCCACGTTTTCGCGTGACGGCGGAACGGACCGGCACGCATGAGTTCACATCTCAGCAGGCCGCCGGTTTCGCTGGAGCAGGGATAATCGCTGCGACCGGGTGGCCGGTGGACCTCGTGGACTACGAGATTGAGGTACTGCTGGAGATACGGGAGGACCGGGCCCTTGTCGGCGTGCGTCTGTCTGAGACTGCTCTGCACAAGCGCTCGCGGGTCGTGCATCCACGAGTGACCCTGAACCCAACTCTGGCGGCCGCTATGGTCCGCGTCTCTGAGCCGGCGCCGGGGCAGATTGTGGTGGATCCGCTCTGCGGCGGGGGGACCATTCTTATCGAGCGGCACGCCTATGACCGAGACGTGACGCTCATTGGCGCTGACCTGTTCGCCGAGAAGGTTGCGATCGCCCGGCAAAACCTTGAGGCGTTCGGTATCCCCGCCCTGCTGCTACAGGCGAACTCGCGCCGCCTGCCGCTGAGGGATGAGACGGTGGATCGCTTCATCAGCAACCCGCCGTGGGGCAATCTAGTGGGCGGCAAGCAGCTCAACCGCCGCCTTTACCCGTGGATGCTCGGCCACATGCGTCGCTGTCTCAAGCCTGGTGGGCTGATCGTGCTCCTGACCAGCGAACGGCGCCTCGTACGGAGGTTTGTGGAAAAGTATGAGGACATCCGTCAACTGTCAATGCGGCGACTGAGTGTCGGAGGACTCGCGCCGTCACTGTATGTCTTGCGGAAAGTCTGACTATTCGGGTAGGGAAAGCGTTGTTAGGCGGGGAACTACCTACTATGGTTGGCAATCTCAGACGCCTGGAGGAGAGGTACGCAATGCGACAGACCATGGTGCTGCCGGTTTTGGTCTTGCTTATGGTTTCCTGTGCCCTGGCTCAGCCCCGTGCCGGGGTCCAGCGCCAGCAATTGCAGGTTCAGCCTGTCGCGAGGCTGACGCTAACTGACCAAGCGCGGCTCCAGGAACTGCGCCGGATTCTGCAGGAGCGGAATGTTGACCAAAAGAAGCGTGAGTCGATCACGCAGCAGTTCAGCAGACTGCCGCTAGACCTGCAGGATACGCTTCTGGTGGCAAGTAGTGCCCGATTGGCTCAGACCGCCGAAGCCTCAGGCCTGGTGCAGCGTGACATGAGAGACCTGGTGCGGCCGGTCAACCGAGAACTCCTGAAGTTCCGCATTTGGACTCTCTGGCCTGCCGAAGGCACGAGCCCCGACCACTGGGTCGTCGCGGATGGTGTCCTGTTCGACAGCAGTGTCACCATCAAGCTCAATGGCGCGGACACGCCGTCATATTGGCTCGGGTATGACGACAACTTCCTCCCCGACGGCGTCGCTTTCAAGATGCCTGCCTCCAGCGCGCTCGGCAGCACCATCCAGGTGACCGCGCACAAGGGTACGACCGCCAGCGACCCGGTTCCCTACAAGGTCGTCGCCCCTCGCGGATACCGGGGCTGGTACGGCTGGAAGTTCGCCAACTTCGGCGATTCCACCATCCCATGGCAGATGTACCGTGATTTCTTCGGCGCTTCCGCCGTGGAGTACGGCAATGGCACCCACAAGCCCTCCGCCCAGACGTGGTATGATTCCGCATACAAGGGTGTCGGTGGCGGCGGTAACTGCTACGGCATGAGCGTTTCGAGCCTGCGCCACCGCCAGAGCGGCATTACGACCTTCTGGAATAGCTGGTTCACTAACCCGGCCAACAAGCAGACCTATGTCTGGTTCTATCCCTGGGCAACGGAGACCAAGCAGACCGTCCAGGAGGACCAGGGCGGCCAGTTAAGCGCAGAGATGGCCAGCTACATCAACACCTACTACAACAGCCAGACTCACAAGGACGTCTTCAACCGCGTAGCCTCCCTGACGGGCGGAAGCGGGCCTAAGCCGGTCCTGGGCATGTGGAGTGGCAACGGTGGCCATGCCATCGTTCCCTACGGCACCAAGATCGTAGGCAATGACTACCAGATGACCACCTACGACAACAACGCGCCCTACGCAGAGACCGAGACGGGCGGCCCCGACAAGAGCCTCGCGCATGTCAACTGGACCAACAGCAGCTTCAGCTATGGCGGCTACATCAAGGCGGTCTGCATGAGCTACGCCGAGTGCCTCACTCCGCCACATCTGCCGGCGGCGGCTGCCGGCACCATGGGCGCCGTGGCCAACGGCACCACCATTTGCGTGTTGGCACCAGGGACTGAAGTGACGCAGATCACCGATGAGAATGGCCGCAGGTTCTTTGCCGCCAACGGGACCCCGGAACTGGCCCCCGCCAACCGGATATCAAACTCGATGCGGTTCATCCCGCTGACGGGTGCGCCGCAGACGGCGAACGACCCGCTGATCTTCATCTTTGGCAACTCCCAGGGCAAGAGCCTGACCTTCGACCTGCGTGGCAGGGGCCTGAAGAACCTGAGCGTCTTCCAGCCGGGCACGGTCATGACCACCGACTTCCAGGGCGCCGGACAGATCCGTCTGGCCAATATCCTCACACCCACGCGCGAGCTGAATCTGCCAAACCCGGCGCAGTTGCGTCCCACGCAGGTACGGGTAATCCAATCCCTCGCCATCGGCGATCGCGCCTTTGACCTGCTCAACCTGCAGAACCTCGGCCCACAGGGCCTGCGTGTGCTGCCGGCAGTCGATGGTTCGGCTCTTGAGGTGCAAAGCGCGCTGCCGGTGCAGTTCGACCTGCAAGTCGCGGGGCCGCAGGGCCAGGGCATGCAGCAGGTGACCTTCCCCGGCGTCGTCACCCAGGCCGCCACGCGCGCCGTCTTACAGCCTGCCAACTGGCAGAACCTGCGCGGCGCGGGGCTGAACCTGCAAATCCGGGCGCTGCAGGGCAACCAACTCCAGCAGCAGCGCACGATCCAGCCGCGGTAGCGTCTGAAGCTCCAACGCCGAGAACCCAAGCGAGCCGCCTGTCAGTCAGGCGGCTCGCTTCTTTGTACGTGAAAGCCGAACGTCTACTTCATCTCCAGAACCTGGTGCTTGCCGCCCTGCAGCCGCGCCACAAGCGCCCGCGCCTTCGTCGTGATCCTCTGGTTCCACGGCGTCGGTACGCTCATTTCGCCGGTACCTTCGTTGAACGCAACCACCGCGTCCCCGACCTTTAGCGCACTGAACTTCTCGGTGGAGAGATTCGCCACTGCTGGCGCCGGCGTTCCCGCGTCCCCAATCATCAGTGGCACGAGGAAGATCGCTTCGGGCGTGGGAATGGTCTTCAGTTCGAGCAGGCTGATGTCGGGGTCAACCTTTGGCGTCAGATCCCGCGTGGGGTGTAGGAACTGTGGGCGATAGGTGCTGGTCTCGGCGGTGAGCCCCGCCGGCAGCAAAGGCAGGACCGTTAGCTGGGCCTTCCCGCGCGTGATGTTCCAGAAGTTTCCGCCCGGTGCAATCTGACCGAAGTGGTGCAGGAGCCAGGAGAAGACCTGCGGCTCCTTCGCCGCCAGGCGATCGTGGACGACCACAAGGTCTCGGCCTGCGAGAACGACGATGCGGTCGAAGCGCGTGAGCCCCAATTCAGGGGGGTACGCCGAGACAGCGTCCCCCGCGGTGATGGTGAGGTCGCCAGAACTGGCGAAGCCGGTAACATGCGCGCGGCCCGCATTCGGCCGGGGCCACATCTCGTTGTCCCCGTACTGGCCCTTGCCCCCGATCAGTACCGTGTTGTGGTCGCGGGTCTGCTTGCTATAGGTGTAGCCGGGATCGGCAGCGAGGACCTCGCCGCGCCCGAACAGCACGAAGTGGTTTTGCTCAGGATGGTTGTGCCCGGTGCCAGTCATCCCGTAGCGCTTGCATAGCTCGGCGTACTGATGCCCACCCATGGGGCGGCTGACGAAGGCGAGCGCGGTGCCTTCGTCGGTCCAGGAGGTCCGGGCGAAGACCGTCTCAACATCGTCGTAGTGTTTCGCGAGGGAGAGGGCCGGGAGCGGGTCCTGTGGCGCGATGGTCTCATCGAGCCAGAGCAGGTTCTGGCGCTGTGACCCCGGCTCGGGATGGAGGTCATTCACCAGCCCCATCGTCATCGGGTCATGGAACCGCTTGGCCTGCCACAAGCCCAGCGCCGTCCATGGGGCGCCGATTGTGGGGCTGCTGTCTTCGAGATCGGCGCTGAGCCCAAGGCCCGGGTAGAGATGGCGGAAGCGGAACTCGAACTGGCCCGCCAGGCCCTTGTCGGCGGCGGTGCATTTCAGGCCTGTACACCACTCGTAGAGGTCCAGGTACAAGTACAGCGTCGGCATCGAGAAGTCCCAGTAGCCGGGGCCCTCATGGAAGCCACCGTCCGGGCCGAAGGTCATCGCAACCCGCTCAAACCGGTCCCAGGCCCACGCCAGCCAGTCCGCTGCCTCCGGCTCCTCGCCGTAGATTGCCGCCGCCCCCAGCGCCAGAGCGAGGTGGGCATACCAGTAATGATTCTGCTGGTACTCGTAGCCGCCTCCCTGCTGGCCGCCTAACGACAGCGTGTAGATCTCCCGACACTTGTCGCCGATGGTCTTGCGCACCCGGTCCCGCAGGTCCGGTGGCAGTTCGTCATAGAGCCAGTCATACGCCAGCGCCACGCCCTCCATGTAGTACTCGGCATCGAGGTCCGCCCCGACAGAGCCATATTGTGTGGCGTTGTCGAGCCAGGTGATGACGGCCTGCAGTTGCGCCGGATCGGGTTTGAGCAGATGGCCAAGGGCCTGATTGCCGAGGGTGCGGAAGGCGCTGCCGTTGCGTGCGCCGGGGCGATAGGCGGCGGGCTTGCGGGTCAGTACCTCCGGCAGCTTGTAGTAGGCCTGCACGCGCGGATCGTCGAGGCGAGCGCGGAGGCGCGGGAGGTCGGCGGCGGTGAAGAGCAGCCGTGGGTGCTTCCCCGCGAGTTCGGGCCGCAGCGCGGGCTGCGCGGGCTTCATCCTGACGCGCGCCAGATGGAAGCTGGTGAAGACCGCGCCGGGGCTTTCGCGCAGAGAGATTTCGATGTGGGGCTTGGCAGCCTGCGCCAGACAGAAGCCAGCGACGGCGGGGGCCAGCCTGTTCACAGGAAGCGTCAGCGAGGGATTCAGGCGCTTGCCGTCAATTGCGACCCAAAACGAGTCGCTACCTTGATCGGGAGCCGAGGCCGTGAACGAGATCTCGTAGTTGCCAGCCGTCAACTCAGGCTCAAGCGTAAGCTTGAACTCTTTGCCTGGAACTCCCACGACCTGGCCCTCGCGCTCCTCGAAGGTCAGACCAGTAGCATACTGCCCAATCTGGCGCCCCTCGGCCTGTACCACCATCTCCCGTCCTACCAGCGGGCGGTCCATGATGTTGTCCACAGTGACGCCGGAAAAGGTGCCGGTGTAGAGCAAAGCCGCCACAATCAGGTTGTGCATGAGCAATCCCTACGCATGGAAATTGGTAACCTTGACACTTTTCGCTCTCTGAAGGTAGGCTCCTGCCTGTCCGGCGGCGAAACCAATGGTAAGAGTCCACGAACGGAGCTTCACGATGAGTGACCGACCAAACATCCTCTACATCATGAGCGACGATCACGCCGCCCATGCCATGAGTTGCTATGGCAGCCGCATCAACCAGACACCGAACATGGACCGCATTGCCAACGAGGGCGTGCGGTTTGACAACTGCTTTTGCACCAACTCGATCTGTGCGCCCAGCCGGGCCACGATCCTGGCCGGCACCTATAGCCATATCAACGGCGTGAAGACGCTGGACGACGATTTCGACGGGCGGCAGGTCACTTTCCCGCAGCTTCTACAACAGTCCGGGTACCAGACAGCGATAATTGGCAAGTGGCACCTCGGCCACGGTGGCGTGAGCGACCCGACGGGGTTTGACTACTGGAACGTACTCCCCGGACAGGGCCTGTATCACAATCCCGATATGATCGAGATGGGTGACCGCAAGGTCTACAACGGGTATGTGACCGACATTATCACCGACCTGAGCCTTGAATGGCTGCGAGGACGTGACGCGGAGCGTCCGTTCTGCCTGATGTGCCACCACAAGGCGCCGCACCGCCGCTGGCAGCCGCACGAGCGCCACATGGGGATGTTTGAGGACGATGTGCCCGAGCCGCCGACCTTCGATGACGACTACGAGACGCGGTCTCAGGCCGCCAAGATGGCCAAGATGCGCATTGATCGGGACCTTGAGGATGCCGACACCAAGGAGCCGCCTCCGCCAGGCCTTGAGGGGCACGCGCTGAAGCAGTGGAAGTACCAGCGGTACATCAAGGACTACCTGCGCTGCGTGGCGGCAGTGGATGAGAGCGTGGGGACGCTGCTAGACTATCTGGACGAGACGGGGCTAACGGACAACACCATCGTGATCTACACCTCGGACCAGGGGTTCTTCCTGGGCGACCACGGCTGGTATGACAAGCGGTTCATGTATGAAGAGTCGCTGCGGATGCCGTTCGTGGTGCGCTATCCGCGTGAGATCGCCCCGGGCAGCGTCAACCGCGACATCGCCATCAACAATGACTTCGCGCCGACCTTCCTCGATTGCGCGGGCTTGTCGACGCCGGAGCACATGGATGGCCGCAGCATCCGACCGCTGTGGCAGGGCCAGACGCCGGACGACTGGCGGCAGGACTTCTACTACCGCTACTTCATGCACTGCGACGGGAGCCACGGAGTGTATGCCCACTACGGCCTGCGCAGCCAGCGATATAAGTTGATCTACTACTATGAGCCAGTGCCGGGGCCGCAGGAGTGGGAGCTGTTTGACCTGGAGAAGGACCCGCTGGAGTTGAACAACGTGTACGGCCAGCCGGAGTATGCCGGAGTGGTGAATGAGCTACAGGGACGTCTCAAGGCGTTGCGGAAGGACGTTGGGGATTTGGCCAATCCCTGGTGATCAGAGGTATCGCTCCAACATCGCCGGAATCTCCGCCACACTCCCCAGCAGGTGAGTGTGGCGTTCTCGTCCCAGGGTCTCGACCGTGCCGCTGCCACTCAGGACACCCACCACGAAACCGCAACCTGCGTTGGTGCCGGCTTGCAGGTCTCGCGGCGTGTCGCCCACGGTCATAACCGCTGACGGTGGGTAGACATCCGCACGTCGCATCGCCTCAAAAATCATCCACGGGGCGGGGCGGCTCTCGGGGACTTCGTCGCTGCAGGCGGTCACATCGACCAGCCGCTCATCCCACCCCAGCATCTCCATGACGATGTCCTTGATCTTGCGGCTGAACCCCGTCGTCACACCGATCTTGATCCCCCGCTCTCGGAGCCACCGAAACGTCTCCTCCGTCCCCGGAATGCTCTGTCCGGAGGCGCGCAGGCCCTCTTCCAGCCCCTGCTCAAACCCGTGCATGATCTCGCTGATGAGCTCCTCACCGCCCTCGGGGCGATAGCGGCTTACCATGGTCTCGGCAATCGGCCTCTTGGCTGAGCCACGGAAGGGTAGTATTTCCTCAGCGTGGACGGGCATGTTCCGGGCATGAAAGACGCGCAGGAAAGCGCCCTCCATGAGGTCGTTGTCGAGCAAAGTGGTGCCGGCGAGATCAAAAAGAGCGAGTTTGAGCATGGTCTTTGCTTCTCTTTTTGCACCGCGGATGCCTCCTTTGGCCGCTGCGTCACACACTCGGAAAATATTAGAGAAAAACTTCTCTAAAGGGATTGACACACCACCCCATGGCGCGGTATGATAATCGCGACAATCTTCTCGATAGATATTTCTCGATTGGTGTCGAAGGAGTCCGTCGCTATGGGAAACGAGGTTAGCAAAGCCGCTCCCGAACCGACCCTACGCCGCTTGCCATCATACTACCGCTTCCTGACCGAGCTGGCCCACGAGGGGCGGGCGCTCGTCTCTTGCACCCACATAGCCCATGAATTCGGGCTCGATCCCACCCAGGTTCGGAAGGATCTGGCCGTCACCGGCATCACCGGCAAGCCCAAAGTCGGTTATGAGGTGCCATCGCTGATCGAGGCGATCAAGCAGTTTCTGGGATGGGACAATGTCACAGAGGCTTTTCTGGTCGGGGCGGGCAGTCTCGGAACCGCTTTGCTGGGCTATGAGGGCTTCAAAGAGCACGGCCTGAACATCATCGCCGCCTTTGACGTGGATGAGGGGAAGGTTGGCCAGAAGCTGCATGGCAAGCAGGTGCTGCCGCTGTCGAAGCTATCCAACCTCGCCCAGCGCATGCACATCCACCTCGGCATCATCACCACACCAGCCGCCGCTGCTCAACAGGTGGCCGATCTGATGGTCGACGGCGGAATCAAGGCGATTTGGAACTTCGCGCCGGCGTCCCTTAAGGTCCCGTCGAGCGTCATAGTAGAGAATCAGCAGTTGGCGAGCAGTCTTGCGGTGCTTTCGAGCAAGCTGGCCGACGCCGTACGCCGCGAAGAGCAGAAATAGGTTCGAGTTACGTACCACTATGGAGGCATCACCGATGGCCGCCGCAGAGAAGGCGACTTGCGAGGTACGCAAGTTCGAAAAGGTTTGTGAGATCATTGACCGGTATGACCGCGACCCGCAGAAACTCATCCCCATTCTGCAGGCCGTGCAGGACGAGTACCGTTACCTGCCCGAGGAAGTGCTGACCTATGTGGCTACGTCCATCGGCCTCCCCCCGGCGCGCGTGTTCGGCGTAGCTACGTTCTACGCTCACTTCTCGCTGGAGCCCAAGGGTAAGTACGTCGTCCGCATGTGCGACGGCACCGCGTGCCATGTCCGCGGCTCGGTCCCCATTCTGGACGCCGTAAGGCGGCGGCTGGGGCTGGACGCCAACCGCAAGACGACGCGGGACATGCTCTTCACGGTCGAGACTGTTGCCTGTCTCGGCGCATGTGGGCTTGCCCCGGTAATGGTTGTAAATGACGATGTTCACGGGCTGATGGACCCCGACAAGGCGCTCGCCGTCATCGAGGAGATCATCAGTCGCGAGGAGGGTAAGGAGACCAAGTGACTACCCAGGCCACAGTGAATTTGCAGGATATCCAGAAGCACTACGAACAGGCGATAGAGGCCACGGAGCGCCGTGTGATCATCTGCGCTGGCACCGGCTGCGTCGCCAGTGGCTCTCTCAAGGTACACGAGGCCTTCCTCGCGCAGATCGCGCAGGCGGGGCTGCCGGTGACCACGGAGCTGCGCTATGAGGATGGGCAGGGCGCGGCGGGCGAGGTTCTCGTTTCCGAAAGCGGCTGTCAGGGCTTTTGCCAGATGGGCCCGCTAGTCACAGTTCTACCCGATAACATTCTCTACACGCGCGTGAAGCCTGATGACGTGGAAGAGATCATCCGCACGACGCTGCAGGGCGGGGAAGTCGTGGACCGGCTGCTGTACGTGGACCCGGTGAAGGGTACCCACTGCAAGGGCACCGGCCAGATCCCCTTCTACCAGCGGCAGTCGCGGACGGTGCTGGCCGAATGCGGGGCCATTGACCCGGAAGATATCCGCGAGTACATCGGCCACGGCGGCTATGAAGCGGCCCGACGGGCCTTCATGGAACTGACACCGGCGGCCGTGTGCGAGGAAGTCCTGGTGTCTGGATTGCGGGGACGTGGAGGCGGTGGCTTCCCCACTGGCAAGAAGTGGCAACTGACCCTCGCCAACAAGAGCGATAAGAAGTACGTCATCTGCAACGGTGACGAGGGCGACCCCGGGGCGTTCATGGACCGCAGCGTCATGGAGGGCAACCCCCATAGCGTGCTAGAGGGCATGATGATCGCCGCCCGTGGCATTGAGGCGGATGAGGGCTATGTCTACGTCCGCGCCGAGTATCCTCTGGCCGTACATCGCGTTCGTAAGGCCATTGCCGACGCCGAGGCCATGGGAGTCCTCGGCGAGGACATCTTCGGGTCCGGCCACAACCTCAAGTTGCAGGTCATGGAGGGAGCCGGCGCGTTCGTATGCGGTGAAGAGACCGCGCTGATCGCTTCCATCGAGGGCAAGCGCGGCATGCCGACCCCCAAGCCGCCGTTCCCGGCCCAAAAGGGCCTCTGCGGCCAGCCGACGGTCATCAACAACGTCGAGACCCTCGCAACCGTGCCGCTGATCATGCGCATGGGAGCGGCAGAGTTCCGGCGGCGTGGCACTGAGAAGTCGCCCGGCACCAAGACTTTCGCCCTCACTGGCCATGTGGCCAACACCGGTCTGATTGAGGTCCCCTTCGGGACGACGCTGCGGGAGATTGTATACAACATCGGCGGCGGCGTGATTGACGCGCAGGGCCGCATCACCGGGGAGCCCTTCAAGGCCGTCCAGATCGGCGGTCCGTCGGGTGGCTGTCTCACCGAAGAGCACCTGGACCTACCGCTGGACTTCGATAGCCTCCGGGGCGTCGGCGCCATGGTCGGGTCCGGCGGGCTCGTGGTAATGAACAAGCAGACCTGCATGGTCAACATTGCGCATTACTTCATGCGGTTCACCCAGAATGAGAGCTGCGGCAAGTGCGTGCTGTGCCGCGAGGGCACCAAGCAGATGCTGGCGCTGCTCGATGACATCATCAACGGCCGCGCGGACGCGGGAACGCTGGAACTGCTCGAGAAACTCGCGGGCGCGGTGCAGATCGGCTCGCTGTGCGGCCTGGGCAAGACAGCGCCCAACCCGGTGCTCTCGACGCTGCGTTACTTCAGGCCCGAGTATGAGGCGCATGTCTTCCAGAAGCGCTGTCCCGCGGGGCAGTGCAGCGCCCTCGTCGCACCGATGATCGACCCCGAGAAGTGCAAGGGTTGCGGTCTGTGTGCGCGCAAGTGCCCCGTTAACGCCATCACTGGCGAGAAGAAGGGCCCGCACACCATCAATGAAGAGCTATGCATCAAGTGCGGCGAGTGCGCCAGAAGCTGCAAGTTCGGCGCAGTGAGCGGGGTCGGCTAGCTCGGGGGTCTTCGGAGGGGCCGAGCTTCAGCCGGCCCTGGGGTGGATGGCGAACATGAAGCGTATCGCAGATAACGACAGGGCCGGCTAAAGCTCGGCCCCTCCGACCGAACAACACGGAGCAAGGCAATGATAAACGGCGATTTTGTTACCATAGACGGGCGCGAAGTACCCATCGAGGGTGAACCCAATATTCTCGAACTCGCCCGCAAGGCCAACATAGAGATACCCACCTTCTGCTACCACTCCGACTTGAGCGTCTACGGCGCCTGCCGGCTCTGTCTGGTGGAGATCGAGGGTCGAGGCATCGTCACCTCCTGCTCGACTGCCCCGGAGCCCGGCATGAAGGTGAAGACCAATACCGAGAAGATCCGTGAGATCCGCAAGATCGCGGTTGAGCTCTTGCTGGCCAATCACGAACAGCAGTGCGCTACTTGCCCCAAGAGTGGAAGCTGCAAGCTGCAGAGCATCTCCCGGCGTCTCGGCGTGAGCGAGGTGCGCTTTAAGCCCTCGCTGAAGCCCTCCGCACTGGACACGTCGTCGCCTTCGCTGGTGCGCGATCCGAACAAGTGCGTCCTTTGCGGTGACTGCGTGCGGATGTGCTCTGAGGTTCAGGGCATCGGAGCGATTGACTTCACCCACCGCGGTGCCGATGTGCAGGTAGCCCCTGCCTTTGACAAGGACCTCGCGCAGGTCGAGTGCGTCAACTGCGGCCAGTGTGCCAGCGTCTGCCCCACCGGCGCCATCACGCCCAAGTCGGACGTTGAGGAAGTCTGGCAGGTGCTGCACAATCCGGACAAGAAGGTCGTAGCCCAGATCGCGCCGGCCGTCCGAGTGGCGCTTGGCGAGGCCTTCGGGCTTGAGCCAGGGGTTGTCACCACCGGGCAGATCGTGGCCGCCCTCAAGGCCATCGGTTTTGACAAGGTCTTCGATACCTGTTTCGCGGCTGACCTGACTGTGATCGAGGAGGGCGCGGAGTTCCTGCAGCGCGTCGAGCGTGGGGAGCGCCTGCCACAGTTCACGTCCTGCTGCCCCGGCTGGGTCAAGTTCGCCGAGCAGTACTATCCTGAGCTGCTGCCCAACCTGTCGTCCTGCAAGTCGCCTCAGCAGATGTTCGGCTCAATCGGCCGTGAAGTGCTTCCTGCCCAACTCGGGGTCTCTAACGAGAACCTCGTCATCGTCTCGATCATGCCCTGCACCGCCAAGAAATTCGAGGCGAAGCGGTCTGAGTTCGAGCACGAGGGCGTGCGCGACGTGGACTATGTCCTCACGACCCAGGAACTAGCCCACATGATCGATGAGGCAGGCCTGAAGTTCAACCGCCTCCAACCCGAGTCACTCGACCTGCCGCTTGGTTTCAAGACCGGCGCTGGCGTCATCTTCGGGGTCTCCGGTGGTGTCACTGAAGCCGTCCTGCGTCTCGCCGCTGAGAAGCTGGGCGGAGTCAAGCTCGACGCCGTGGACTTCCACGAAGTCCGCGGGATGGAGGGCCTGCGCGAGGCGAGCGTGACGGTCAATGACAAGGAAATCCGCATCGCGATAGTGAATGGTCTCGCCAACGCCCGCGCGGTGGCCGAGAAGATCAAGGCCGGCGAGATCAATTATGACCTGATCGAGGTCATGGCCTGCCCCGGTGGCTGCATCGGCGGCGCGGGACAGCCAGTGTCCTTCGAGCCGGACGTCAAGAAGCGGCGCGCCGCGGGCCTGTACGAGGCCGACAAGACCCTGCAACTGCACAAGGCGCAGGAGAACCCCTATGTTCAGGAAGCCTACAAGACCACGCTGGGCGAGGTCGGTGGCCACAAGGCTCACGAACTGCTGCACACCGGTTACCACAGCCGCCGCCGCATCACCGACGAGAATCTGGAACTGGTGAGCGGACAGCAACATAAGCTGCAGGTCAATGTCTGCGTCGGCACAAGCTGCTATCTGCGCGGCAGCCAGGACCTCCTGCGGGCGCTCATCCATCGCCTGGAGGACGAGGGGCTGGCCGACACGGTGGACGTTAAGGCCACCTTCTGCTTCGAACGCTGCGACCGCGGCCCAGTGGCCCGCGTTGGGGAGCAAATCCTGGAGCGCACGGACCTGGAAAAGGTCATGAGTGTCGTCAAGGAGGAACTCGCCAAGGTCACGGCGTAGTCTAACAATAACAATGTAACAGGCGCGTAGGTCGGTTCGTCTCGAACCGACGCCCCCGCAACGGCGCGGGCTCAGGGATGAATCCGCCTACGCGTCCTGGATGATAGTCCAACCATCATGGCACCTGACCGCCAACACAATCCCTCTCAGGTAGTTTTCACCAATAAGGCGCGCTGTCGCGACTGCTACCGGTGTGTGCGCGTCTGCCCGGTGAAGGCCATCTCCATGCACAAGGGGCAGGCGTTCGTTGAGGAAAACCGCTGCCTCGCCTGCGGCACCTGCATTCGCGAATGCCCACAGGGTGCCAAGCAGTTCCGCAACGACATCGAGCGTGCCGTGCGGCTTATCTCCTCCGGCAAGCCCGTCGCCGTCAGCCTCGCCCCCTCTTTTGCCGCCGCCTACTCCGACTGGGAACGCAAGCGCCTGCCCTCGGCTCTGCGCAAGCTTGGCTTCTCTTACGTGGCCGAGACCGCCATCGGCGCCTATCAGGTCGCCGTCGCTACCGCGCAGTTTGTCAGCGAGCACGTCGGCAAGCCCCACGTCTGCACCGCCTGCCCCGCCGTTGTCAGCTACGTCGAGCGCTACCGGCCGGAACTGGTGGACACCCTCGTTCCCATAGTCTCCCCCATGATCGCCCACGCCCGCCAGATAAAGGAGAAGCTGGGCCCGGACAGCAAAGTCGTCTTCATCGGCCCGTGCGTGGCCAAGAAAGCGGAGGCGGACCGGCCTGAGCATGCCGGGCTCGTGGATTGCGTGCTCACCTTCCGTGAACTGGCCGAATGGCTTGAGCGCGATGATATCTCCCTGGCTGCGTGTGAAGAGAGTAACTTTGACCAGGAGCCAGAGGGAGAGGCGCGGTTTTTCCCCGTCGTGGGTGGCAGCATCCGCACCTCCGCCCTCAGCACCGATGTCACCTCCGGTGACGTTATCTCCGTCAGCGGTGTGGAGGAGGTGCGTGATGTACTCGACAGTCTGCGTGACAACCCCCGCCCGGTGGTCATCGAGCCGCTTTTCTGTCTGCAGGGCTGCGTCAATGGCCCGGCAATGACGGCCGACCGCAACGTCTACGAGCGCCGGCAGGCCCTCCTTGGCTATGCCGCAGAGCACCCCGGGGCTGAGGGAGGCCCAACCGAGGCTGAACCGCTTCATGCCGCATTCTCCGCCACCCGCCTCGATGAGGACAAGCCGGTGCGAGAGGAAGACATAAAGCGGATCCTGGCCCTCACCGGCAAGCTGACCGCCGAAGATGAGCTGAACTGCGGCGCCTGCGGCTACAACTCCTGTCGCGACAAAGCCATCGCGGTGCTGCGTGGTCTGGCTGAGCCGGAGATGTGCATCCCATACATGAAGCGCCTGGCCGAGCAGCGCTCTGACCTCATCATGGAGACCAGTCCCAACGGCATCGTGATCCTCGATGAGAAGCTCACGATCATCGCGATGAACCCCACTTTCCGCAAGTTCTTCATGTGTTCAGAGGCCTGCCTGGGCAAGCCGATTTCGTACCTGATGGACCCGGACCCCTTCGAGCGACTCATCTCCGGTGAAGAGGAAGTCATCGAGATGACCGCGCGACATGACCGCTACAAGCTGGTCACGCACCAGATCATGTACGCCCTGCGCGAGCAGCGGCAGTATGTTGGTATCTTCGTCAACATCACCTCCACCCACGACAGCCAGAAGCAGCTCGACACACTCCGCGCACAGACGCTTTCGCAGGCACGGGAACTGCTTGAGCACCAGATCAGCATGGCTCAGAAGATTGCCCAGTTCCTCGGCGAAAGCACCGCGCAGGGAGAGCAACTCGTCGAGAATCTGATGGAAATGACAGGCGATCAGGATAAGCCGGAGGACGAGGGTAAGGATTGGCTCTGGGACACCTACACGCTCCGGTGAACTGGAGCGCTGTAGGGCGGGGGCTCCGTTCCCCGCCGCCTTATCTACGATCACAAGTCGCCACGCGCGGCGGGGTACAGCCCCCGCCCTACAGCCATACCTCAAATGCCCCACATCCACGTAGAAATCGAAATCGCCCAGTCGCCGAAGAAGCCCGGAAGCCCCTGTGGCGACCTCGTTGCCTTCGAGCGCTCCCCCGCTGCCACCACTTTCGTGCTCTGCGACGGCCTTGGCTCAGGCATCAAGGCCAACCTCGCCGCTACCATGTGCGCCTCGCGATTGCTGGAGGCCCTGCGCCAGGGCACGACGCTGCGCCACGCCTTCGGCAGCCTCGTCAAGAACATGATCCGCGTACGCGGCACTGAGCTGCCGTACGCGTGTTTCATCGTCATCCGCATCCTCAACGATGGGCAGGCAACAGTCCTGTCCTATGACATGCCCCCGCCCCTGTTCGTCACCTCCAACCACGCCGCGCCACTGCCCCAGCGCACCCGAACAGTCGAGAACGCCCTGATCGGCGAGTCGCACGCCCAACTTGCTCCCGGCGACGGGATCATGGTCATGAGCGACGGCGTAACCATGGCGGGGTTGGGGCTGAGCCAACGTAATGGCTGGAAGACCGAGGGGGTGCAGCAATACCTTCGCGAGTTGCTATCCGAACGGCGGCCTCTGCGGGAGTTGGCGCGGGCCGTCCACGACCGTGCCAGGGAGCTGTGGGAGCAAGTCGGCGGGGATGACACCACCGTTGCCATGGCGTTGTGCCGCTGGGGGAAGACGCTGAACATCTTCACCGGGCCACCGGCAAATAAGCAGCATGACCGTGCAGTGGCGCAGAAGTTCATGCTCAGTGAGGGCTGGAAGGTGGTGGCGGGCTCGACGACGGCCGAGATCGTGGCGAGGTTTGTTGAAAAGCCGCTCGAGGTCGAGCAGGACCTGCGCAGCAAGCTCGCGCCGCCACGCTACTATATCGAAGGCATAGACCTCGTCACCGAGGGCGCGATCACGCTCAACCAGGTGTACAACGTGCTGGAGGCGGATCCCAAGAGCTTTGAGGAGGAGAGCGGGGTGACCGAACTGCAGCGCCTGCTGCGAGAAGCCGACCGCATCAACTTCACCGTGGGCGCGGCTCAGAACCCCGCCCACGGCGACATAGTCTTCCAGCAGCGCGGCCTGCTGACCCGCACGAACATCGTCCCGCTTCTGGCCGGGAAGCTGGAAAAGATGGGGAAGCTGGTGACGGTCGAGTACGTCTGAGGGCCTCGTATCGCGCTCGGGGGAGCGCTCCTACCGGGAACCTGATAACACCTTCTCCGCCACCTCCGCCGTCCTTTGCGCCAAGCCGCTTATGCTGTTTACGTTCATCCCCTCGAGCGCGCTGTGAAGCGTGTCATCCAGCGGCTCCGTCCACTTCGCCGGCAGTGCCTCCGCCCCCAGCAGCGCCCCAAGGACCGATCCCGCCGTCGCCCCGTTACAGTCTGTATCCAGCCCGCCCATGACGGCGATGCTGATTGCCTTCGTGAAATCACCATTGGCATGGAGCAGCCCCATCAGCACGAGGCAGGCGTTATTGATGGTGTGAACAGGGTGGTAGTGCCCGTACTTCTCCATCACCCGGTCCCACGTCTGCTCCCATGAGCCGTCGCACCATATCATCATGTCCCGCACGGCCTCGGCGAGCCGGCAGTTCACCGGAATCTCCGTCAGCGCCACCTCTATCGCCTCGCGCAGGTCCTGCATGGCCAGACAGGCCGCAATCAGTGCCGCGAAGAACATCTCGCCGTAGATGCCGTTCTTGGTGTGCGAGATCATCGCGTCGCGGAAGGCAAACTCGGCCGCCTTCTCAGGCCAACCAGGAGCGCAGTAACCGAAGGCATCCGCCCTGATCTGCGCCCCAATCCACTCCCGGTACGGGTTCATCAGTACCGCCGACTCCGGGGGCCAGACGTCGTTGACGAAGTTCCGATACGCCACTCTCTCGGCCGTATAGGTGCGATGGTACGGCAGTCGCAGCAGCCACTCGTTCGCCACATCCTGCGGCGTGAACTGCTGCCCATGCGCTTCCAGAACGTGCAGGCCGAGTATCGTGTAGTCGGTGTCATCGTCCCGAACGCTGTGGGTGATGTTGCCCAGAAGGCAGTCATTGCCGCTGGGATGCCACTGCAGACCCTCGGGCAGGTCTTCAACCACCGGGAAGTAGTTGTCCAGCGGGTACGCATCGGCCGACTCCAACAGTCTCTCGATCTTCTCCCGCGTCCATCCCTCTACCGGCTTGCCCAGCATGCAGCCGGCGCAGCGCCCCAGCCAGGCGCCATGAATGCGGTCGGTGAGCTTGTCACCATCAGCCATCGGCAGGCGGCGTGGTCCGTCGGGCCTCGCTGCCTGGATGCCCTGGAGGTCCGAGGGCTCCTCTGCCCCACGCGCGGCACTATCGCGCAGAATCGCAGCCTCGCGCCAGAACACGTCTAACGCCTCAACCTGCAGGTCTTCCGACTTCTCGTATGCCATCTGCAGAGCGCGGCCGAGGTCCTCGACAGCAGCACCTTCCTCGGCCAGCTGCACCAGTTCATCTTTCGCCAGAGCCTTGAGCGCTTCCAGTGATGCCATAGTGTCCTCCCGCCTAAGCAGATAATGCTGACCCTAAGCGGCAGGTGTTGTCTCCTGCTCGCCTGCCCTTCTATTGACCACAGGGCCGCCTCAGTCCTGCGTAGTATCTTGACCTTCCAAAATCGCAAGCTTTTCGAAAGGAATTCGCACAGGCCCTGGCGAATTGGGTATATAGACGGTATCATCAGGAGGTAAAGATCATGCGTCGCGGCTTTACGCTCATTGAGTTGCTCGTCGTGATTGCGATCATCGCAATCCTCGCTGCCATCCTGTTCCCTGTCTTCGCCAAGGCCCGTGAGAAGGCCCGCCAGACGAGTTGTCTCTCGAACTGCCGCCAACTGGCAACCGCCTGCCTGCAGTATTGGCAGGACTATGACGAACGGACCCAGCGCCATTGTGACAACGGCGGCGCCGCTATTGCCAGCAATGGTGACTGCTGGATGGGCGTCCTGACCCCGTACATCAAGAATTCGCAGATTTACATTTGCCCCAGCAACAGCGGGACGAACCAGAGCTATGGTTGGGACATACGAGGCATGGACTACAAGTCCATCGGTTCTTACCAGTACCCATCCGAGAAGATGATTTTCACGGAGCATGACACCCAGGGCGGCGGCTATGTCCGGTATGCAACCTGTGGCCCAGGGAGCTGCGGCAATCTGGGTTCGGCACGTTCCTGTGTCGCAGGCCACACCCCTGCCACCTACGGGCCAGCCCGTCACAACGAGGGTAACAACGTCGCTTTCATCGATGGCCACGCCAAGTGGATGAAGGTTAGCGACATCCTCGACTGGACCGGACACGATCACCTCTGGACGCCATAGGGGCACCCGGGGCCACCAGTGAGTATCGAAGCGACCGGCCGGTGGCCGGTCGCTTGTCTTTGGAGATAGACATGACCGTTTCCTGCTACAAGCTAACGCCACCCTTCCGCAAGGACTTCATCGAGTGGTACCCCTACCTCAAGCCGGAGAACATATCTCCCACAACGCCCTGGCTGCCCTGGCTGCAGCGCGTTTTCGCAGGCGACACCTCCGGCATCCACAATACCTTCTTCGTAGCGCGCGACGACGACGCCCACCGCTGTATCGGCGTAGTATGGCGGGCAGTTTCCAACGCAACGCCCGAACACGCGCATCTGGGATGGTTTCTTGTTGAGGACGAATATCAGGGGCAGGGGGTTGGGCGACAACTACTGGAGAACTACCTCGACGACACCGAGAGCAGTGGCGTCGAGATGGTCATGCTGCCCACTCAGACCAGCAACACGCGGGCTGTGGGAATGTACCAGCGCCGCGGCTGGGAGATCACCATGGCCCAGCCCGACGAGGGCACGCGCTGCTGGATGGTGCGCGAGCCGGACTTCGACTACCAGGAGGAGTACTTCCGCGCTGACGGCACCCCGCTCAGCTACGGCCCGGTCGAACCACGCGACTACGTAGGCCTGGACTACCTGATGTGCCGGCCCGTGACGAAAAGCCGCCTGCTGCCCGCCTTCGCCGGACAGACACGGTTCTGCTCATTCATCACCAACTGGATGGGAACCAAGTACCTCGTGGCCCGGCAGGGGACAAAGCCAGTGGGTCTGGCGACGGTGTATGAGCATCGCCATTACTTCGATGCCTTCGCCCTTGACGAGGGCATCCTTACCGAACTGCTGACCAAGCTCGCCGCCGACTTCCCCAACGGGCAGGCTCTTGTGGCAGAGACCGATGAGCGCAAACAGCGGGCGCTGAGGGGTCTGGGCTTCAGGCTGAAGAGCGTGCACACAATGGAGTTGCCGGGGGAGACGGTGCGGCTGCGCCGGATGAGCCGCTGATCTTCGGGGAGATAGCCGCCGCTCTGTCATCCTGAACGAAGTGAAGGATCTCCGGCACTGCAAACCGAGGGATGCTTCGCTGTGCTCAGCATGACAACATGCTGTGCTCAGCATGACAACATGCTCTACTCAGCATGACGAAACATCACTTCGCCCGCGGGTGGGCCTTGTCGTAGACCTCCCGCTTGTGTCCTGCCGAAACGTGAGTGTAGATCTGCGTGACGCCGAGGCTCGAGTGCCCCAGCATCTCCTGGATTGAGCGCAAGTCCGCCCCGCCCTGCAGGAGATGCGTGGCGAAGGAATGCCGCAGCGTGTGTGGAGACGTATCTTCAGGCACACCTGACAGCCGGCAGTAACCTTTGAGATTGTGCCAGAAGGCTGCCCTTGTGAGCCCTCGCCCTCGCCGTGACAGGAAGATGTGATCCTCGTTGGGGAATTTGTCGAAACCCGGGCGTGCCTGCTCCAGGTAGATCTGCAGCACGTCCAACGCCACCGGCGCTACAGGTACCACACGCTCCTTGTTGCCTTTGCCACGCACCCGCAGCGCCTGTCCCTCGGCATCCAGCGCGTGCAGTCTCAAACCCACCAACTCCGATACCCGCAGCCCCGTCGCGTAGAGCAGCGTCATCATCGCGGCGTCCCGCAACCCCTCCGGCGTCTGCAGGTTGGGGGCTTCCAGGAGGTCCAGGCACTGCTGAACCGTCAGCACTTTCGGCAGCCGCACTGGCTTGGGTGCCGGCTCGATGACCGCCGTGGGGTCCTGGTGGGCGAACCCCTCCCGTACCAGGAACTTGTGCATCTGGCGGATCGCGCAGAGCTTGCGCTGTACGGTCGCGCGGCCACGCCCTGCTTTGCGCAGTTCTCCCAGATATGCCGTTACGACGTCCTGATCGGCATCATAGAAGTTGTACCCACGCGTCCGCAGGTAATCGGCATACTGCGTCAAGTCCCGCCGGTAAGCGGCGATCGTGTTGGCAGAGAGGCCGACCTCGGCGACCAGGTAGGCAAGGAGGGAAGCGATATCGTCGTTCATGGATTACTTTGTACCCCGGAGCGGCTCGGCCGCATGGCCGAGCTGACCCGTAATTCGCTCTCCATCCCATCCCCTCCGCCTACAAGTGGGTGCCAAACCACGACGCCGCCAGTTCCGCCACCTGTTCCAGTGTTCCCGGTTCCTCAAACAAGTGCGTTGCCCGCGGCACGAGCGTCAACCGCTTCTCGCACTTCATCCGCTCAAAGGCCTGCTCGTTGAGATCGATTACCGGGTAGTCACGGTCTCCGACCAGCAGCAGTGTCGCAGCCTGAATCTGTTCGAGAGCGGCTTCCGCCAGGTCCGGCCGTCCGCCACGCGACACAATGGCCTTGACTTGGTCGGAGCGTTGCACCGCCGCCATGATCGCTGCCCCTGCTCCTGTGCTCGCGCCGAAGTACCCGATGTTCAGCCCGCGCAATTGCTCCTCGTCCTTGGCCCAATCCGTCGCGGCCACGAGACGCCCGGAGAGCAGCGGTATGTCGAACCGCAGGTGCCTCGTGTACTGGTCCACCGCTTCTTCATCGACAGTCAGGAGATCCATGAGCAGCGTCCCCAGACCCGCCTGCTGCAAGACGCCGGCCACATAACGGTTGCGTGGGCTGTGCCGACTGCTGCCGCTGCCGTGGGCAAAGATCACCAGCCCACGGGGCTGCGGCGGCAGCGCCAGGTCTCCTTGCAGTATAGCGTCCTCCGCCGGAATCTGTACCGCCACCTCAGTCGCCGCTTGCATCGTCGTATCCATTGCCACCACACTCCCGCCTCAGGTTACCGCCACACGTGCCTGCTCCCGCCGCAAGATCTCAAGTACCTCACTATCCTCCGTCTGATCGAACCGCTCATAGAACTGCCCGACGGCGGCAAAGTAGAACGGCACGCGCAGGCAGATGATCTGGTCGCAATGATCCGCCATCTCCTCGACGGTGTGCTCGGCTGCCACCGGCACAGCGCAGATCAGCACTTGAGGCCGCTCTTTGCGCGCTGCCCATAGCGCCGCTTTCATGGTCGCCCCGGTTGCCAGGCCGTCATCGACCACAATCACTGTCCGTCCCTCCAGCCGCACCTTCTCTCGCGCTTGCCGATACAGCCGCTGCCGCTCCTCAATCTCACCCCGGACTCGCTCTTTCTCCTGCGCCAGCCGCTCTTCACTCATCCCGACGTAACGCAGCAGGCTCTGATCGGCGAAGACGTGCCCATCCTCGGACATGGCCCCAACGGCCAACTCAGGATTTTGCGGCGCGCGCAGCTTCCGGGCCAACGCGATGTCCAGTTCACCGTCAGTTTCCGCCGCGACTTCAGCCGCTACAACGACGCCTCCGCGAGGAATCCCCAGCACAACCGGGCGCTGCCCGCGGAACTCCATCAACTCGCGCCCCAGCAGCCTCCCGGCTTCGCGTCGGTCGGCAAAGGGCGTCTCAGCATGTGACAGTATACGCACTGTTCCCATGGCCTTTACCTCCGCTAGTTAGTCGCCAGCCACAAAGCCAAGGTTCAAGTCCGTCGCTGATATCCTCAACCGCGCTCCGACTGCCGCCCATCTGCGGCAACTCTAGCCCGCGTCATCTTCGCTGGCCGCCTCATCCTCCACAATCTCAGCGGGTCGTGCCCAGGTCTCGGTCATCGCTTGGAGGTCCTCCGCCAGCTTCCCGGTATCCCCCAGGTCAATGGCATCGCCATATTCGGGCACGAGAGTAGGCGCCCCCAATTGCCGGTGGGCCAGCGCAGCAAAGTCCAGCGCCGCGTCCTCTTCACCGTGTGTGATGAACACTGCCTGCGGCCCCTTCACATGCGACAGCCACGTCAGCAGGCCATCGGCATCCGCGTGCGCCGAGAAGGCTCGTAGCGACTTCACGCGTGCCCGCACACGAATCTTGTCGCCAAAGAGCTTCACCGTCTGCGCCCCCTCCTGCAGCACCCGCCCGAGCGTCCCCGCCGCCTGGTAACCCACAAACAGGATCGTGTCCTGACCATGCTCCAGATGATTCTGCAGGTGATGCCTGATGCGCCCGCCGTTGCACATGCCGCTCGACGAGATCACGATCATAGGCCCACGCACGAGGTTGATCTGTTTGCTCTCCTCCACCGTGCGCGTCAGCTTCAGGCCGGGGAAGTCCATCGGATCGTCACCCGCCGCCAGGAGCGCTGCCGTCTCCGCGTCAAAGCACTCGTGGTGAATGCTACATATCTTCGTCGCCGATATGGCCAGCGGACTGTCCACGTACACTGGCAAGCGCGGAATCAGGTTGTGCTCGACCAACCTGTTCAGCTCGTAGAGCAACTCTTGTGTCCGTCCGACTGCGAAGGCCGGGATGATGATATGCCCGTGGTTGCGCACCGCATCCTGCACAATTCGCTGCAAGCGGTCGGCACTTATCTCCTTGCTCTCGTGCCGCCGGTTGCCGTAGGTGGATTCCATCACCACGAAGTCCGCGTCGTCTATGTACTGCGGGTCGCGCACTACAGGCCGTCCCGGGCTTCCAATGTCCCCCGAAAAGACGATCTTCGTGGTGCGCCCAGTCTCCTCTACCCAGATCTCGATGGACGCTGCCCCCAGGATATGGCCTGCGTCCCGCCAGCGGGCTCGAATGCCCGGCGCCAGGTCCACCACTTGGTCATAGCTGACGGGCTTGAGCAGCTTCAGCGCGGCTTCGACATCCTGAAGGCTGTAAAGGGGCGTCGGCGCCGGCCCGATGCGGCCCTGGTTGATCCAGCGCCGCAGGTCGTGCTTGGCATCTTCTTCCTGAATGTGTGCGCTGTCGGGCAGCATCACATTGCACAGGTCACACGTCGCGCTGGTGGCGTAGACCGGCCCCGGAAAGCCCAACCGCGTGATCAGTGGGATGTTACCTGAATGGTCAATGTGGGCATGGGTGAGCAGCAGCATGTCCACAGTGCGGTAGTCAACCACTGCCGCATCCGGCCGGCCCTGATGCCGCAGATGCTCCGGCCCCTGTGTCATGCCGCAATCTATCAGGATCTGCTTGCCCGCCGCCTCCAGCAGGTATTGCGACCCTGTGACAGTCCGTGCCGCGCCAAGAAAGGTGATCTTCATCAGCAGGCCCTTTCAGAGAAGACGTAGAAGGTACGATATGATTATACCGCCCTCAAGATGGGGCGCAAGCCTCGCCATAGTTGTGGCCGACGGAACTCTGGTACTTTGCCAGTGTTACCCTACTGCAAGCTCTGCCAAACACGCGGCTGGCTTTGTGCCGCAAGGGGGTCGCGCCATGCCTGGCGTTACCAGTCGTGCCGCAGTTGCCTTCTCCCTGGTTCTCTCGCTCTCGCTCATCGCGCTACTGATCGCCCCCCACGCCGGGTTCGGCTGGGGCCAGTCACAACTGGCTCGTCAGGCCCTTCTGGACGCCCTGCAGCCGCTGCAGGCGCAACCGGCCGCTGCCCCGGTCCCCGCCTTTGCCGGACGCTCCGCCACCTCAGATGAAGCCCTCGCTCTCGACGCCACCCTCAAGGCCTACCTCGAGGCCCTCCGCGGCCGCCAGTTCGACCAGGCCTGGAGCCACGCCACCAGCCAGAACTGGACCTTTGGCACCTGGAGGGAAAGGTTACCGGTACCCAACGACCCCTCTGTCGGCTCCGCCGGGGACTTTCTGCTATCTGCCTTCGTCAAGGGTAACCGGGTGGAACTCGGTGAGGTCATCACCTCCGGGAGCGATGGGCTTGCCCGCCTGATCATCACCCTTGCCCCGCGGCAAAGCTACCTGCTCGTCCGCCGCGACGGGCGCTGGCTCATTGACCTCGACAGCACCGAGCAACTCCTGGCCGAGACCGAGTCAGGCCGCCAGGTAGAGCAGGTTGCCGGCAACATCGGCCAGCTCTACTTCACCATGATGCCGGACCGCGGTATGCGCCTCGATCAAGGTATTGCCGCGCTCCTGGTCATGGTCCCCGACCTCGTCCGCTACGAGGTGAGTACCCGCCGGGTCTCCGCCGATCGCGCCATGGTTACAGCCCAGGCCGAGGCGAAGGTTAACCTCGCGGTTGCTCTCGAGCGCACTGTCAGCGGCTGGCATCTCAATAGGAGAGTGAACCCGGAGGTTATCCGCCCCGAGACCCCGCTGCGCGACGCCAACATCTTTACGGGAATGGAAGGGCCGAAGACCAAACGCTGCCTTGCCAACCTCCGCCAACTCAGCCAGGCGATGCGCCTTTACATGGCCGACTACGACCAGCGCCTCCCCGCGGCCAACCGCTGGTGCACGGACCTCAGCGACTACGTGACCGACCCCGGCTTCTACTCCTGCCCCGCCGTCACCGACAAGTACGGCTATGCCATGAACTACAAGCTCAGTCTCCTGCCGCTGGGCAAAGTAACCCAGCCATGGACGACTGCCGAGCTCTTCGACTCCACGCTCCTGCGTCCCAATGCCTACGACCTGCATGCCGAGCCCGGCGCCTCCGTGCCGAGCCCCGGCCGGCATGATCGCCTTATCAGCTACGCCTTCGTGGATGGCCATGTAGCCCCTCAATCCTATCGTCTGGCCCAGGGCTTCTACCGCCCCATCCGCGCCCTTCCAAGGGAATCCCTCGCCACCATACCGGCCGTCCGCATGCCGGGCGGTGGGTGAGGCGGCTAACCTGCCCGGTCTCCCGGTGGGAGATCACCAGCCTTGAAGAGCCTTACAACCGCTGCCGCACAAGGGGAAAGCACTATGTCGCGCACCGCCGGCCGCACCGTCGTCGCCGTCCTGTTGTGTCTTTGTCTTTGCGTGCTGATGCTGGTCAGCCTCCATCAGGCGGGCTTCACCTGGGGCCCCTCCGCCGCCGCTCGACAGGCCCTCATCGGCGCCTTGGCTCAGCTTCCACGCCAGGCCGCGCCGGTCGCGCCGGACCCGACTGTGGCCGGTAGGGACGCTACCGCCGACGAAGCCGCAGCTCTCGACAAGGTTGCCAACGACTTTGTCGAGAGTCTCCGCAAGCGCGAAGCCGCGGCTGCCTGGGAGATGCTTGACCGGCAGTCCCTCGGCGAGACCACCAAAGAGGACTTCGCCCAATACGTCGTTGCCGCGCAGAAGGAGAGCTTCCAGACCGGTGAAGAGCAGATGATGTCGCTGCTCATGGGCCAACCTGCCAAAGTCGGCGAGGTCAAGACCGCTGGCACCAGCGGCGTCGGCCGCGTAATCATGACTCTCAAGGTCCCGCAGTACCTCGCCCTCGTCAAACGCGGCGGCGGTTGGGCGGTTGACCTGCAAGGTACGGATAACCTCCAAGCCCGCCAGGCTATCGGAGACCAACTCAAGCTCATGTCCGGGGGGGACTTCTTCCGCGCCATGATGAGCATGCAAGGCGGGGGCGTGTGGTCGGACTACCTTGGCCTCGTCCTGATCACGCCGGAGACCGCCCGCCATGAGATCGTCAGCCGCAAGGTGGCGGACGATAGAGCGGTGCTCAAGCTTCAGGGCCAGGCCGAACTGCACCTCGCGGTCCCGCTGGAGCGCACCGAGACAGGATGGCAACCCCAGTGGTCCGGAGGCGTGCGCCTGCTGGGACCCAACGAGCCCCTGGACCTCGAACAGGTTGGCGAGGGACCGGACGGACCCACTGGCGGCCCGGTAGTCGCGGCCTGCCAAAGCAACCTCAAGCAAGCGATGCTGGCCATGCTTCAGTACGCGCAGGACTACGACGAGCGCTTCGCGCCCGCTGACAAGTGGTGTACCGTCAGCGAACCATACGTGAGGAACACGGAAGTCTTCCGCTGCCCCGCCGTCAAGGAAGGCTACGGCTACGCGATGAACTACAAGCTCAGCCGCGTCACCATGGCTCTCATCGACGAGCCTGCCTGGACGGTCTGCCACTTCGACTCCAAGCTGCTGAACCTCAATGCCTACGACAAGGGTAAGCAAGCCGGGGCCTCGGTCACCTGGCCGCCGCGGCATGACAACCTGATCAATTACTCCTTCGTGGATGGCCACGTGAAGGCGATGGCCCAGCCCCTGCAGTATCCCTTCTACTACCAGGTCAGTAAGACGGCGATGCCTGGTGGCCCTGGTGCTCCCCCAGGACCTGGTGGCCCTCCAATGCCGCCTCCGCCGCCGCCACCCACAGAATAGCCGCCCATTGGCCATACGGATGAAGAGGGCCCGGTCCACAGACCGGGCCCTCTCGTTTGTTGATCAACGGGTGACCCTTCCAGCAATGTGACAGCCACTGCCTCTGGAGCCACCACAGCGGGTCCTACGGGGTGAGATACCCTCGATCGTTGGTACCCTTCTCGTAGTTCTCGTTGGTCTTCTTGCAGATGTCCTTCAGCTTGTTCAGGTCCACACCAGAGGGCAGAGCCCCCTTGTTGCCGCCCAGCACGGTCTGTGCCAACGTAAGCACCTGCGCGACCGTCCAGCCGGCGAGGTCCTTGGTAAGCTTCAGGCTCGCGAGGCCCTTCTTCGTGAACCCGGCCTCAGAGAAGTCCACGTTCAGCTTGAGCGCGACCACCTGTCCCGCCAACTCGCCTGCCGAGGTCTTCGTCGGGTTGGTGTAATTCATGGTCAGCACGTTCGGTCCGCCGCCCTGCGGCAGGAAGGCGTCTACCGCCGCCGCGGAGGTGAGAGCGATGGTGTAGGTTCCTCCGACGGTCAAGCCCGATGGATACAGCGTCGCGAACTTGCCCGCCAGCAGCGAATTGGCAGTGGAACCGCCCCACTGGTCCTGCTTGTACGTTGTGAAAGGCCCCGGCGACTCGAACCACTTTATGTGAACGCTAGCCGTGGCAGTGGCCGTGAGGACCGTGCCATCGCTGGCCGTCGCCGTCAGGCTGGCCGTATTCGTCACGTCGGCCTCGCAAGGCTTGGGCTCGAGCAGGTTGTCGCCGATCTTGGGCGGCGAGTTGTGCACGCTCGGGATGGTGAAGCCTCCGAAGCCCGCCGTCCCGAAGACAGAGCCCTTTATCACCGCCTGGTACATGATGTTGTAGTTCCAGTTGGGATCGGGCTCAGCCGGCGAATTCACGGTGAAGCCGTAGTAGGCCGATGACTGGTTCAGGTTTTGCGTTAGTGAGGTGGTGTAACTGACGAGATTGGAGGCGCTACCGATTACCATCTTGCCGTCGCCGCCAGTGGCGCCCAGGGTCCCGTAGCCGGAAGGGTAGAGACTGGAGGCGGTGATGTAGTCCAGGTAGAACTCCATCACGACGTTGCCGCTGGCATCGGTCACGCGGAACTGCGCCTTGTCACTGCCAACGAGGTTGTTGAACGTATGGCCCTTTGAGCCCCAACCAGAGGCAGTGTTCCCGTAGGTGTTGTCGTTGATAGCCCGGCTCTCGACGAAGGTCAGCTTCACGTCGCCGTTGGCCAGAACTTCAGCAGCCAGGTACCCGGCGCCGATCGTTGTGCCGTCGATCACGTCACACACAGGAACCGGCGGGATCTTGGTCTGGGTCAACACCGCCTGGGCTCCGGGAGCCAGGCTGGGTATGGTGCCGACGACGAAGTCATCACTGGTATCGTTCGGCGTGGCGTTGTCGTCCTTGACTACCACGTTGTTGAGCGTCAGTCCACCAGTGTTCTTCACGGTGTAGGTGTATGTCACCGACTTGTTCGGGTCGATTTCAGTGACGTCAGCCTTCTTCTCCAGCGTCACACTCGGCGCGACCGTGACATACCCGAAGTCCAGGCCGATGGAGTTGCCCTTCGTATCGGCAAAGGTCTGACCCTCAGCCAGGGTGTACTTCGCGCTGTTGGGCGTAGCCAGGCCATCATAGTCGAAGGTCTGTACCACTCCCGCCGGCAGCGTTGAGGCCACAACATAGGCCCTGTAATTGCCTGCTGCCAGGCCCGTGAAGAGATAGTGACCGGCGGCGCCCGTGGTCTTGGTGCCGATCAGCGTGGTGCCCCGATAGAGCTTGACGCGCACGCCAGGGATCCCAAGCTCGCCGACGTTCTGGACGCCGTTCTTGTTGGTGTCGTACCACACCGTGTCACCGATCTTGCCAATCGGGGGCGGGACGCGATAGCCGAAGTCCAGGCCCGTGGAGTTGCCGGTGGTATCGGCGAAGGTCTCGCCCTCAGCGAGAGTGTACGTGGCCGCATTGGGCGTTGCGAGACCATCATAGTCGAAGGTCTGGACCAGGGTGGGGAAGCCGGACATGTCGGTCTTTACCGTATACGTACCGGCCGCGAGGCCCGTGAACAGGTAATGACCATTGGCGTCCGTGGTCTGCGTGCCGATGAGGGTCGTGCCCAGATAGAGCATGACAGGCACACCGGCCAGTGGCGTCTCACCCACGTCCTGCACGCCGTTGGCATTGGTGTCGGTCCACACCGTGTCACCGATCTTGCCAATCCGGGGCGGGACGCGATAGCCGAAGTCCAGGCCCGTGGAGTTGCCGGTGGTATCGGCGAAGATCTCGCCCTCAGCGAGAGTGTATGTGGCCGCATTGGGCGTCGCGAGACCGTCATAGTCGAAGGTCTGGACCAGGGTGGGGAAGCCGGACATGTCGGTCTTTACCGTGTACGTACCGGCCGCGAGGTCAGTGAACAGGTAATGACCATTGGCGTCCGTGGTCTGCGTGCCGATGAGGGTCGTGCCCAGGTAGAGCATGACAGGCACACCGGCCAGTGGCGTCTCGCCCACGTCCTGCACGCCGTTGGCATTGGTGTCGGTCCAGACGGTGTCACCGATCTGGCCCGTATTGACGACCTCACACCGGTAGCCAAAGTCCAGGCCAGTGGAGTTGCCCTCGTCATCGGCGAAGACCTCGCCCAGGTCGAGGGTGTACCTGGCCGTGTTTGGCGTCGCCAACCCGTCATAGTCGAAGGTCTGGGTCAGCCCCGGCGGGAGATATGCGGGAACCACATACGCCTTGTAGGCCCCTGGTAACAGATGCGTGAACAGGTAGTGCCCACCGGCATCGGTCACCTTGGTGCCAATCAGGGTTGAGTTGAGGTAGAGTTTGACGCGTGCGTTGGGTATCCCCGCCTCGCCGTTGTCCTGGATGCCGTTGGCATTCTGGTCCAGCCATACCGTGTCCCCGATCACCCCACTGTCACCGGGGGGACAGCGATAGCCGAAGTCCAGGCCGGTTGAGTTGCCAGTGTCGTCGGCGAAGACTTCATCAGGACCCACGGTATAGGTTGCCGTATTAGGCGTATCTATGCCATCGTAGTCGAAAGTCTGGACTAACTCCGGGTGGCCGGACATGTCCGTCGTGACGGTATAGGTACCGGGGGTCAGGTCCGTAAACAGGTAGTGACCGTTGTCGTCCGTCGTCTGCGACATCAGGTACACGCCATCGAGGTAGAGCGCCACGGGTATTCCGGGAATTCCGAGTTCCCCCGGATCCTGGAAGCCGTCGGCGTTGAGGTCATTCCATACCGTGTCACCGATCTGCGCCGGATTGGTGCACCGGTAACCGAAGCTCACATTCTGAACGCTCTGGGTTAAGTTGACGGTGATGGCGTTGGGCGTTCTCAGGCCATCCGCGTCGTAGGTCTGCACCGTGGCGCCGGGAGCCGAGACGACACTCACCTTGTAAGCTCCCGCTGGCAGGTTAGAGAAAGCGTATGAACCGCTCGCAGTCAACGTCGTTGCGGAACGGGACGTTCCAGTGGCGTCTGTCCACGAAAGCTTGACCGTAACGCCGTTCAGACCAGGTTCGCCGGGATCGACAACGCCATTCCCGTTGGTGTCATTCCAGACACGTCCACCAAGTTGCAGCGCGGCTGAGCCGGCCGAGGCCGACACAGCGATGCTAACGACGACCACCCCGATCAGCAAAAAACATGGCACTCCCTTAGACATTTCCTCTCCTCCAGGTCTCCTCCAGTTTTGATACTGGGCAGGCTGCTGTAGATCGACCACCTTTGCCCAATACGGTACACTCTTGGTAGTGGACGAGGCGACTGAAGAAGATGTTTTGGAAGTTCTACCCAAGATGTACCTGAAGACGCTTATATCGCGGTCCAAATCCACTTCTCTGCCACGGGTAGGCAATCGCAGGCGCGACGGCGAATTGGTTGCCCGGCCTGTCTTCACCAGGCACGGGGTCGGCCACTTCGAAGGCCACTCACGCCTGCCTTTGCATTGGCCACAGTCACGTTGATCGGAGGTCACTGATGCAGCCCGTTACACGATTCAGCTATGCCCTGTACTCCCGCCTTTCCGGGATGATGTTTCTCCAGTTCGCCGTCTGGGGAGCGTGGTCGGTTACCATCGGCGGCCACATGGGCCATCTCGGCTTCTCGGGCAAGGAGATCTCATACGTCTTCGGCACCACCGCCTTCGGCTCCATCCTCTCGCCCCTCATTGCCGGCTGGATCGCCGACCGCTTCATGCCAGCCCAGTGGTTCACTGCTCTCTCACACATCGCAGGCGCGGCGCTCCTGTACGTTGCGTGGCAGCAGACGGAATTCTGGCCGCTGTGGACCGCCATGTTCTTCTATGCCATGCTCTACATGCCCACCCTGGCGCTCACCAACACCGTCGCCTTCTACCACATGGGCAACTCAGAGAAGTTCGGCAACATCCGCGTCTGGGGCACGCTCGGCTGGATTGCCGTACAGTGGTTCCTGACCTTCTACCTGCGCTATTGGGAGCTCGGCCAGCCCGGCGTCAGCCACACCGGCGACGCCCTTCTCATAGCGGGCATCTGCTCGCTCGCCATGGGTCTGTACAGCCTCACCCTTCCCAACACGCCGCCCACCCGCGAGGCCAAGAACCCGTACGCTTTCCTTGAGGCCTTCAAACTCATGGTCAACCGCAACTTCGCGGTGCTGACCGTGATCTCGTTCATCGTCGCCATCGAGCTGCCGTTCTACTACAACCTCACGTTCCTCTTCCTCACCGAAAAGGCCGGCGGCGTGGGTCTTGCCGAAAGCACCGCTCAGTTCGCCATGTCCCTCGGGCAGGTCGGTGAGGTAGCCCTGATGCTACTGCTCTGGCCCTCCCTGCGCTATCTGGGCATGCGCAACACAATCTTCCTGGGCATCCTGGCGTGGCCGGTACGCTATGCCATCTTCGCCATCGGCCATCCCGTCTGGCTGGTCATCGCCGCCCAGACCCTCCACGGCGTCTGCTACAGCCTCTTCTTCGTGGGCGGCATGATCGCGGTCGAGCGGCTCGCCCATCGTGACATCCGCGCCAGTGCTCAATCGCTGATTCTCTTTGCCACCAACGGCCTGGGGATGCTCGTCGGCCACCTTGTGTCAGGCCGCGTCCATGACCATTTCCTCATCGCTCCTGATCACCACAACTGGGCAGCGATCTTCATGGTCCCCATCGTGATCACCATAGTCGCCGGTCTCGGCTTCCTCGCCACCTTCCGCGAGAAGCAGTTCCAGATCGACTCCGCACAGGTAGCCGAGGAGGACGCCAGCCCGGAGCAGGCGGCACAGGCAGGCTAGGGGCATTCCTGGGAACGGGGCCTCACGCAGGTATCCCACCCGCCGATGACCAATCAGACAGCTATGATCTCCATCGCCACTGACTACAAGCAAGGCACCGGCAACCCCTACCCGCATCTGAAGGCCATCGCCGAGGCCGGCTTCACCCACATCCACTGGTGCCACCAGTGGAACACCGACTTCCTGTACTCCACCTCCGAGGTCAACCAGATCCTGCAGTGGCTGCAAGAGCTTGGCCTCAGGGTCACCGATATCCATGCTTCAGCGGGGAGCGAGAAGGGCTGGGCCTCAGCCCAGGAGTACGAGCGTCTGGCCGGGGTGGAGCTTGTGGCCAATCGCCTGGAGATGACGTCTCGCCTCGGGTCCGACGTTGCGGTGCTCCACATCCCCCTGGAGCCCACGGACGAACCCGCGCGTCTCGCATACTGGGACCGCGTGCGACGGTCGCTGGACACTCTCGCGCACTGCAGCCGGGCGACGGGCGTCCGCCTCGCGCTCGAGAACGGCGGCACTCCCGAGAGTTGGCTCCCGATCACCAGGGTCCTGTCTGAATACACCCCGGAATTCGTGGGTCTGTGCTATGATTCCGGGCATGGTAACATCTCCGGTGACGGGCTGGACCAGTTGGCAACCCACGCGGGACGGCTGATCGCCGTGCATCTGCATGACAACGATGGCAGCGGCGACCTTCACCAGTTGCCCTTCATGGGCACACTGGACTGGGGGCGGCTGGCCGGGCTGATCGCCGGGTCGAGCTACCGCAAGTGGGTCAACCTGGAGCTCTCCATGACACGCTCAGGCTATGAGGATGAGGCCCCCTTCCTGCGCGAGGCAGCCACCCTCGCGAACCGTCTGACCGGGGCCATCGCCGCCGCCTAGGCTACGTGGCCGACAACACCTTCTGCAAGTAAGCGTCTGGACGAAGTACCGTGAGTTTCCTCTGGCGTCTGATCCCTCATATGAAGCCGTACTGGCTGCCCGCCCTGCTGGCGCCCTTGTTCATGGCACTCGAAGTGGCCATGGACCTGGCCCAGCCGCGCCTGCTCCAGACCATCGTTGATACCGGTCTCGCCAAAGGCGACCTGCCGCTCGTGATGCACGTCGGCTGGCTGATGGTTGGCGCGGGCATAGTTGGCCTCATCGGCGGCGTGGCCTGCGGCATCTTCGCCACAATCGCCGGGCTTGGCTTCGGCGCCGATGTCCGCGGCGCTGTCTTCCGCAAGATTCAGTCGCTGTCGTTCGGCAACCTCGAACGCCTCGAGACCGGCCGCCTCATCACCCGGCTGACCAACGATGTGGATCAGGTACAGCAAGCGGCAGAGATGTTCATGCGCATCCTCGTCCGCGCCCCGCTGCTCGTCATCGGCAGCCTCATCATGGCAGTCCTGACCGACCCCAAGCTCTCACTTCTGCTCCTGGCCATCAGCCCGCTGCTCGTCCTCACGCTCGTGGTCGTGAGCCGTCGCGGGCACGTGCTGTTTCTGGCGGTTCAAGAGCGGCTCGACCGCGTCAACACTGTCATGCAGGAGAACCTCGCGGGGGTGCGGGTCATCAAGGCTTTCGTACGGGAGGCGCACGAGAGCCGTCGCTTTGGCGCCCGCAACGATGACTTCATGGACGCCACCGTCCGCGCTTCGACGCTCGTGGCCACCGTCATGCCGGTCATGATGCTGCTCATCAACCTCGGCGTGGTCGGCGTCATCTGGTTTGGCGGGTGGGAGGTACAGGCGGGGAGGGCACACGTGGGGCAACTGCTGGCCTTCATCAACTACCTTCTGCAGATGCTCTCCTCTCTCATGATGGTCGGCATGCTCGTAATGCGCGTGGCCCAGGCTGACGCCTCCGCCGAACGCGTCCTGGAGGTGCTGCACTCCGAGCCCGAGGTCCAGAACCTGCCGCAAGCAATGCCACATGAGCTGACGCGGGGCAGAGTGGAGTTTGAGGACGTTCACTTCAGCTACGATGCCGCTGGCGCGGAGCCGGTGCTGCGGGGCGTCTCCTTCGTCGCCGAGCCGGGGCAGACCGTCGCCCTCGTGGGCGCAACCGGCTCGGGTAAGTCCACTCTCGTGCAACTCGTCCCGCGCTTCTTTGATGTGAGCGGCGGCCGTGTGCTTGTTGATGGCCTGGACGTACGCGACTTGCGTCAGGAGGACCTGCGGCGGGACGTGGTGATCGTGCTGCAGGAGACCATCTTGTTCAGCGGCAGCGTCCGCGACAACATCCGCTACGGTCGCCCGGAGGCCACTGACGAGGAGGTCGAGCAGGCCGCGCGGATAGCCCAGGCTCACGACTTCATCTCGGCCCTGCCCGAAGGCTACGACACAGCCCTGGGCCAGCGCGGCGTCAACTTCTCCGGCGGCCAGAAGCAGCGCCTCGCGATGGCCCGCGGCCTGTTGTGCCAGCCGGCCGTGCTGCTTCTCGATGACTGTGCCAGCGCCCTCGACGCCGCTACCGAGGCCTGCCTGATGCGGGCTCTGGACGAAATGGTCCCCGCCTGCACTCGTCTCATAGTCGCCCAGCGTATCGGCTCAGTGCTCAATGCCGACAAGATACTGGTACTGGAGGACGGCGTCATCTCGGCGGAGGGGACCCACCGCGAGTTGCTCGAAGCAAGTCCCACCTACCGCGACATCGTGCATTCCCAACTTGACGAGGGGGCGGATGCACATGTCTAACCGGCGCGGGGCAGGTGGCATGCACGAAATGATGGGACCGCACCGTGGGCGCGGGCCACTCGGCATGATCCACGTGGACAAGGCGGAGAACATCCCGGAGGTCCTGCGGCGCTTGTGGAGCTACTTGCGGCGCTACCGCGCGGGCCTGGCCTGGGTCACGCTGCTGGTCGTGGCAAGCACCGGCCTGACGCTGCTGAACCCGTATCTGATCGGCCTTTCAGTAGACAAGTACATCGAGCCCCACCGGATGCGCGACATCTGGCGGATCATCTGGCTGATGATCGCCGCCCTCGTGCTGTCCTCAGCCGGTACCTGGGCGCAAACCGTTCTGATGCTGCGCCTCTCGCAGAAGACCTTGCGCGACTTGCGTCGCGATATCTTCGCGCGCCTGGCCCGCCTTCCGCTGCGTTTCTTCGACACCACCCCCCATGGCGACACCATGAGTCGCCTGACCAATGACACAGACGCCGTCAACAACGCCCTGGCCCAGACGGTGACTCAGCTTCTCTCCAGCGTCCTGACCGTCCTCGGGGCGGGTACTGCGATGGCGCTCATGAACTGGCGTCTGGCGCTGGTGACGGCGGCCACCACGCCGCTCATCTTCGTGAGCACGCACATCATCTCGACGATCAGCCGCCAGGCGTACCGCGACCGTCAGCGCGACCTGGGCACACTGAATGGCCTGGTCGAAGAGACTATCAGTGGTCAACAAGCCGTCGTGGCGTACCGTGGCGAGCCAGGGGTGACCGCCCGGTTTGACGAGGCCAATGCCAACCTCCGCCGCAGCGCCACCAGGGCAGGCATTCTCATGGGCAGCATGGGCCCGGCGATGAACATGTCGCGGAACATCACCTTCGCCGTGATTGCCGCTGCCGGCGCCTGGATGGTCCTGCGCGGCTGGGCGACCATCGGCGTGGTCGCTGCCTTCATCAACTACTCCCAGCACTTCACGCGCCCCCTCAACCAACTCGCGCAGTTGTGGGGCACGGTACAGGCCGCCATCGCCGGTGCCGAGCGGGTGTTTGGGCTACTGGACGAGCCCACCGAAACGCCAGACGCCGCGGACGCTGTGGCGCTGACAGAGCTGCGGGGGGAGGTTGAGTTCGACCACGTGGAGTTTGGTTATGTGCCGGACAAGCCCGTCCTGCGCGACGTTACCTTCACCGCCAAAGCCGGTGAGACCATCGCCCTGGTCGGCAGCACCGGTGCCGGGAAGACCACGATCATCAACCTGCTCAGCCGCTTCTATGACGTCGGGAGCGGTGTGATCCGACTCGACGGTCACGACCTGCGCAACGTGCGGCGTAACGACTTGCGAGGCGCACTGGGCATCGTGCTGCAGGACACTTTCCTACTGGCCGATACGGTCCGCGAGAACATCCGCTACGGGCGGCTGGACGCCACTGACGCCGAGGTCGAAGAGGCCGCCGTCGTGGCCAACGCCGCAGGCTTCATCCGCCGCCTGCCACGCGGCTTCGACACGGTTCTGAGCGAGGCCGGCGGCAGCCTCAGCCAGGGCCAGCGCCAGCTAATCGCCATCGCCCGCGCCGTCCTGGCCGACCCGAAGGTACTGGTGCTCGACGAGGCAACCAGCAGCGTAGACACCCGCACCGAGGTACACATCCAGCAGGCGATGCTGCGGCTGATGGAGGGACGCACGGCCTTCGTGATCGCTCACCGCCTCAGCACCATCCGCCGGTCTGACCGCATCATGGTCCTGGAGGGCGGCCGGATCGTGGAGCAGGGCACACACGCGGACCTCCTGGCCGCACGAGGGACCTACTACCGCCTACACCAACTGCAGTTCGGCGATCTCGACGCCGTCGGCGGCGAATGCGAGATCCCGTGACCCTCCGGTGTCAGCAGACACCTGTCAGAATCCGACCCGCACGTGAGGAGCAGCCGCTCATGAAGCCGACGTGGAAGCGGATGATGACGGCGCTCGTATGTCTGCCAGCGGCCATTTGTTGGGCCAATGCACAAGAGCTCAGCCCCAATCAGGAGGCCAAACCAGTGAATCCCGTGCCTGTCGCTGCATCCACGTCCAACCTGCGCCCCATCTTGCCTTCGGAGATCTACGCTCTCCCGGGCGTCGAGGCTAACGTCTACTTTGATAACATCATCCTGAGCCCCAATAGCCGGGGCTTACTTTGGGATGTTGACTGCGATTTCGGCACCCACCAGGAAGAGCGCTGGACGGCCATGCCTACCGTCGAGCAGGTCGGCGACCATCCGCTCAAGGTGCGCGTGGTGACGCCCGAGGTGCAGACGGTGGTGGAGATGACCACGACGTTGCGCGTGATCGATCCCAAAGCCGGGGCAGGGCGCAAAGTCACACTGCTGTGCGTTGGCGCCAGCGGGACAGCGGCGTCGGTCTATACCGCGCGTTTGGTGGCTCTATCCGCAGAGGATAAGGCGCTTGATCTGAAGCTCATCGGGGAGGGCGGTCCGGGGGGCGATACTGGTAACCGCCATGAGGGCTACGGCGGCTGGAGTTGCCGAACCTTCGTTGAGAACTGGGCAGATGGGCAGGACTTCGTCGAGCAGGATGGTGCGCGCCGTCGCGGCCGCAGCCCGTTCCTGTTCGAGGTCGACGGGCAACATCGGCTGGACTTCCAGCGTTACCTCGACCGCAACAATGCTGGCCAGCCCCCCGACTTCATCACCATCCTGCTCGGTGGCAACGACAACTTCACGGCGACCGAGGCGGACATCGAGCAACGCATTGACACGATGTTCAGTTACCTCGACCAACTCATCGCGGCAATCCGTGCGGCGGCTCCAAAGGCGCAGATCGGGATCGTGCCCATGACCCCGCCAGCCGCCAGTCAGGACGCTTTCGGCGCCAACTACGGCACCAGCCAGACCCGCTGGCAGTACCGGCGCAACCAGCACCGCACGACCGAGCGCGAGTACCAGACCTACGGCGGGCGCGAGGCGGAGGGGCTCTACCTGGTGCCGGTCTTCGTGGAGCTCGACACCGTTCACGGCTATCCAACGAAGACCGCGCCAGCCAACGCACATGCTGAGACGCAAATCGCGCGCATGGCAACGGACTGCACCCCGCGCCGGCTGGCTACAACCAGATGGGCGATGTCATCTACTGCTGGCTCAAGAGCCGTCTCGCTGCCAAATAGACCTTACGGCCTGCGCTCCCATGCCGCGACAGGGAACACCTGCCAGGTCGCACCCGGTCGCGCCTCAAAGCCTACGTTATCACGCTTGGTGTAGACCTTCGTCTGGTCGTTCGCTGTCTCCAGGCCCCGGATCGGGTAGGCGCGCTGGATTGGCCCGTCCTGCACGAACAGCGTCTGGCCCACGAGACCCGGCCCTGCGTCCAGCTTCCCCTCAAGCATGTAGTGCGACTCCCCGCGCCCGCTGGCGTTCTCAACGATCCGCCCGCTGTATGTCGCCGCGGGGCAGGTGACGTCCGTACCGGCCACGGAGAGCTTTGTCCCCCCCACCAGGGCGGCCGCGGTGGGTTTGCCAGCTTCGCCAATGACGGCAGCCAGCCGCCCGTCAGTCAGGACCGGCCCGAGCGCGGTGGTCAGACTCAGGGGCTGCGGGGTCAGCATCGACACGACTAGATCTGTGCCCGCAGTGGTCTGCACCTCGACGGCGACGGCGTCTCGCGGGGCGCCTGCCGGCAACGGCAGCACCCGTACCCCTGTAACCAGTGCCTGCCCCTTCGCCGCGCCCGCGAACACCGTCACGAACTGGTCAAGGCTCTGACCTTTGCAGGTGCGCACAATATAGGGCAGCTTCGCGCCCACGTCGCTGTTACGATGGTCCCGCTGTCCCCAGCCATCGGCCACGGTGACGGTCTCGCGACTGTTGCCGGGGGCCATCGCGGTGAACGTGTAGCCGTCGTCGAGGGTCCAGGTGGCTTGCCAGGGCTCACCACCCGAAGCCTCGCGCGCGTTCTCCAGCTTCAGACGGCTGTCGGACAGGGCAAAGGTCGCTTCCACCTTGGTCCATGTCGGTGTGGCCTCGATCTTGCGGATGCCCACAGAGCGCCGGTCCGCCGGGGAGGAAGGATCATTAGGCCACATGGTGCAGTCCATGTTCACCGCCGGCGCGTTGCCCTTGAGCCAGAAGCGCACGACGTACTTTCCACCGGCAATTCCGGGGAAGGCCTTCGCCCCCTTGTAGCCGTCAGACTCGCCGATTGTTAGCGCCAGGTTCACGCGGCCCTTCGTGTCGCCCGTCTCCTGAGCCTTTAGCGCCCGTAGTTGAACGCACTTACCCCCGCTGCGCCCCGCCTCCGCCAAGCCCCATTCGCCGCTGCCGTCACCACCATAGTAGCCCCAGCCAGCCGGATGGGAACCCACCTCGGCGTTGCCGGGAGAAGCAACCAGGTTCGGCCCCTCCTTGCCATCCGGCAGCAGTTGGTGAACCTCCGCCTCGTCAACCTGAATCTCGCTCACCTGCGACAGTTGCAGGCGCACCACGAAGGGCACCGTCCGCGTGGTCGTCGCACTGGGCGTAAGCGTCAGGCCGGAGACCCGGTAGTCTGTGCCAGGACCGTGGAAGACATACTTCCGTTCTCCACCGCCCTCAGCCCGGAAGACGTCCAGCAGATAGGAGCCTGCAGAGCCGTGGTCAACCTGCACGCACGTGCGGCGGTAGGTGATGGCCTTGGCGTACGCGGTCGAGGAAGCCTCCATGACTTTGACTCGGGGAGTGGTCGCGAATAATTCGAAGCTCCCGCCGCGCCCGTTGCCCCTCTGATCCTCGCCGTCGATGAGCACCGTGTTATGGGACAGGGTCTTGCGAGTCTGGTAGGAATCTGGATGATCCCAAAGGTACCCCAGGTCAGAGAGCAGCTCCCGGCCGTCCTTCCAGTAGTACAAATCAAGACTATCAAGGTGGTGGTGCCCGCCGTAGTCGCTGGCATTGAGCAGCGCCATGCTGTCGTGCCCGGTTGCCCCGGTCCTCAGGTACCCCTGTGACAGGAACGGGAACACGATGTCTGGCAGCACGAAGGGGGCCACTGTCCGGGTTTCCAGGCCCGGCTCACGGTAGAAGAGCGCCCGGTCAGGCGAGCCGCCCGTCAGGTTCCCGCCCAGGCACTCCTTCAGCAGCGCCAGGTGCTGCTCCGTCGGGTACTCGGCCGCGATCAGCTCAGCGTTGCCCGCCCCGAGAGACGAGGTGCGGTACGAGTCAGCCTGCGGTGCCCAGCGCAGGTTGCCCTGCAGGCTCCAGATCAGGCTCTGCCAGCAGTCCCCGTAGCGGGTGTCGCGGCAGGCATCGAAATGGTCCAGCCGCTGTGCGTCGGCGGGGGGAACGTACGCGGGCGGGTCCGAGTAGTCACGGAACATCAGCCCGAAGTCGTCAATGCCTCCCATCGTCATCATGGCATAGGCCGGCGACTCTGAGGTCCCGCCGTCGGGCAGGAACCATTCATCAACAGTCTTCCGGAAGCCCTCAAGGCCGAAGTGCACCAGCGGCGGGTAGCCAACGCACATGCCCACCATCGCCGCGCCCGCGCGGTTGCCTACCGACTTGTTGTTGATCGCCGTGTCGCAGGCGGCCAGGTAGGCGCTCTCAAGCAGCACGTCGCGCTCGACGCGCTGTCGCTCCTGTGGAGAGAACACGGGAACGCCCTTGTCCTCGACGGTGCAGATCAAGTCATAGGCCTGGGTGACCGTCGAGACCCATGAGCCGTCCATGCCTGAGGTGCCGACACGGCTGGCGGCCCAGTACCCCGCCCACAGCTTGCGGTCGGGCTTATTGGGCGGGTAGGCCAGTTCGTCCGTCGGCAGGTTGCTGATGCGCTCGGCGGCCACGTGTGGATCGCAGTCGGCGTACTCCCCATAGCAATAGCCCGCGCGTACCAGGTACTTGGGCAGGACCTCAGCGAAGCGCAGGAAGATGGCCTTGGCCGCACGGGCAAACGTGGGCTCGCCCGTGAGCGCGCAGGCCCATGCCAGCGTCCGCAGTTGCCCGGTAACGTGGCTGATCTTCCTTCCCCGGATGATGCCAGTGAAGCTGGGGCGGGTCGTATAGCCAAAGCAAGAGAAAGTGTCACCCTCACAGAAGCCAAACTTCTGCTCAGGGTCCCACTTGCTCTGCAGGACAATGCTCTCCGGGTACTGCTCATTGGGGAAGACGGTCTTGCACACCTGACAGGTGAGCTGATTTGGCTTGTCGCTAGACCACGACCACTGCCCGCTGGGGTGCCAGGGGAGGCCCTTGGCGCGGCATGCCGGGCAGGGGCCGGTGCATCCAGGGGTGGTACGCTCGACCATCGTAGCCAGATACTCCGGGGTAATGACGGGCACTATGGCTGTGGCGGCGCGTCTCTGGGCCTCCACATAGGACCGCGCCCACTCATAGCGCGCAGCCATCTCCTTAGCGCGGGCCAGGTCCACGGTCTTGATCGCGGTGGTTGGGTGTACGACCGGGAGGCGGTGTGCCTCCCAGTCGGCAAAATCGATTGCTGGCGGCTTCTGGGCAGACAAAACACTCACCGTCCCAAACAGGACTACAGCCAGCATCGCAATCCTGGCCATGTGACGACTAGAGCTGGACATGACACTCATCCTTATCAAGTGCGGCCGGTTGGTGCTTGATCAACAACTATCGCTTGCCTGCCACCGCTCCCGCGCCTCTGCCGCCTGCCGGATCCGCTCCGCAACTATCTCCGCGGGCGCTGCTGCGATCTCCAGGGTCCGGCCGCCGTCATAGCCATGAGCCCTCAGCATCCCCAGGTATGGCTCGAAGTCAAGGCAGCCCTCGCCCGGGATGTAGTGGTCCTTGCCGGCCGGATCGACATCGTGCAGGTGAAGAGTCAATAGCTTCCCCGACGACAAGGCAACGGAAAGCTCGTCAAGCAGGTCCAGATGCGCCTGCTGGGAGTGGCCGATGTCCATGCACAGGCCCACATGGTCGCCGAGGCCGTCGATCATCTCCAGAATCGAGGCCATCGTTGACCCCGGTCGGCCTGTGACAGCGAGGTTTTCCACTGCCAGCCGGATGCCGGCTTCCCCAGCCGCCTCTGCCAGCGTTCTCAGCGACTCCCGGACCCGTCCCGGCACCGCTGCCCAGGCCGCGCCGTCCTGGCCGGCCGCGCCGCTCACTGGATGGATGATGATCTCTGGGATGCCGCAGGCCTGCATCAGGCCGAAGTAGCGGATATTGTCTTGTATAGAAGCCAAACGCTCCTGGTCATCCGGCAGGTCCAGGCGCCGGCCCATCTCGGGGCTGTGCACCGAGGGCACGGAGATCCCTGCCGCGGCCAGTTGGGCGCACACAGCCACAGGGGCCTGCTCCCAGGCAATGACAATCGGCGCCCAGTCGGCGGAGAGCTCGGTCCGTGTGAAGCCGGAATCGGCCATGAGGCGGATTGCCTCGTCGGTGGGTACATGCCCGACCAGCCAGGTTGATATTGCGTATGTAGTCATGTGTTAGTCCTTTGGTTTCTGCAGCCAGCGCTGCTTTGAGGTCATGTCGCAGGAGTTGATGGCTGGTTCACCACCTCCGGGGCAGTGTCCTCCCGCAATCTCACGAGCGTGAGTTCGCCGCAGGTAGACGTAGCATCTGCGTCGAACGACCAGTGCAGCCGTGCTTTGCCTATCAAAAGGAGAGCAGCATGCCCGCTACTGGTAACCTCCCGGAGCTCCACTTTGAGCACTTTCTTGGCTATGACGAACTCACCGAGTTTGTAACTGCGCTGGCGGCCAGTAGGCCCGACCTCGTCTCTCTGTCGTCCATCGGCACCTCGCGGGACGGCCGGGCGATCCATCTGCTGACCATCACCGATCCCTCCACCGGCCCCGCGCAGGACAAGCCGGCATACCTCATCCATGGCAACATACATGCCGTGGAGCTGGCTGGCACCCATGCCGCGCTGTTCACGGCGCGACAGCTACTCGCCGACGCCCACAAGTCAGACGTGTTGCAGCGGACAGCCTTCTATATCGTCCCCAGGATCAACCCGGATGGCGGCGAGTTCGCCGTGACGACCTCGGGAAGCATCCGCAGTCGGACGGACCGCTCAGACCGGGTGGCCAACACGCTCTACCAGGAAGACGTGAACGGCGACGGGCTGATCCTCACGATGCGCATGCCGCACCCGAATGGCCCCTTCGTGGCCGACCCGGAGGACCCGCGCCTGCTGGTAAGGCGCACGCGCGAGAGCAAGCCCCCCTTCTACCGGACATTGCCCGAGGGCATGGTCTATGACTGGGATGGAACCGAGCACATCGCCGTGGAGGGTCGCAGCTTCGACTGGAACCGCAACTGGTCGTATGACTGGCGACCCGAGCCCGAGCAGTGGGGAGCCGGTGACTTTCCCTTCAGCGAGACTGAAATGCGGGCCCTGGCCGACTTCATCTTCAGCCGGCCGAATATCTTCGCAGTCCTGGGCTACCACACCGGCCCCAATGCGGTGCTGCGCCCGCCCTCGACGGGCGCGGACGGCGATCTGGATGAGGCAGACGTTAGGGTCATGCGGGAGTTGGCGGAGATCGGCTCCGAGCACACTGGCTTTCCGGTGATCCCCGTAGTCAAGTACCGGCGCAACGACGCCCGCGATATCAACCTGCGGGGGCATTTCCACGACTTTGGCTACCGCCACCTGGGACTATTCGTGTTCGAGTTCGAACTGGGCATCCTGATGAACAGCGCGGGGATCGCCACGCCAGACATCTTTGCGGTAAGGTCAGACCAGGAGCACGAGGCGCTGATGCGCCACACGCTTGCCTGGTGGGACCAGCAGAAGAAGCGGGACCCGGTCTTTGCGCCCTGGACGCCCTTCGATCACCCACAACTCGGGCACGCCGAGATTGGGGGACTGCTGCACCGGCACGTGTCCAACCCGACGCTGGACGACCTGAAGCGCATTGCGGCCGGCACGTACCAATTCACCCTGGCCCATGCGAGCCGGCAGCCGCGCGTAATGGTAGAGGACGCGCGAGCCGAGCGCATCGCGGACGGTACGTACCGCATCCGCGCCCGGGTGGCGAACCGCGGCGAGTTCCCTACCCACGTGTCCAACCGTGGACGCGGCCTGAGGCGTTTGCAGGGCGTGCGCGTCGAGTTTCATCCCGCCAAGGGTGTTCGGCTGCTGTCGGAAGCGGGGCACCGGGCACTGGGGCATCTCGGCGGCCTGACGGACGGTCGCGACCTTGAGTGGTTCGTGGCGGCGGAGGGAGACGCCCCTGTGCTGTGCGAACTACGGGCGCTGGGAGGGGCAGGCGGCAACGTGTCAGTCACAGTAGGCCCTTCTGAATGAACTACCCCTGCAACCTGTCCACGATCATGACGCAGGAGATATCTGGTATGAGACGCTTTCGTCCGAGCTTTGAGGTGCGCCTGTTGGCGGTTGCCTTGCTGGTGCTGGCTGCGCTGCTGACGCTCGGCGGTTGTGGCGGCGGGGCTGGCGAAGTCGCCACATGGAGTACGGTTGTCGTTGATGGCACGACTCTGCGGTTTCAGGCCACAGGGGTGCCGGGTACCGCCATCTACGGTTCGCTTCTGGCGTCAGGAGTTCGTGAAGACCCCGCAGTATTGACGACGGTTGCGCAAGTCACCGGCAGGACGCGGGAGCAGGCGACCGAACTCCTGAGTTCCTACGACACTTCCGGGTCGCACTCCCTGCAGGTGCTGCAACTGCGCTACCCGACCTATGTCACGCGCTATTGGGGTGACCCGGAGCACAAGCTCGGCCGCTGGTACACACCGTCGCAGCAGGACTACATGTACCTGCCGGACGAGGCCTGCCGACTGTTCGCCCTACCACTGGACAACAATGCCTACTGTGTTAGTCTCTACCGTCTGAAGGCCGGGGTGGTGCTCATCACGGGCTATTGCGCCGACATGACCTGGAATACTGAAGTCTTCGGCCCCTATGCCACCGGAGGTGGGCAGCAGATATACGTTCCTGAGGCCACGGTGTGGGCAGGCGACCACGCGGAGTTGAACGACGACGCCATAGACTTGGTATCAGAGTTGCGGTATCCCGCGGGGGCGGCGCTGTGAGCGAGGGGGCGTGGATCTGATGCCACCAAAGTGGAGCGAGAGGCTGCAGGCCGAGCTACTGGCCGAGATACAAGACGTGCGCAGGCGCGCTGACGCCGAGCCTGGTAGCTTGCCGCGGTCAGTACTGGACAGGCTGAAGCAAGCGGAGGCACTATTGGCCGAGCCCACTCCGCCCCTCAACCGGCTCGCAATGCTAGGCCACGGCCTCGTTGCCTGGCACCTCGACCAGGGATTTGACGACGTGCCTGTACATGCAGCGGTGGCCGCCTTGGCGCTGCGACTTGCGAGGCTTGATGAGGCCCCCCAACGGCCCACAGAGCGCTGACCAGAGACAAACCCCTTCGTAAATGCCCCCCCAAGCTTCCGCGCAAGCCCGCCCACTCCTGCAGAAAGGGATGGTGCAGGGCTCTGCCGGCCCTCTACGGGCAGAACATCACTGAGAACAGGTCCGCGTCTTCTAGGTTGACCCTCAGCCGCACCGTCTGCCCCGCCAGCGCGCTTACGTCCGTTCCGCCGCGCCACGCCACGGTGTGGGCCAGTTCGTTGCCATAGAGCAACTCGCTGTCGGCCATGCTGAAGCCAGGCAGAGCCTTGCCCGTGGCATCACAGAGCTCAAAGCGCAGGCTACCAGCCGCCGACGTGGCGTAGTTGACCTCGAGGCGCTTGCCGCTGAAGGTGAAGGGCCGGGTGAGGGCCTGGCCGCCCTCGGCGTCAGCATAGAGGGAGGCGAAGCCGTCGGTACGGATCGTGTTCAGGACCACGCGGGCAGTGGGGTGGCGGTAGTGGTCAGTTGAGTAGATCGCAATCTCGCGCTCGTTCAGCGGCACGATGCCCCACGCAATGTAGTTGTTGCGGTCGGTCCAGTTCTCGTCATCGAGCGTCGGCCGCAGGAAGGCTTCTCGCCAGCGCTCGAAGTGCAGGCCGTCACGGCTGCTCATCAGCAGGGCGTCATCGACGCCGTCCTCTTTGTGGGTGGCAATCTTCTTCCGGCCCGGGACGTAACGGTTCGGAAGCCCCACGTACAGGTGCGGAGCGCGGAAGTATGGTGTGATTGCGTTCGTGTACAGGTGCTCAGCCGGCGCCTCCCCGTAATCCAGCCATTGCGGCTCGGTCCAGGTGAGGAAGTCGGCCGAAGTGGAGGTCATGATGTCTCTGACACCGTCGCGGAAGCCGCGGTGGTACTCCACGTAGAGCTTGCGCAGCGGGTCCCAGAAGGCCAGGTTCTGCGAGTCGAAGGCCCCCTTGGTGATGACAGGCTCGTCGCGCAGGCGCTTCCAGGCAAACCCGTCGGCGGAGACGAAGGTCGCCAGTTGCCCCTTCGGCCCCACGCTCGCCAGTGCCTTGAACCGCTGCTCGGGCGCTGCCGCCGGATTGGGGTCAAGGAAGGGCGTGAAGTTGTGGTTGCCTTCTCCGAGCCAGACAATGTTGTTGTCCTTGTTGCCCTCCCACTCGAAGATCCCCACTTTCGGCCTCGTGAAATTGATACCATCCTCGGATTCTGCCACGCACGTGGTCTCCGGCTTCCCCTCGCTGCCCTGGCCGCGGTAGTAGAGCCTTATCTTGCCCTCTACCCGCATCACAGCGAAGTACGCTGAGACTGTACCTTCACAGGGGGCGTCCAACTGCAGTACGGGCTGGCGGAACTGCGGGTTGTGCATGCGCCGCCGTGCGGTACCTGAGAGGTTGTCCACCAGATAGCTGTCAATGAAGAGCTCGCGTCGGGAGTCGATGGTCACTGCCTCCTTTGTCCCCGGGGCCGCCGCCGGGATACCGCCTGTGCCGGGTTCTCCGCCGCCGGTCACGGTCATAGTGATCTCATCAGCATCGAACACGCTCAGGCCGGTCCAGCGGGCTGTGGAGCACACGAGGGGCGTCCCTCGCGGGCCAGCGCGAAAGCAGCCAGCAACTCCTCCACCGACCGGTCCCAGGTCCAGTTGTCCCGCACGTATTGCACCGCACGCTGGCCCAGAGCGTCGGTCTGGCCGCCATCGGCAAGCAACTCTGCCATTATCTGCGCGTACTGCTCCTCATTGCGGTCCGCCAGACGCCCACAGTGTCCGTCCACGACGGTCTCACGGACCCCTCCCTCGCGCACGCCCAGCACCGGAGTGCCGCACGCCATCGCCTCCAGCGGTGTGAGCCCCAGCGGCTCAATGTAGGGCGCATACAGGAACAGGCGCGCCTTGCGGTACAGGTCGCGCAGGTCCTGATCCTTCACTGCGGGGCGGGTGGTCAATTCCACACCGTACTCGCGCGCCAGTTCGTGCAGCCTCCCCTCTTCCCCAGCGACGCCGCGGTCTCCGGCGATTATGAGTGGCAGGCGGCTGCCGGAGGGCACGCAGCCCAGCGCGCGGATCAGGAAACGGAAGCCCTTGAGGGGGTCGAAAGCGCCGACGGACAGCACATAGTCCTGCTTCTCCTCCCCCGGCGTGAAGAAATCCACATCCACCCCGAGCGTGCAGCGGCGGGCTACGCACCCGTGCGCGCGCAGGATGGACTCGCAGGAGTAGGTCGAGTTGGCGAGCACCAGGGTCGCCGCCAGGGTATTGATCCGCTCATTCATGCGGCGGAAGCGCAACATGGCCTCGCCGGTGGGGTTGCCAAACAGGGACTTTAGAACCATGTGTGTGAAGTTTCGAGCGCACATCGGCGGGTGGCCTTCGGCTACCAGGGGAGCCTCAAATACACCACGTGACGGCTCCTGGCAGAAATATACCGAGGGCAGGCGCGTCAGCCGCAGGAGCGACGGAGCCGTCTCATACATGTCGTGGTGGGCGTAGAGCAGGTCAAAGCCCTCTTCGTCAATCTGCCGGGCGATCTGGGCCTGCAGCCGGGCCAGGTTCCGATAGCCCCTCGCAAGCTTGGCGTGGTAGATTGCCATGCGCAGCTTCGTGGGCGCCGACGCGGGCAAGTGTCCCATGCTCAGGGGCAGCGTTACTTGCCGAGTGGCAACCTGACCCAAGTCACAGAAGGCGAGGTCAGCCGTGCTGGGCTGAAAGACGGTGACCTCATGCCCGGCGGCTACAAGACGCTTACAGTGTTCGTAAGCCACACGCTTGGCGCCGCCGGACGGTACGTTGTGGTAGATGGCGATTCGCATGGGCTTTAGGCCTTTCGGGCCACGATCAGGAGAGCACCGTGGTAGGATTGCAGATCTGTCTCCATGAGGTAGTACCGCCGCAGGAAACGGTATGTCAGCGAATGCCGCAGCCGTGCAGGCACTGGGGCACTTCATAGTAACGACGCAACGTCCCGGCGAGGTAGTCTCTAGTCGGCCCCACTTTCATTGGTGCACCTCGGAAGACATTGGCGATGCCATTCGACATCCCCCCGAAATGCAAAGACGTCAATGTGACCCTCTATACTTGGAGACGGGATGTCATCGTCCACGAGCGGTCTGACTGTCCCGTCCGGCTGGGGTATGAAGAACTCGTAGCCATATCCCTTGAGGTGACCGAGCAACTGCTCCGGCTGCCAGCCAGCAGCATCCGCGAGAGCCGGGAATAGCTCGAACATGAGAATGGGCCGCACACTCGTCAACAGCTGCTCGGCACCCCGAAAGATGGCAAACTCCCCACCTTCAGCATCAACCTTCATCAGCATATTTGAGGGCACCTTCGGGAGTCGCGGAAGCAGGTGTGAGTCCAAGGTTGTTGTCGGCACTCGCACGCTCTCTACGGCGTCGCTGCGCCAAGCTTGAAACTGTGAGGCACTTGCAAACGAGTCACTCGCGAACAGGTGTATAGTCGTTTCGCCCACCTGGTCACTTATCGCAATGGGAAAGCACTCCACATTACGACACTTGTTCAGGCGAATGTTACGTTCCAACCATTCAAAGGTGCTTGGCATGGGTTCGTAAGCGAACACCGCTCCGTGCTTCAGTACCTTGCTAGCAAGAAGCGTATAGTAGCCGATGTTAGCACCGACATCGACGAAGGCGCAAGCTGACTCAAGTATGCGCCGGACGACCCGAGTGTTCTGGTCTTCCCAAGTGCCGCTGAAGAACATCTCGCTGGTCACCCAGTCATCAGTGTGGAGCCACATGCGGAAGCCTTGGTCAAGGTCGGCGACGAACACGCGTCCGCGCACCAGCTTCTGCAGCAGACGCAGGACTATCCCCTTGCCTCTATGGGGCCGACAAGTATAGGCATACCATCGCTCAAATCTCGTCAGTGCGCCCATTACAGACATCTACAAAACCTCCGAGTAAAGTGCCCCTGCGGCAGGTAGCCGGAAGTCCACACTGCCCGGTCTCCCCAACACCAGCGCGGCATTGCGGAAGCCCGCCTCGATGGCCGACGGCGAGTCCGCGCCAAGGGACTGCGACACGCGATGCCGCACCCGCGCGGTAGGGACGGTCCAGCAGGTGTGTCCGGCCAGTTGCGCGCGGAAGTCCAGGTCCACGTCCTCATGCAGAAAATGGAAGGTCTCATCAAAGCCGCCCAGTTCCTGCAGCAGCGCGCGGCGGTACAGCGCAGCCCCGGCGCAGGCCCCAAACACAGGCTGGGGACGCAGGTACTCCTCCGACAGGGGCTGCCCCAACCCCCAGTCAACCGCGGCGCCCCATGACAAAAGCGCGTGGGCCGCGCTGTTCACGGTCTCGGGCGCGTCATAGTAGACCATCAAGGCGGCGAAGAAGGAGACCTCCGGGTGCGCCTGCGCCGCAGCAAGCAACTCCTGCAGGCATTCGTCCTCAAGGACGGTATCATCGTTGAGCACGAAGACCAGGTCCGCCTCAGCGGCGCCGCAGCCGGCGTTGACTGGCTTGCTAAAGCCCTGCCGGCCCGGCAGACGGATCATGCGCACCCAGGGGAACTCGGCGGTAAGGGCTGCCGCAGCCTCGTCAGTGGAGCCGTTGTCCACGACAATGGCCTCGAAATCGGCCATGCTCTGGCGTTGCAGCGAGCGCAGGCAATCAGGCAGGAACCTGTCTGCGCTGCAGGTAGGGATGACCACGCTGATCAGCGGGCGAGCCTCAGCGTCGGGCGTCATGGCCGGCTCCCTTGCGGCCTACTTGTCATGTTGTAGCGCCTCGTCAAACAGGGCCAGCAGCTTCCGCACATAGGCGGGGATGGAAAACTCGCGCAACGCGCGTTCACGCCCCGCGACAGCCAATCGGCGACGCAACCCGGCGTCATCCTGCAACTGCCGCAGACATCCCGCCAGTGCCACCGCCTCCTCCTCAGGAAATACCAGCCCGGTGTCGCCAATCACCTCAGGTATTGCCCCTGAGGAGGAGCCGATGACCGCGGTCTCGCAGTACATGGCCTCCACGAGCACCGCGCCGAACTGCTCCTGCCAGGTGGGGATGCCACGAGAGGGCAGAACGATGGCGTCGAAGGTCGACTCATAGGGGGCAAGCCGCCAGCGGTCAACCCACCCCAGCCAGCGGACCCGGTCGGCCACCCCCAGTTCCGCGGCCAGGGCACGCAGGGGCTCCGCCTCGCGTCCGGTGCCGACCACGGCCAGCACGCACTGCGGCGGCAGTTCGGCGAGGGCCCGTAGGAGTACATCCACGCCCTTTTCGGGCACGAGCCGTCCGATATAGCCGATCAGAAAGCCATCGTCGGCGCAGAGAGTGCGCCTGAGGGCCGGATCAGGCTGCGGAGCAAAGGCGGAGTCGTCCACCGCCTGAGGCACGATCCGAATGCGCTCAGGGGGGAAGCCGTCGGCCTCCAGCACAAGGCGCGCCGAGTTGCTGCACGCTGCCACCCAGTCCAGGCGCGGCAGGACGTAACGCTGGGCCATCCCGCGCAGGCAGCGCGGCAGGCCAGACCAATCATGCCGGACGTTCTCAAAGGAGAACAGCACCAGCCGGGCCTGGGGACACTGGCGACGGGCGGCATGCACGACTTGCGCCGTATTGAGCTCCGAAGGCTCCCCGAGGTGGTAGATGACGTCGGGCTGCAGACGCTTGAGAAACCGGCTCAGGCCCCGCTGGTAGAGACTGTAAGTGTAGGGCCGGCGAGGGAAGACGGGCAGCGTATGCAGGTGGTGAGCGGCTCCCGGGACCGGTTGTGGCGTGGACGTGCCGAAATCGCCCAGATTGACGCAAGAGGCGTGCAGGGCGTGAACCTCGCAGCGGGCCTCGGCCGCAAGGGCCTCAGCGAGCCAGGCGGCAGAATTGAGGGAGGAAATCAAGATTCGCAAAAGGGCTACCCTACCCAGTCCGGGCTATGCCAGAGCCTTCCGGTATACTTCCAAGGTCTCCCGGGCCGTTCGCTCCCAGGTGAACTCCTGCACCCGGGCACGGCCGCGGTCACGCAATTGCTCCGCGAGCGCAGGTTCGGTGGCCAGCCGCAGCATCGCGTCCGCAACCGCCTGCGGGTCCAGCGGGTCTACCAGCAAGGCCGCCTCGCCAGCTACCTCGGGCAGTGACGTCGCGTTGGCGGCGATCGCTGGACACCCGGCGGCAAAGGCTTCCAGCACCGGCAGACCAAACCCCTCGGCCCTGGAGATAAACACAAACGCGCCAGCGCCCTGCAACAGCCCGATCATGTCAGTATCAGGGACCTGCGCACTGACACGTACCACACCCCTGCGTGGAGACGCCAGGGCGGCCTCAAAGTCCGGCGTGTGGCCCACTCGGGAGCCGATCAGGTGCAGGTCCCAACCGTCGAAGCCACGCTCACAGAGCAGGTCATAGGCCTTGAGAAGAGTCGTGAGGTTCTTCCGGGGCTCAATGCTGCTGATAGCCAGGAAGTAGGGCCTCGTCACCTGATAACGCGCTTTGATCTCGGCCAGTTCCCCGGCACCGACCTCGCGGGAGAAGGCCTCCGAGCGCACTCCGAGCGGGACTACGGTGATCCGCTCCGGCTCGACCCTCGACTGCTTCAGCACTTCGGCCCGAGTAGCCTCGGAATCAACGATCACCTGCGCTGCAAGCGGCGCCAGATCGGCAATCGCGCGATGCAGGGCGGTCACAAACGGGGGCACCCACTCAGGGTTGGTCAGCCCGATCAGATCATGTATTGTCAGAACCGTCGGCGGTCGCCGGCGGATGGGAATCGGCCAATGAATGGCATGGAACAGGTCGATGTTATTGGGTAGCTTCAGGGGAAAGGGGAGCAATCGCTGCCAGTAAGACAACAGCGGCCACCCCAGATGGGTATACAGCACCTTACCCGGGGCCTTCGCGACAGCCACAGGCAGATTCAGGCCCTGACGACCCAGTTCTTCCTCCAGCTCCGCCTGCAGTTCCCCCAGATGCCAGCCGGCTATCCAGGCCGACAGGTCCACATCCAGCGCCAACAGCCCGCGCATGAGTTCGGCCGTATAGCGCCGCAGGCCGCCGCCCCCGCCGATAAGCGCGCGAGCGTCCATCGCCACCCGCATCACGCCAGGAGACGTGACCCGTGCCGTGGCATCAGGGCCCATCACTACTCTCCCAGCGTCGGAATCCAAAGAGGAACCTCCCCTTGCATACATACCTGAGTGTGCCAGTGCGGTACTTCAATGCTATACGATATGTGCGCCACGTGGCAAGCGAATTCCGGCGTGTGACGCCAGTTAGCGGGAGTAAGGCGGAGACAGCAAGCGGGAGGCGTCAGGACGAGTCCCTACGAGGGCATGTTCATCAGAAGACTATCCAAGATCTGGCCGACGCCGGAGCCTCGAAACCGTCGGGCGGCGGTGGCGGTCATGGTTGCGCCTGATCCGCCTTGTTCGGCCGGGCCAGCAATCGCTTTGCCTCGGCCCACCCTGGTGCCAGTCGCAAGGCCTCGCGAGCATACTCCAGGCGAACACGAGAAGAGGGGTCATCCCGCCTCGCCGCCCACAGGTAGAACTGCGCAGCCGGGCGCACGCCTTGCGCGCTTAGCTCGGGCTGCACCACTTTGAGTTCGGGGGGGCACAGCGTCGCCGGATCCAATGACAGTGCCAGACGGCCGTCCCAGTCGCCAAGCCGATTGGGCTGCTCGGCCAACCTGGCAAGCCGGTCGATTTCCACGGCCAGCGCGTCAGCCGAAGACCACGTGTCGTACTTGAGTATCTGGTTGAGAGCGACGCCGTCAGCCACCTTGCGCACGGCCAACCCGCCTTTGCCCCAGATGAGGTAAGACCAGAACTGCACGTCGCTGCACCACGTCAGCTTCGGGGCCACGCCGGCCTTGATCTTTGCTATATCAAAGGCACACACGTGACCATCGTCTGAGCCGACGTAGTAGAGGGCGTTGCTGCCGATGGCCTGGACGCAGACGGCGGTGCCTGCTTCGTAATCGAACAACAGCTTCCCGCCATGCGCGTCGAAAACACGCACATGGTTGTCCTTTGAAGGCGCGAAGACCAGGCCATCCCGGACCGCCGGAAGGGTGTCGATGCCCTGCCCAACAGCGAAATGCCAAAGGGGCTTGCCCGTGCGAGCGTCGAGGGCATAGAGATGACCATCCTCTGGCAGATGGTCTGCGTACTTTTGGTTCTGAAAGCGCGTGTCTTTGTTGTAGGAGACAGTGTAGACTACACCCTTGACCACGGTTGGGCTCAGAACCTTATTGCCGGCGTCGAAATCCCACAGCAGCTTGCCGCTCTGGGCGCTGAGGGCCCGCAGATGCCCATCCTCAGAGCCCGCGTAGACCGCGCCATTCGCGGGCACTGGTTGGTCGAGTCCCTCAGCCGCCGGGAAACTCCACTTCAGCTTCCCCGTTGCTGCCTCGAGGGCGCGGATGTCCCCATTCCACAGGCACACGAAGATCGTTCCGTCCGCAACTGCCGGCATTCCCAGCACTGCATTGACGGCCCAGAGTTGCTTTCCGGTCCTGGTATCAATTGCCTGAATATCGGATCCCGGCGAGGCGACAAAGGCCACTCCATCAGCGACTACCGGCGTGCCCATCATGCCTTCGTCCACGAAGTCCCACAACACCTTTCCGGTGCTCGGGTCGAAAGCGCGGAGGTAGTGATGGCCATTAAGAAACGCCGGGGCGTAGCGCCCTCCATTCTCAAACGCGGCGGCGTAGCCCACTCCATTGACGATCACGGGAGGGTCCAGACAGAGTGCGGCGGATCTCCACAAGATCTTCCCGGTCTTGGCCGCAAGCGCCGTCATGCCCTCATAGCCAGTGGCGAACACCACTCCATTGGCGATCACCAGAGCGCGGTTGAGGCCAGTCACCGAGACCTCCCACAGTACTGTGCCCTTGGCGGTGTCAATGGCCTGTACGCGACCGTCATCCCAGCCTGCGTAGGCCACTCCATCGGAGAGCAACAGGCCATACAGGGAGACCGACCGGGCTGCGGGTCGCGTCTCACCCAGAGCGAGGTCCCAGGAGAGTTGGGGGGGGCCGGCGTGGCTACCCAGGCGCGGGTGCAGTCCCATGCGGGCCTCCGCCAGCTCCGGCCAGGCCTGCGAGACGGCCGTCTGGAGAGCCCTGGAAGTCTCAGGGGCGCGTGCGGTCGTCTCCCTGCAAAGACGCGCGCCAAGACGCAGGGCCTCCGCGGACTGTCCGTCGTTGGCCAGGCATTGCATCAGCCTGCCGGTGGCGCGCTCGGCATAGTCGGGACCGGCGGGCTTGGCGGTGTCGAAGGCTCGCAGGTGGTGATCCATAGAGCCGGCGTAGGCAATGCCCGAGAAGACCGCGGGCAGGTGGAACAGATTCCGCGAGACGAAGTCGAACAGCAGGTTCCCAGTCTCTGCGTCAAAGGCACGCAAATGGTTGTCCCCCGAACGGCAATAGGCCGCGCCATCCACGATCAAGGGGCGGTCGTCGCCGACTTCCGCAACGACTGCCCACAACGCCTGCCCGGTCTTGGCGTCGAAGGCTCGGAGGTGGCTGCTATCATACGCATACGCGACGCCGTCAACGACCGCGGGAGTGCCGGTCCACTTGTCCGACTGGAAATGCCACTGCAGCTTCCCCGTCCTGGCGTCGAGGGCCCTGAGATCCCCATTCTCGGTGGCATAGACGACGCCGTCGACGACCGGCGGCGTCTCGTAAGACTGGAGCTTAAAATCCCAGACCAGCTTGCCGGTCTGCGCCACGAAGGCGCGTAGATGATCGTCATCAGCGCCGGTGTAGACAAGGCCTCCCGCGACGACCGGGGCCTGGATTCCTTCGCACTTCACACCCCAAAGGAGCCTGCCGCTCTTGATCTCGTAGGCCCCGAGAGCATCACCAGCGCCCACAACCCCCTGCAGCGCGAACACGATGCCATCCACGGGCTTGAGGGAATCGACTCTGTAGGGAGTGCCAGCATCCCACAGCAGTTGGCCGGTGCCGGCCTCGAAAGCTCGCAGGTGCTGGTCTTCCGAAGCGACCAGAGCGGTATGGCCTGTGATGACCCAGGCGGCTATGCCCTTGTCGGTATCGAACTTCCACAGCAACTTGCCCGTCTTGGCGTCGAACGACCGGAAGTGCTCTTCGCCGAACACCGTACAAACGACGCCCTCAGAGACCACTATCGGGCGAGGCCAGGTGGCACACTCACTGTCAAAGCTCCACAGGAGCTTCCCCGTCGTGGCATCGAAGGCTCGCAGGAGGTGATCGTCCGAGCCCGCGTAGGCGACACCATCCACGACCACGGGAGTGTCAATGCGGCCCCCCGTCCTAGAACCCCACAACACCTTGCCGGTCTTGGCGTCGAAGGCCCGCAGATAACCGTCTTTGGAGCCTGCGTAGGCTATCCCACCCGCAACCACCGGGGTGCCAATGTCGCCCCCGGCCTCATAGTCCCACAGCACCCGGGTGGGGCGCTCGCACAGGCATTCGCGATAGAGGTTCTCGGCAGCCTTGAGGTTGCCCGCCCGCTCCTGGGCGCGGCCGGCGTAGTAGGCGGCCACGGTCTTGAGGGCTCGCGCATAGCCCAGCGCGGCCTCGGCTTTGCTGATGTTCTCGTCCACCCACTTCCGCCAAGCTGCCGAGCCGGGCTTTTCCCGGTCTATCAAGCGCTCGTAGGCCAGATCGCGCGTCTCGCTGAGCGCCTCGAGCAGGCGATCACCCGGCACCGTGCGCAGCGCCTCGCTCGCCACCTGCTCGCACTGCTCAAACTCCCCGCGCAGCAGATGCTCCTGGGCCTGGCACCAGGCGAGGTAGAGCCCCGGCTTGTCTTCGCTCACCCGCGTCATCTCGGCGGTGACCTGCACACCCAGCTTCTCACACCACTTCACCGTCAAGGCTACGGCCAGGTCCTGAAGATCGTGCTCCAGGCCTTCGGGAGTGCGCTTGACCTCGGCGGTCACGCCCATCCTGACAACGCCATTGGCTACCGTGTCCAGTCGCGTATCTGCCACCAGCGACTTCTCACCGCACCGCACGAAGCCCAGGAGTAGGTAATCCGCGCCGTAGAGCCGGCGCTGGGCACTGTCTCCGGTCTGCGCCAGTTCCGCGCGCAGTGCTTCAGCAGCCGGCTTGCCTTCGGGGTCTTCCTGCCCCACTGCGCCCGGCTGGTGCCCCAGGTCGAGCATACACTTGACGACGCCACGCGCCGCCAGTATCTCATTGAGCTGCAGCCGTTCCACCATCGCCAGATGGGTGGAGTCCATAGCAAGCCGAGTGGTGAGTTCCTGTCCCAGAGCGGCGCCGAACGACGACTCCTCCGGCGTGCGCGCGGAAGTCTCGAAGCCGACGACTGCCAGGAACGTGGGCTTGCCGTCAGCGTCGCCGGCAAGCCCAGCCTGGGCCTGCTGCTGGCCAGCGGCCGCCGGTTTGCCCGCAACGATCAGAATCGCCAGCAGCAGCCCGCACGCGAGCGCGATGGCTCTCGCGCGCACGATCTTCTTACAAAACATGTTTGGCGTTCCTCTCGTGCGGCCAAGTCCGGTTGTCGTCAGAAGCACGACTGGAAGTAAGTCCGGGCCGTCCTGACGTCTAGAATCGCCTGCACCCCCGGCAGTGAGAGCACATCCCGTGGGGCGACCAGCTCCCCCTTGGGGTTGTAGCTCAGACGTCCTTGCTTCCCCTCGAGCAGCGCCGATATGCGCGCCTGATCGGCCTCCGTGCGGGCGCGGGCGACCGCCTCCTCGAAACTGGCCGCTCCAATGCACGTGGTTTCGACCACGTCATAGGGGGCTTCGGGGTTGCTCCAGGTGCGCCATCCGACAAAAGCGTGGGTGTCGGTGATGATCAAGATGGGCTGCATCACCGGCGCCAGCAAGGCAGCGAACAGGATGCTGCTGTCGAGGCAGTTCGCGCCCCCGCCCTGCAGTGTCTCATCGGGGGTCAGGACGCGCTGGGCGCCGGTAGGCGGGAAGGCGATGGCCGATTGGTCCACATACCTGAGCCCGCGCGTGCCATCCGCGCGCTTGAACTCCGCGACGGCGCGGTAGAGGGCCGCTACCTGGTCACGCACCAGGCTGGCCCGGTTCTCTGGCGTGTCGGCCACTCCGTCTGCTCCCTGGGCATCCAGTTGATACCCCGGAAGGCTCTTGCGGTTGGACAGCGTCGCCGCCCGGCCCCGCAACTGCACCAGCAGAGCGCTGTCGCGGGCCATGAGGGCCACGGTGGGCACAAGGTCCACCGCGTTCAGGCGCGCCACCCAGATGCCGGGCCGCAGCAGGCGAACCTCATAGCTGTCATCCAGCAGCTTCCTGGCCCGCCCCCCCTGCACCAGTTCCATCACGCACTTCACCTGTGCCGGCGTCGTCTCCTCAGCCAGGGCCGTGATCCTGGCGGGATCGAGTGGTGGCGTCTGCCCCAGGCTGCTGAGCCTCTGGTGGGGTTTGAGACACACTTCGGTGGTGCAAGGCGCGGCGGTGTAGCCGGGGATGTCGGTCGTGATGCGCAGGGTCTGCGGCTCATCGCCCGGATTCTCCAGCGCCCAGCGCACCAGCCCCATGTCAAACCGGCGCAGGCAGGGGTACTGGGTGAGGGGGATGACGCCCTTATCGTAGTCGCAGGCCAGTTTGGCCCTGGGGAGGCCGGGCCCCACTTCCTCAGGCGTCAGGGGCTGCAGGCACCGGGTAATCTCCTCGGCCAGCGGGTCCAGGAGGTCAGCCAGGCGGGGCCCGCAAACCGTTGCAGTCACCAGAACGCGCCCGGTGGCCACGTCGTCGAGGCGGGCGCTTGCCACATAGTCAGCCCCGCGCCTGGCGATGACCGGCACCGCCAGGACACTCGCGCCCAGCAGATGACCCGCCTTGGCCGTCGTATCCCAGTCGAAATCCGCCCCCTGCCCCAACTCGATCTCATCGCGGATGAACCTAAGGTCGGGGCGATTAAGCACGGCAAAGCCACGGTCGCCGTTGGAGAGGCAACCGGGCAGGCCCTGAGCGAAGTAGGCGGTCTCGTCATGGGGCCTAGTCGGCCACGAGACAATGGGTTCGCCGACAGCCAGAGTGACTGACGGCCCGGAGGCAACCTCAGCGGCCGCGCTCGCCACCAGCATGCCTTTCTGCGCCCGCACGTCGCCGGTGTTCATCTCGCACCTGCAAGTTCTCCCGCCCGGGTCAAGCCCCACCACCCGCGCCCGCCCGACCGTCCTGAGATCTTGATAGAGAATTTCGCCGGAGGCAGGGTCCTTATATTCGTTGGCAATCTGGCGGACGTCCAGCGTGTCGTTCACCGCCAGGCCGTCGTCGGCTCCGAGGTCCGCCAGGAACCCGCCACCGTCAAACGACATCAGGACGCAGCCCTGCAGCGGGAAGGCCTTGACGGCTTGGTCCGCAAGGGTTTTCGCCAGATAGCTCACCTGCGTTGTGGTGATTCCTACCGCCCTCACGTCTGCGGCGATATAGCCACTTTTCGGGCCTGTCAGCGGGTTGAAGCTCGCGGTTGCCTCGGTGGTGGACGCGTCCCCCTCCAGCAGGCCCGTGACCAGGTAGTCCAGGTTGCGGCCCTGCAGCGCGGCGATGGCCGCGCGCGGATCACTGAGCCTGGCGTCTCGGGGCAGACTCGCCTCCGGCGCGGCTTCAGCGAGAACCTCGAAACGTTGCGTGGAGTTAAGGAAGTGCTTGAAGCCGCGGGTGAGGGTCTGGGCCGCCTCGGGGGTGCCCAGGCGAGGGTCACGATGAGCGTTGCCAAACTCCAGCACGGCGACTCGCAGCTTGGCAGCGGAGGCCGGTGGGAGGAAGATGGCGAGAGTGAGGAGTGTGCCAGCCAGTGCCAAAAAGCGCCGAAGGGTTCGCATTTGCCCGCTCCCTGTCAGTGATGGCGCGGTACCAGAGGCTGGGCAGAGGACACCACCCAACCCGATGCGCACAGTTCTTGGAGATGTATTAGCCCCCGCAGATAAGGGCGAGGCCCGCGATCATGGGGGGCTCGCCCCGCCAGTTGATCGCCAGGTTGGTTGCCCGGTAGAGCTTGTATTCGCTGCCTGAGATCTTGAGCGGCTGTGTGGCGGTCCCAAGCTTCAGGGCCGGGCCATCTGCCGCAATGGGCCCGGGGGCGCCTACTTTGAGAGTCAGGTGCGGCCCTTCATGGCGGCTATCCTGAGTGCCCCACACTTCGACGGCCGGCGCCACCGGCGACGTGAGCAGGATGACGCGCAGCCTGCCGTGCCACAAGCGCAACTGCATTCCCAGGTCGGGACAGTCCCAGGTGAAGGTCTGTGCCGCCTGGCCAATGGGGATCGTCGTCCCGTGCACCTGGCCCAGAGCCCTCTGCACCCGCTCCCACTCCTGCCCCAGCGCGATCATCTCGCCGTTGGGCAAGGTCAGGCACCAGGCCCCTCCCCACTCCAGATCCGCCTGCGAGCCAGGCAGTGGCAGCCCCAGAGCCAGCAATTGTGCGCGCGCTTGTTTGTGGTAGTAACTGCACTCCGGGGTCTGCTCGAGGTAAGTCTGAAGGAGTTTTCCGGGCTCTCGACGGTCGGCCTTTGCCTCCGCCAGGGCCGTGGCCAGATTGAGCATGAGCGGCAGACACTGCGCCCCCTCGGGAATCTGCTTGAATGCACGCTCCAGCGCCTTCCGGTACGAGGCAGCGTCTCCCCGTCCCAGGCGCTTGAAAGCCAGCGCGCCGTTGGTGGCAGCGTCTATCAGCGCGCACTCGTCCCCGGTCTCTCTCGCCCTCTGCTCGGCGACGCGAAGCAGTTCCACGGCCTCTGCAAGCGGCCCGGGGGCGGCTGCGGTGACGTCGGGGTCCATGAGCAGGGCCGTGCCCAGGCCGACTTGAGCCGGGAGAAAGGCGGGCTCGGCCGCGAGCGCCTCGCGATAGCGCGAAATGGCCTCCTGGAGCAGCGCTCGGTCTATGGTGGTTCCGCCCAGAATCGGGGGGTGTGTGGTGGCGTACGAGAGGCAGGAAAGCTCGCCACCGAGACGGCCGCGCGCCTCGGGCGGGAGCGCGGCATAGAAGCGCATCATGAGGGCGTAGGCGATGTTGGTCAACACCTCGGGCCGCCCGGGGAAGCGTTGGGACGCGCTCTCAAAGCACTCCTGAGCGGCCTCCCACTGCCCCATCTGCAGGTAGTATGAGCCGGTCTCGAACGTCTGCAGCGAGCGGTACAACTGCCGCCTTCGCGGCTCCTGCTGCAGCAGTTGCAGACGCATCAGGTGGCTGGGATGTGTGCTCAGTGCTCTGGCGGGCTCCAAAGGCGATTGATCCCCGCACACCAGGCTCATCGTCTTCCAGACCTCCGTGGCAGCCTGTTCCGCATTCTCGTAGCCCGCAGCAAGAGCATAGCGCAAGCCGGCCTCGTCTGCGGCCAACTCCCTCTCCTGGTCAAGGTCCGCAAGTTGGAGGGCATCGCCACCCCCCGCGGGCACAGTCCGGAAGTCCCAGAAAGCCAGATGGGCCAGTTCGTGGCCTAGCAATACGGCCACGCGCGAGGGGTCGTCGTGACAAACTTCCCGAACGAGCCGGGCTCCGATCATCACGGTGCCCGCACACGGGCCGTAGCCTGAGCGCGAGGGGGTCGGGCCCGGGGGCGGCGCCACGCCAACGCGATGCAGGTCCCAGCAGCAGAGCGACCGGGTCGGCAGCACCGGCTGCTTGCCGCCCTCGGGCGCCATCGCGATGGAAGCGTTAAGCGCCGAGTCGGCGTCACTGACAATCACGTAGCGCAACCGCACGCCACCCCAGTCCAGCTTGCAGTCGCGGTCCGCCCGCAGAGCAACCTCGAGACGCGAAGCGACGGTCTTGACGAGTTCCTCGGGCTGAGCGCCCTCTGGTGTAGCCACCACGGGCATGCACAGCCAAAGAACCGCGCCAAGCAGACCAACGGCTCGCAACAGTGAGGAGGGGAAGGTGACCTTGTGCCGACGACATTGCACGCGTGCAGGCAGGCCCCCGCGAGTGGCGACCTTCGCCGCCGCCTCCAGGCGAAGACTGCGTAAAGCCCCACCACGCACTACTAAGGCGTCGTCAGAGCAAACAGATGCAGCGGGCATGCCAGGCCCCCCAGCAGAGGCTAACGATAGCTAGTTCGCAAATGAGGCGGAACGCTGTACAATGTGGGCGAAGCTTCGGGGGATACTACCCGGATTACTCTCCGCGCGGCATTGACCGAGGGCTATTATAGCCAGCCCGAAGATGCAAAACAATGCTAGCGTGGTTTGGATGAGGGCATCGCAGGAGGCCTTCCATGTGCAACCAGGTCGCGCGCAGAATGCCAATTCGCTCTTGCCACCACCGCTCGCCCTGGCGCGGCTGGACGCCGCTCCTGATCCTGGCCGCGTCGGGTCTTCTGGCAGGTCGCAGTTGGGCTGCGGAGCCGCCACAGGCGGTGCTTCTTCAGTTGACTGGCAAGGCCACGGTGATCAGCCGTTCGGGCACGGCGCGTCCCGTACACGCACCGCTGCGTCTGTTCACGGGCGAGCGCCTGGTGCTGCAACGAAACAGCCGCGGGGTTCTGCAGTACCGCGACCGCCAGAATGAAGCCATTCCCACCGACCCACACCATCTCTCAATCGTCATTCGACCGGCCACCCAACCCCAGACCAAGGCCTCGCTGCGGCGAGTCTGGGGCTTCATGCTCTGCCAGTTGTTTGCGCGCCGTGGCGCTGAGGCCACCATCACCGCAAGCCACCTCACCACCACAACCGCGGACGGCGTCCACCCTTTGCGACCGGCCAATAGCCGCGAACTGCGCCGCCCGCTCATGCTGTCGTGGGCGGCCCGCAAGCCCGGCACTTCGTACACCGTCACCGTCTACGACCATGGGAAGCCGCTATGGGTCTGCAAGCCAACGCACGCTACACACCTGCAGTACCCTGCCGGGGCCCCACAACTCCTGCCTGGGCACCGGTACGAGTGGGACCTCAACGCCGAACTGGCGGGCACACACGTGGTCTCCCCGCGCGTCTGGTTCGAGTTGCTGGACGAAGCCGGGGTCAGCCGAGTGGCCGCGGACCTCGCCGCCCTTGACCACAGCCCCAACATCCCCACCGATCCCCTGGCGCGCCACCTCGCCCGCGCGACCCTGTTGGCCGCAGAGGGCCTCAGGGCCGAGGCCGCGCTGGAAGCGAACGAAGCACAGCTACTTCGGCCGCTTGATGAGAACCTGCGCCGGACGCTGGAGCGCCTCCTGGCCACCAGCGCCTGAAGGCCGCAAAACGCCGGCTTCAGGGCCGCAACGCCTCAAGCCGCTGCTGCGCTTCGGCGGCATAGTCCCCTTGCGGGCTGGCCTTGAGATACGCGGCGTACTCCGCCGTCGCCTTCGCGCCGTCATGGTCGCCGTCATAGAGCAGCGCGAGGCAGAAGTGGGCCAGCGCCAACCCCGGCCGCTTCTTCAACAGGTCGTTCAGGTCGGTGTCGCAGCCGCCCTGCAGTGCCTTCTCCGCCCCGATCTCCACCAGCCGCCGGTACTGGGCAATGGCATCTGCGTCCTTTCCTGCGGCCAGCAGCGCAATCGCCAGGTTGCCAACGGCATACTCGTTTTCCGGCGTGGCCGTGACGGCCTCGCGACCGGCCGCAATTGCCTCACCAAGTTGCCCGCCCAGATAAAGGTAGAAGCATAGAGTGGTGCGGGCACCTGGACACTCAGGGTCGAATTCCAGAGCTTTGCGGTCATCCGCAATGGCCCGGTCGTAATCGCGCTTCTCAGAATAGGCGGTGGCCCGGTTGTGATAGGCACCGGCGTCCTTCGGATCAAGCCGTATCGCCTCGCTGTAGTCCGTGATGGCCTGATCGTACTCGCGCTTGCCAAAGTACGCATTGCCCCGGTTGCAGTAGACCTCTGCGTCCTGTGGATCAAGCCGTATCGCCTCGCTGTAATCCTGGACAGCCTGATCGTACTCGCGCTTGCCAGAGTACGCATTACCCCGGTTGCAGTAGACCTCTGCGTCCTGCGGATCAAGCCGTATCGCCTCGCTGT